>JAJDEG010000710.1 GCA_029259895.1 Planctomycetota bacterium
TGACGGCCGATTTCAGCCGGCTGCCATACGACTTGCTGGCCCGCATTTCGACTCGCGTGATCAATGAGGTCAAAGGCGTGAACCGCGTGGTGTACGACATCAGCACGAAGCCGCCGGCGACGATTGAGTGGGAGTAAGGCGTGGAGTAGAGCGGGGGTTGGGGGCGCGGGGACGGAGGGCTTGGGTATCCGTTCGCTACGACGAATTTCTCCCTCGCGTATTCGCCGGATTTGATAGTGGGCGCAGGTGCCCAGGCTGGCCGCAGGGAATTACAATGAAACCCCGCGGCGACTGGTTTGTCGGTCGCATGGACGGCCCACCTGCCTTCTTTTTCCTACCCATTGCGACTCTCGCAGCCGATTTCCCAACACAACGAACCTCATTGAGGAATGCGTCGATGATTCGAATTGTACCGAGTTGGATCCCTGCCCTTGCGATACTGGCCGTCTTGGCGGCGTTTCCGGCTGATGCCCAAGAGCCTGCCGCCAAGAGGCCGCCACTGGAACTCGCCCACGGCGATCATATTTCGATCATCGGCAACACGCTGGCCGATCGGATGCAGCACGACGGGTGGTTGGAGACGATGCTGCATGCCCGCTTTGCGGACCATGAGTTGACGATTCGCAACCTTGGTTTCTCCGGCGACGAGCTGACGCTGCGGCTGCGGTCGGCGAGTTTTGGCAGCCCGGACGATCATTTGAAGAAGAACGAGACCGACGTCGTGTTCGCCTTATTCGGCTACAACGAGTCGTTCGCGGGCGAGGCGGGGCTGGAGAAGTTCAAGGCCGATCTGGCGAGCTTCATCAAGCACACGAAAGAACAGAAATACAACGGCGAGAGCGGGCCGCGGGTGGTCGTGTTCTCGCCGATCGCGCACGAGGATCTCAAGGACGCGAATCTGCCCGACGGCACGGCGAACAACGCACGGTTGAAGATTTACGCGCAAGCGATGAGCGAGGTCGCGGCGGCCAATGGGGCGACATTCGTCGATCTGTTCGCGCCGATGCAGGCCGCGTATGCCGCCGCCCGTTCGCCGTTGTCGATCAACGGCGTGCATCTCAACGAGCAAGGTAACCGCCGAATGGCGGAGATCATTGACGAGGCGTTGTTCGGCGACCGGCCGCGGGCGAAAGCCGCGCCTAATGAAGAGCAGCTACAAAAAATCCGCGCCGCCGTCGTCGAGAAAAATCTTTATTGGTTCAACCGCTATCGGACCACCGACGGGTATTCGGTCTTCGGCGGACGATCGGGGCTGAAGTTCGTCGACGGGCAGACGAACCGCGACGTGGCCCAGCGCGAGATGGAAGTGCTCGACGTGATGACGGCGAACCGTGACGGCCGCATCTGGGCGCTCGCGCGGGGGAGCGAACTGAAGGTCGACGACGGCAATGCGCCGCCGTTTTTGGATGTGACGACGAACAAGCCGGGTCCGCTGCCGGGCGGGAAGCATATCTTCCTCGGCGGCGAAGCGGCCATCGAGAAGATGACCGTCGGCAAAGGCATGAAGGTCAACCTGTTCGCGTCGGAGGAACAGTTTCCGGAGTTGATCAACCCAGTGCAGATGGCGTTCGACACCAAGGGCCGGCTGTGGGTCGCCGCGTGGCGGACCTATCCGCACTGGAAGCCCAAGGAACCGATGGACGACAAGCTGCTGATCTTCGAGGATACCGACGGCGACGGCCGGGCCGACGTGTGCAAGACGTTCGTCGGCGATTTGCACAACCCGACCGGCTTCGAGTTTTACGGCGGCGGCGTGCTGGTGGCTTCCGCGCCGGACCTGCTGTTTCTCAAGGACACCGACGGCGACGACAAGGCCGACGTGCGGATGCGCGTGCTCAGCGGTCTCGACTCGGCCGATACGCATCACACGGCGAACAGCTTCACGCTCGACCCCGGCGGGGCGCTGTACTTTCAAGAAGGAACGTTCCACCACACGCAGGTCGAGACGCCGTGGGGACCGTCGAAGCGCTGCGCCAATGGCGGCGTGTTCCGCTACGAACCGCGATCGCACAAGTTCGACGTTTACGTTTCCTATGGCTTCGCCAATCCGCACGGGCACGCGTTCGATCGATGGGGCCAGGACATCGTGATCGACGGCACCGGCTCGGTTCCGTATCACGGGACGCTGTTCTCCGGGCATATCGACTTCCCCAACAAGCATCGCGGTACGCCGAGCGTGTATCGGCAGCGGACGCGGCCCTGTCCAGGCATCGAGTTTCTCTCCAGCCGCCATTTCCCCGACGACTTCCAGGACAACCTGCTCGTCGGCAACGTGATCGGCTTTCAGGGCATTCTGCGATACAAGATCGAGGACAACGGCTCGAGCCTTTCCGGCACGGAGTTGGAGCCGATCGTTTCGTCGAGCGATCCGAGCTTTCGGCCGGCCGATTTTGAAACCGGACCGGACGGGGCGATCTACTTCACCGATTGGCAAAACCCGATCATCGGCCACATGCAGCACAATCTTCGCGATCCCAGCCGCGATCAGGCGCATGGCCGCGTGTATCGCGTGACCTATCCGAGCCGACCGCTGCTGACGCCGGCCGCGATCGCCGGCGAGCCGATCGAGAAGCTGCTCGATTTGCTCAAGTCGCCGGAAAACCGCGTCCGCTATCGCGCCAAGATCGAATTGAGCGCACGGCCGACGGACGACGTGATCGCGGCGCTCGACCGTTGGGTGTCGGCGCTCGATCAAGCCGCGGCGGACTTCCCGCACCACTTGCTCGAAGCGCTGTGGGTGCGGCAGTTCCACAATGTCGTCGACGAGCCGTTGCTGGCCCGCGTGTTGGCGTCGAGCGATTTTCGCGCTCGCGTCGCCGGGGCAAGGGTGTTGTGCTATTGGCGCGATCGCGTGCCCACGGCGCTGGACGTTTTCAAGCGGCTGGCGGCCGACGAACATCCGCGCGTGCGACTGGAAGCAGTCCGCGCGGCAAGTTTCTTCACCGCACCCGACGCCGTCGAAGTGCCGCTCATCGCGGCCGAGCTTCCTAGCGACCCGTATCTCGATTTCGTGCAGGGCGAGACGATGCGGGTGATTGAGCCGTATTGGATGGCCGTGCTGGCCAAGGGCGAGACGGTACCCGTGACGAGCGATGCGGGGGCGCGTTTCTTCCTCAAGAACATGAGCAACGAGCAGTTGCTCGCCATGAAGAAGAACCGCGGCGTTTACTTGGAAATGCTGTACCGTCCGGGCTTGCAGGACGACCAACGGCAGGTTGCCGTGGGCGGATTGGCGGCCGACGCGAAGAAGAGCGAATTGGCCGTATTGCTCGAAGCGGTGCAAACGCTCGACACCAAGGAGCAGGCCCGCGATACGAGCGTGGTGTTCGACCTGTTGCGGCTGCTGTCGTCTCGCGGCGGCGAGGAATTGTCGGCGGCGCGGAGCGAACTCGAAAAGCTAGCCACGTCCGCCAAGCAGCCGGTGATTCGGCAGGTGGCGTTCGTCACGCTGGTTTCGGTGGATGGCTCGGCGGAGAAGGCCTGGAGTCTGGCCGCGAAATCGGTCAACGGTCTTCGCGATTTCCTCACCGCCGTGCCGCTGATCGCCGACGGCGGCATTCGGGCAAGTCTGTACGGACGGATCGAACCGCTGTTGAACGAATTGCCTCCGCAGCTTGGCCCCGCGAGCAAGTCCGCGGGAACGCTGGGTCGGTTCGTGCGGATCGAATTGCCGGGCCGGGGACGGACGCTCACGCTGGCCGAAGTCGAGGTGTATAGCGATGGGCGGAATATGGCCCGCGGCGGCAAGGCCTCGCAGACGAACACCAGTTCCGGCGGCGACGCCGCGCGCGGAATCGACGGCAACACGTCGGGCACCTATGGCAACGGCGGCCAGACGCACACCGCCGAGAATACGCGCGACCCGTGGTGGGAAGTCGACCTCGGCGAAGAAGTGCCGATCGAACAGATCGTCGTCTACAACCGCACCGAAGGGGACTTGGGCAAGCGGGTCGACGGATTCACAGTCAAAGTGCTCAACGGACAGCGCGGCGAAGTGTTTTCGCAAGCCGGCGTGCCTGCGCCGGACGTCAAAGTTGAGTTCGCGCTCGAAGGGAGCGGTCCGGCGGCGCTCGTGCGGCGGGCGGCGATGCATGCGCTCGTATCCGTTCGCGGACAGGAGACGAAGACCTTCGCGACGCTGGCCAAGTTCGTTCGCGACGACGTCGATCGACTTGCGGCGATGCCGGCGATCCAGCGGCTGTCGCGGGCAACGTGGCCGAAGGAAGAAGCCGCGCCGCTCGTCGAAGCGACCATGGCGTTCCTTCGCGAGACGCCCGTGACCGAGCGGACGTCGCCCGCGGCGCTCGATGCACAAGAACTGTCCTACGCACTGTCGACGCTGCTGCCCGACGCACAAGCGCGAAAGGTTCGCGCCGAGCTAGGCGAGTTGGGCGTCCGCGTGATTCGGCTCGGCACGCTGCTCGAGCGCATGGCCTACGACAAGGAAGCAATCGCCGTCAGGGCGGGCAAGCCGGTCGAGTTCTTGTTCGAGAACACCGACATGATGCCGCACAACTTCGTGATCTTGCAGCCGGATCGCTCGAGGAAGTCGGCCTATTGGCCGAAGCCACGGCCCAAGACCCCAAAGCCGAGGAGCGGCAGTTCGTGACGCAGTCGAACAAGGTTCTGCTGGCCAGTCGGCTGCTTCAACCGCGTGATTCGCAAAAGCTGTCGTTAACCGCGCCGACCCAACCGGGCGTCTATCCTTACGTCTGCACGTACCCCGGCCACTGGCGGCGGATGTACGGGGCGCTGTACGTCGTCGAGGATCTCGATTCGTATCTAGCCGATCCGGAAGCTTATCTGGCGGCGAATCCGCTGCCCGTGCGCGAC
>JAJDEG010000072.1 GCA_029259895.1 Planctomycetota bacterium
TAGTAGGCCTTGTCGGGCACTTTAACGTCGCCCATCGAGTCGTGTTCGGTGCGAAACATGAGCGGCAGTCGGGGGCTAGGGGGCGGGGGGCAGGGAAGCGGGGCGACCGCTTATCATACCGGCCTGTACGAGTGGGGCAAAGCACTGTGCGGAACTGACCTAGAGCGTCAAAGCCAGTCTCGCTAAACTTCGCCACCTAGCCATTCCCCCGATCCCTAGTCCCTGATCCTTAGTCCCCGATCCCCGACTCCCGTTTCCATGCGTCGCCTCCTTCTCCTACTGCTGTTGGCCGGCACCTGCGCCGGCGGTTGGTACGCCGCGACGAATTACGACGTTTCGTTCGGTCCGAACGGAATCGCATGGAAGCCGCGCGATCCCAACGCGAAACCATCCGCAGCGATCTTTGGTCCGCCGGTGACGCGGTCCGGCGATTCGATCCGCATTGCGTCGTTCAACATTCAGGTGTTCGGCCAAACCAAGTCCTCCAAGCCGCACGTGATGAACGTGCTGGCCGACGTGGTGCGGCGGTTCGACGTCGTGGCGATCCAAGAGATACGCGCCAAGGACGACACCGTCATTCCAAACTTCGTCGCCCTCATCAATTCGACCGGCCGCAACTACGACTACGTCCTCGGCAAACGCGAAGGCTTCACGAGCAGCAAGGAACAGTACGCCTACATCTTCGACACGGCGAGCGTCGAAGTCGATCGCGGCGGCGTCTACTCGGTCGGCGATCCCGACAAGCTGTTTCAACGGCCGCCGCTGGTCGCCTGGTTCCGCGTCCGCGGGCCGCCGGCCGATCGAGCGTTCACCTTCAAGCTGGTCAACGTCCATACCGACCCCGACAAGGCCGATCTCGAACGCGAGCTCGACCACCTCGACGACGTGTTGCACGCCGTCCGCAACGAAGGCGTGCTCGACCCCGGCAGCGACGAGGACGACGTCATCCTGCTCGGCGACTTCAACACCGACGAACGAAACCTCGGCCCGCTGGGGCGCGAAAGCAACATCGCCTGGGCCATCGCCGGCACGCCCACCAACACCCGCGGCACGAAGCAATACGACAACGTCGTGTTCAAACGCTGGACGACCGTCGAGTTCACCGGCAAGTCCGGCGTGCTCGACCTGCGGACCGAGTTCAAGCTAACCGACGAGCAGGCGCTGGAAGTATCGGACCATCAGCCGATCTGGGCCGAATTCAGCATCTACGAAGGCGGCACGGGAACGCCGATCGCCGGGCGGGAACAACCGGCCGCCCGCTGATCTCTCGTTCGCGCGTCGAATCACGTGTTGGCAAGGTACTGACGGCGTAGAATCACGGGCAGACGGCGCACGCCCACGATTCCCAAGTCGCACAAGGTCAGCGGCAAACGCCGATCCGCATGCGGAACCGGATCAACCAACGTTCGCACACCTGTCTCCTGTCCCCTTAACCCTGACCCCTGCCCTCCGCTCCATGTCCTGGCGTCCAACGCTATCGCTTGAAGCCCGCGAAACCGCGCTGCTCGCGCCGTACGCCATGACCAGCGGCGGGTCGCGCGGTCGATTGCATCCGGAACCGCCGCACGCCTATCGCGGACCATTCCAGCGCGACCGCGACCGCATCATTCATAGCTCGGCATACCGTCGCCTCAGCGGCAAGACGCAAGTCTTCACCGGCGAGCCAGGCGACTATCACCGCACGCGGCTCACGCACACCATCGAAGTTTCGTCGATCGCCCGCACCATCGGCCGGGCGCTGCGGCTCAACGAAGACCTAATCGAGGCCCTCGCTCTGCTGCACGATATCGGCCACCCGCCGTTCGGCCACGCCGGCGAAGACACGCTCGACGAAGCGCTGGCCAGCGACGGCGGCTTCGACCACAATCGCCACGCGCTGCGGATCGTCGAGCACTTGGAATATCGCTACAGCGGATTCGCCGGACTGAACCTGAGCGTCGAAGTGCTCGAAGGTCAGGCGTTTCGTGCCGGCAAAGATGCGTCTCAGGTGCGGCCGCTCGCCGAAGTGCAAACCGTCGACGCGGCCGACAGCATCGCCTACGACGCCCACGACGCCGACGACGCGCTCGAACTCGGCTTGCTGCGCGTCGAAGAACTGGCCGAAGTCCCCCTGTGGCGCGAGGCGATGCAGCGCGTGCGATCGCGATTCGCCAACCTCGACGAAATCGAGCTGCGGCGGGCCGTCGTTCACGAGTTGATCGATTTCCGCGTCGACGATCTGCTGGCTCAGGCGACCGAACGGATCGAGCGCTTCGGCGTCGATTCGACGGCCGCCGTGCGAAGCGCCCCGTGGATCGTCGCGGCCGGCGCGCCAGCCGCGGACCAAAAGACGGAACTCGAAACGTTCCTGTACGAACGGGTGTATCGACATCCGCAAGTCATGGCCGTCCGCCGCGACGCCCAAGCCAAGCTGGCGGAAATGTTCGCGGCCTACGAGGCAAGACCGGAACTGCTCGGCGAAAATTCTCGCCGCCGGGCCGACGACGTGGGCTTGCGCCGCAGCATCGGCGACTATCTGGCCGGCATGACCGACCGTTTCGCGCTCGCCCAGCACGAGCGCCTTGCGAAAGCCGTTTAACGCGGCCATAGTGGAGATGGCAATGACGTTGCTCGCGCGACGTTCATTCTCTAATCACGGAGGACACGGAGGAAGAAATGAAGAATGAAGAATGAAAAATGAGAAGGGTGGGCCGAACGGCGCGACGGAGTCGACGTATTTCATTCTTCATTTTGCATTTTCTCCGTGTCCTCCGTGGTTAAGACAATCGACACAACGGCACAATTGACTCCCCAGCGCACTCTCTCTGGCAAGTTTGGCATGGCGCTATTCGTTTTACGCATCGTCTTCGTCTCGGTCGTCGTCGGCCTCGGCGTGATCTTGGTCAATTCCGGCAGCTTGCCGCAGTCGCCGGACTGGACGCCGTTCGCGTTCTTCGGCGCGCTCGTCGCCCTGTCGCTATTGGTGATCGGCCTCGACGTGCGTCTCAAACGCAAGCGGCTCGATGTCATCTCCGCCGTATACTTCGGCCTCGTCGTGGGGCTGTTTCTGGCCTACGTCGTCGGCTTGGCGCTCAGCCCGCTGCTCATCAATCGCGATCCGCAGATCAAGTTGTGGGTGCAGTCGGTGCTCTCGGCGCTGCTGAGCTATGCGTGCATTAGCTTGTTGCTACAAACGCGGCACGATTTTCGCTTCATCATTCCTTACGTCGAATTTGCCAAGCAGGTAAAAGGATCGCAGCCGTACCTCCTCGACACCAGCGCCGTGATCGACGGCCGGATCGCCGACTTGATCGCCGCCGGATTGTTCGACGGGCGGATCGTGATGCCGCAATTCGCGGTCAACGAGCTACAAGCCGTGGCTGACAGCGGCGACAAGATGAAGCGGAGCCGCGGCCGCCGCGGGTTGGATATCCTCAATCGGCTTCGCTCGATGCCCGACGTCGATCTGACGATCGACGATCAGGAACTGCCGGAATTCAACGGTCAGCCCGTCGACATGAAGCTCGTGCTGCTGGCCAAGAATCTCCACGGCAAAGTCGTCACGACCGACTACAACCTGAACAAGGTTGCTCAACTGCACGACGTCGGTGTGCTCAACGTGAACGATCTGGCCAACGCGATGAAGCCGGCGTATGCCACGGGCGACGCGCTGGACGTGCGGATCGTCAAGCCGGGCGAGGAAGCCCGCCAGGGAGTCGGCTATCTCGGCGATGGCACGATGATCGTCGTCGAGGGCGCGCGCGATCAAGTCGGCGAGACGGTCCGCGTGATCGTCAGCAGCGTGTTGCAGACCAGCGCGGGGCGGATGGTCTTCGGCCGCACCAGCAGCCCGGCCGAATCGACGGCGCGAGCATAACGCTCGGTGAATTCGCTAAGTGCCTATCCCAGAACTGTAGGAGGCGAATCCTTTCGCCGAGGGAATCGCTTGACAGGTCTTTCGGCGAAAGGATTCGCCTCCTACAAACAACGGTTTCGGGATAAACACTAAGTAATCTCAGTCGTTCGGCAAACCGAACGCCGCGTCGACGGAACGCAGCGACGCACGGCCGGCGCGGCGAGCGCGAAGCTTCGTCGTGCTCGTGCTTGCGTCCGTGGCCTGCGAGTCGCGCGGAGTCAACGTCCGATCGGCGGCCACGCGGCGGGCGGCCGCCTCGATACGGGCGGCTCGTCGCGCGGCCAGCGGATTTGCCTCGGTCGTGCGATGCGCGGCATGCGAGCGCAACACGACCGCCGCAGCGGCAGCGGGCGAACCAGCCGGCACGCTCGACCCGAATCGCTGCTGCAACAACACCGCATCGTGGGCGTTGACGTAGCCGTCGCCGTTGATGTCGTGCCGCAGCGAATAATTCGCATGGCCGATGCCCGTGAACAACCGGGCGATCACCGAAGAACGGTCCGCTGTATCGATCGAGCCGTTGCCGTCGACGTCGCCCACTCCGGCGCGAATCGTCGTCGCCGCCACACCGACGACGCTGTTGCCGACAATGTCGGTGATCGTCGGCGATAGGCCAATCGTCGCACGATCGAGCGCGATGGGCTGGGCCAGCGTCCACGTTGCGGTAAACGTCGTGTGGTCGTAGTCGAAACCGGCCACGCCGTAGCTCGCGACATTCACGCCGCCCACCGTCAATCCGCCGGCGTCGGCAAGCACGTCGGAATCGAAGCGAACCTTGATCCGGTCGACGTGGGTCCACGGAAGCACGGTCGAAGTTCCACCGATCGGCACGTCGACGCCGCCAGTTCCCAGGCCTTGTGCCGCCAATTCGTCGACAAATTCGCCGGTCCACTGGCTGCTGGCGACCTGAATCTGCGAAACCGTGGGGGGCGTGGTTTCGACACTCACCGGCTGCGTAAACTGCGACGCGGGAATCGGCTCGAGTGCTGCGCCCGGCGGCGTCCATCGCACCAGGATGTTCGACGTCAGTGTGTTCTCGAAGTATTCGACCTTGAAGGCGTACTTCGTCGCGCCGGCAAGTGCGATCGAAGCGCTGGCGAACTGCGTATTGGCGTTGAAGCGGTCGATCAACGGCGTCGTCATGTCGTCGATCCAGATACGCACGCCGTCGTTGCTGATAACGCTAATGTTGTACGTGCCAGTGCCGAGCGTTTCCAATTGACCCGTCCACCGCACGGAGAAGTAGTCGGCGTTGACCACTCCGGGAGCGGGCGATGCGGTCGACCAGCTCTCGTTCAAATTCGGGTCGACTCGGGTGAGAACGAGATTCTCAGGCAGCAGCTTCGTGGCAGCGTTCGTCGAGCTTGGGTCGTTGAAATACTCGGCGCGCAAGCCGCTCAGGCCACCGCCTCCGATGAACGTCGCCTGGCGGTTGCCCGGCTGAGTCTGTCCGAACACGTTGGTCACGCTACTGGCCACGACGCGGTAACCTGCGCCGTCGACGAGTGGTGACGTCGTCAGCAGCACCGTCGTCCCGCCGGCCTGAATCGCGGCGGCCGTAACCGTCGCGCCCGACACGAAATAGTTGGTCGCCAAATTCGCCGCCGAGGCATCGAGCGCGGCGTCGAAATTCAAACGAATCGTCGTCGGTCCCAGGCTGGACGCGCCGACGAGGCCGACGATCGACGCCGAAATGCTGCTCGACCGGATGCTCGAAATCTGCGACGGGTTCGCCGCGGCGACCTGATACGAATAAGCAACGCCGGAGACGGCCGTCGCATCGACGAATGACGTGCTGGGCGTCGAGACGAGTAGCGAGCCATCGCGATACACGTGGTACAGCCCCACGCCGCTTTGCGGATCGCTCGACGGATTCCACGTAAGGGAAATCTGCGGACCGGCGACGACGCTCGCCGCCAGACCGGTCGGCGTCGTGGGCGCGGTATCGTCGAAGAAGCCGTTTTCGCGACCCGGCGTTCCGCCCGGCACGTCGCTGACCCAATTGATCGGATCGTTGCCGAATGCAGTGGCGTCGACGCGAGCGACAGACGTGCCGCCGCCGTCGGGAAGCGACGGCCAGGGTGCCGAGTCGCCGTAATTGACGCGATCGATCGCCACGAACGCCGCGCCGTCGCCCGGCCGAAACAGCCGCACGTTCTCACCGGCGTTGTTGAGCGAACCGGAGTACGGCCCAACGACATCGATGCCTAGCGCAATCCCATACTTCGTGCGGAAGGCCGTCGGATCGATCGACGACACGATCAAATACTCGCCCGCGTCGAGCGTCGTCGCGCCGAACGCATACTCGACGGCGTCGATGAGCAGCCAGCCGCTAAGATCGATCGGCGACGCCGTGATATTCTTCAACTCGAGATATTCGTCGCCACCGGCCGGCGGGTTGTACATCAGTTCGTTGATGACGATCGGGCCGACGCGGGGCGCAGAATTTGCCCCGCCGTACGTGGACGAAACCAATTCGACAAAATCGACGTCGCCGTCGCTCTTCGTGTAAGGGCCAAAGCTCTTGTCGGGGTCCGAGCCGTCGAAGTTCTGGCGCGTCTGATAGCCCATTAGGTTTCCACCCGACGAGCCTTGCAGAATGACGGAGCCTCCTTCGATGCCGATGGCGAATGTGCCGCCCCACAGCGACGTTTCGTCAAGCACGAGATAACCGCCGGACTGTATCGCCGGCAGCGTGGGAAGTTGGTACAGGTCGAGTTGTAGGTCGGTTTTGCTCAGATACCAGCCGCTGACGTCGATCGGTGCCGCGGTCGTGTTGTAGAGTTCGATGCGGTCGCCCTCGGCGCCGGTTCCATAACTCGTCAACTCGTTGATGACGATCGCGCCGGGCAGTGGCGTCGCGCCGGATTCGCCTGCGCCAGGTGAACCGAGCGAGGCATCGCTGGGCATCCAGCCGCCGCGATTGTCCCACAGGCCGCGGTCTTGCAGCGGGTCGCGCACGACGAGCGAGAAGCCCGGCCCGTCCGTGAGCGGATACCAGACGTCGTTGTAGGAAAAGTCGAGCACCGTGCCGTTGAGCGCGTCTTCGATCTTGAGTCGTTCTCCGCCGTTGTCGAGCGCGCCGGCGAAGGTACCGGCGACGGGGCCAGCGGCGGGATAGCGAGCGGCGAAACCAGCGGCGTCACGGACGACGAGCGCTCGGTCTCCGGGAGCGAGCGACGTGACGGCGCTGCCGGTGAAGTCGAAGCTGATGCCGGCCGTGAAGCGAACGCCGGTGAGGTCGAGCGTTTCAGTCGCGCTGGTGTTGGTCAGTTCGACGTACTCGAACGCATTGTCGCTGGTGAAGCCGGCGTTGAATTCGTCTAGCGTCGGGTCGGACGGATGGTACATGATCTCGGTGACGCGCAGGAACTGCTGCTCGGGCGATGGGTCGCCGGGGAACGTCGTCGTGGTCATTTCGACGCCGTCGGAATTGAAGATCGTCAGCGTGCCGCCAAAGCTCGACAGGTGACCGCTGTAGCCGCCCTGGACGAACAGGCTCTGGTTGCCGCTCGGCCCCGTCGTGCGGGCGCGGAATGCGGCCGAGTCGGGCGTAAGGTATAGCCGACCGCCGGCCGGGATGACCGTGCCGCTCATCAACGTGTGATCGACGTCGCCTTCGAGCCGCCAGTCGGAAATGTCGATCGCGAAGGCGTTGTTGTTTACGAGCTCGACGTATTCCTGATCCTGGTTGCCGCTGGCTGGCGCGAACTCGACGAAACCGATGTCGACCGTCGCGTTCTGCGGCTGCGGTGCCGGGATGATCGTGGATAGTGTGTTGTAAAGGTAATCGCGGCGCGGACCCAAGTAATCGTTCTTGAGCATCGTAATCTGCGTGGCCCAGTCGCCGTTGTTCTGCCACGTGCCCCACTTGGCGTCGTCGGCGATACCGTCCGCCCCGATGAGCGCCACAAGCTCGTCGATCCGCTGCTCGGCAACGCGCTGGTCCAACGGCGTGGACCCGGGTTGGATCAACTGGTCCATGAGCGTGCGGACGCGACGCAAGTACATATCGCGCACGCCCGGCGTGGCGAACATCCGCTGCAACAGATCGTTGCGCTTGCTGACTTCGATATTTAGCGGCTGATCGTTGATGTCGGCTTCGCCCTGATAGAGCGGGAAGTCAGGCGTCATCTGATTGTGCAGATACCCGCTTTGCGCACTCCAGCCTCTGCCCCAGCTCAGATCGACGTCCCAGGGGATCATTTCCCACTCGCCCGTTCCGCCTTCGCTGACCGGCACGTCGCGATACAGGTAGTAGTTCTTATGGCAGCAGTCGTAATTGCTGGCGATCATCGTGCCGGCCATGTAACTGATCATGGCCGGCATGTTGACGTTGTCCCACAGGAAGTTCGTGCGGGCCGGGATGTTCGTTTGGACGACGCCGTTGCGGAAGGTTTGCAGATCGGCGTTACCCTCGTCGCGGCGGGTTTTCTTCTCGCCGTTGGCGCTGTCGAAGCGGTTGTACATCTTGTACAGCGCGCCGTCTGGGTTGCGCCCCAGGCGTTCGAGGAATACGTCGTCGCCGTCCTCGACGAAGTCGGCGACGGCATAGAACACGCCGTTTTGCTGCATGCGGATGGGGAAGGCCAAGTGGTAGGTCGAACCACTGTCGCGGAACGTTTCGTAGGCCAGCGTGTTGCGGAGCTTCGTCTTGTCGGGGTAGTTGGTGAGGATGTTGATATCCTTCATCCGCGGCACGTCGTCGTTCAAACGAAAGCGGTGGTCGGAGTTGAAGTCGACGTCGTAGCTCTTCTGCGGCATTCCTCGCGTCGATTGGCCGTGGAGGTCGAAGCGAACGTTGTCGTAAAACTCGCCGTCGTAGAACAGGGCGCTGCGAGCGCCGCCGTCGCTGTCGGCGTTGGCTTGTTGGCCCGGCGCCAGGAACCAATGGAAGACCGGCAGGTTGCTGGAAAGCGCCGGATCGCGGACGACCGTGCCCAGATATTCTTCGGAGTTGAGCGGGTCGAGGAACAGCGGCCAGCGCGAGTTGTTCGCGCCCGCGTCGGAGGCCGCGACGCGCCAGCGGATCATTTGGCCCGGCGTGGCGATGCTGGCGGGAATCACCGCCGTGTAGATGCCATCGGCCGCAATGTCCCCGCCGACGGAACCGTCGTCGATCATCGTCAGCACGACTTCGGCGTTGTACATCACGCGATATCGCAGCTCCACGGCACCGAGCGCGGTGAAGGACGGCGACACTTTGGCCGTGACGACGATCGCTTCGCCTTGCAGCGGTTCGTTGGGCGTGTGCTGTACGTTGCTGATAATCGGTCCCAAATCGGCGCTGCCGACGCCGTTGGGCGCGCCCGGCGTCGCCGTCGTGAAGTAGCGCAGCTCCGAGCCGAGCGTGGTCACGCGCCGCCCTTCGAGCGACGAGCTGATCAAGAAGTCGGTGTTGTCGGCCGCCGAGTTTAGGGCATGAATCGCCAACACGTTGTCGCCGATCTGCAAGACGCCGGAGAACGTCGAGATGTCGATCAATTCGTCGACCACGGCCTGCGAATCTTCGTGCGCCGACGTGGCGGCCGAGTTGGCGCCAAGCGACGCCGGGGCGTTGCGACGTGCGACTTCGACGCCGTTGAGATAGGCCACGAAGCCGTCGTCGTACCGCATCCGCAACGTCAGCGTGTCGAAGTCGGCCGAATCGGCGACCGCGAACGGCATGCGGACGAGCGCCGTCGCGTTGATGCCGAGCATCTGGGCTTCGACGTCGGTTCCGATGTGCGGCGTATAGTCGACCGTCCCGCCGGGCGCGCCGGGGCCAAGCGTCGCCGCGCCAACGACGGTTTGGATCTGCACCTGCGAAACCGCATAGTTAAGCGCCGCGACTTCGTCGATATCACCAGTAAAGAAATTTCCCGTCGCGTCGAATACGCCGTTGCCGCCGATGCGGAATCCGGAGCCGGACGTGCCGTAGTTATTCGTGGCGGCCGACGTCGTGCCGGCCAGATTGCCGTCGAAATAGATGCGCAAGCTCGACCCATCGCCAACGGCCGCGATATGATGCCATTCGTTGCGCGGGAAACCGTAGTTGACGTTAAGCGAACCGCCGCCCGGCGTCCAGATTTGCACCGTGCTGGCCGCACCGTCGATAAACCCGAACTCGATGGCGTCGTTCTGTCCGAATAGACCGACGCGGTTTGCCGTGAAGTTGCCCGGCCGAATCCAACCCATCAAGCTAAACGCTGCCATGTTGCTCATGAAACCGCCACCGCCGACGTCGAGCGCGTCGTTCGTGCCGTCGAAGTTCATCGCGGAGTTGTCGGCCTCGAAGCCGGGGAACGCGGCGGGCTGTGGACCGGCGACGTTCAGATTCGCTCCGCCGGCCGGAGTACCGTTGGCCGGCAACCCCAACGAGCCAAGATTAGCGACGGAACCGCCGGCCGTTTCGCTCATGCGCCAATAGCCGAGCGGGTTGAGCGCGAGCGTGGCCGCTTGTGGGCCGACCGCTTCGCTCGCCCCCGTGTCGTAGCCGAATCCGCCCGCCGCGGTTCCGCCCGCGCCGATCCAACCGCTATCGTCGAACGACGACAATGTCCAATCCGCCGGCAACGTTCCAGCGGGGTTGGGCACCAAAACCGCGCCTGCCGCGCCGTGGTCGAGCAGCGTTGCGGTCTCGACGGAGTTGTTTAGGCCGTAGGAAACGTCGGGCTGTTGTTGCGGATAGGTCGTCTCGAATGCGATCGTGTCGTCCGGTCGAACCAACGCTAGATATTCGCCTTCCGAGGCGAGACCGAAGTTTGTGTGCAATTCGCTACCGGTGACCGCGCGGTCTTTCTGCGAAGCGAACACCGTGAGGAACGAACGCGGCGCGATGTCGACCGAGGGAAAGACCCATTTGCTCGGATTGCCGGCGCTGTCGGTGAGCCGCCAACCGGCGAGATTCGCCGCCGACACGCTGTCGTTGTAGATCTCGATCCAGTCCGAGCGGTCGCCGTCCTCGTCGGCCAGGCCCGAGTTGTTGTTCGCCATGAACTCCGTGATGACCGGACCGCCGTCGAGCACCAGACGGGCTTCCAAAGTTTCGACGCCGCCAACTTTCCGGCGCGGGGAAGAGCTTTTGCGGGCAGAGCGCCGGGTGGAACGAAACGAGCGGATTGGATTGCGCATGTTGTCGGCCGGTTGGAGGAAAGAGTTGACGCGTCCTATTAAGAACTGCGCGTCGAGTCGCTGTCCGGGTGTGAACGGTCTGGGTGTGACGCACGATCGCGTATGCGACATCGCAACGGCGAACGCGCGGCTGCGGACTTCCTTCGACTAAGTAGTTCGCCCACGCGAACCGCAGCCGTACTCATTCGCCTGTCGGACGGACTTCAATGCTGTCCCACGAAACCGCCACCCACCACGTTGTCGCGCAGGAACCGACAGCAATAAACTCACCCGTTGCCGGCACGAACGCGCCGGACACGAAATGACCACGGATCGGCCTCTAACATAACTTGAATCCACAGGAGAAACAAGATTTTTGGTCGTTTTTCGCTAACGCCGGTGGGGGTTCGTCGGCGTCGACTCCCAATCGCTGACGCACAGCCTTGCATGGCGTCCGCATCGTTCGTCAGTGGTCTCGGGGGGATAGGACTTGGCTTGGTGAAGTTCGCACTCTGGCGTACCCAGTCGCGTCGAATCTCAACCAACCGTGCCAGTGGGACGCGCATTCGCGATCGACGTGGTGACCGGCACGCCACGCGTCGCCGCTGTTCAGCAGGGCAACGAGCCATATGTTTCGGCTACCGTCGCCGCGGCGGTGGACGTCTTAGCGAAATCGCGGTTTTCGGTCCGAGCTTTATTTAGAATCGCCAAAAACCGCGATAGAATGCCATGACGTTGACCTAGCGATGTCAGCGACCCGAAATACCTACCAGAACGAGCCTGCAAATTATGACAATCCAATGCGAGCGTCGGTTGGCACGATTTCAGATTGCGCTTGCGACCTCGATCGCATGTTACGTCGCCCTTGAGGTGAATCGCGCGAACGCGGCTCCGTCCGAAGTCGTTGAAGCAACCGACGCGACCGGGGAATGGCCGCAATTCCTCGGTCCCAACCGAAACGGTCGTTCAGCCGAGACCGGTTTGCTCGACAAATGGCCCGCAGGCGGGCTCAAGGTCGACTGGCGAGCGGCCGGCGGCGTGGGCATGTCGGGAATCGTCGTTAGCCGCGGCCGTGTGTTAACGATGGTGCAGCGTGACGGCAAACAATGGCTCCTGGCTCTCGACAAGAAGACGGGCGAGTCGATCTGGCAAACGGCGATCGCTCCGGAATATCGCAATCCGCAGGCCGACGGACCGCGGGCCGCACCGACAATTACAGGGGATCACGTATTCGTTTTCACCGGCGAAGGAGTCTTGGCTGCCGTCGATTTTCAGAAAGGAAACGTGTTGTGGTCTCACGACGTAGTTAGCGAGCTCGGAGGTAAGGTGGCCGAATACGGCATGGCGTGTTCGCCGCTCATCGCTGGCGAACACGTGATCGTTACCGTGGGAGCACCCGGCGCGACGGTGGCCGCATATCGAATCGAGGATGGAAAGTTGGCTTGGAAAACGGGTGACGATCCCGCCGGATACTCCTCGCCGGCGTTGCTAAAGGTCGGCGACTGTTCGCAGGTCGTCGCGTTTACGGGAAAATCGGCCATCGGCCTCGCACCCGACTCCGGCGAGTTGTTGTGGCGTTATCCCTACGAGACCGAATTCGCCTGCAACATTGCCACTCCGCTCGATATCGACGGAAAAGTGTTTCTGTCGTCGGGCGAAAATCACGGCAGCGTCTTGCTCGCCTTGCAGCCGCATCGCAAATCGAACGAAAACCCGGATTCGTTCGAGCCGAAGGTTGTCTGGGAATCGCTGGGAGCAAGAAGCGTTCTGCGCAATGAATGGCAGACTTCGTTGTTCCTCGACGGATACCTGTATGGCATGGACAACGTGGGCGGCGCGGGACCGATTACGCACCTTACATGCATCGATGTTGCCAACGGAAAGCGGATGTGGCAAGTTTCGCGGTTCGGCAAGGGAAATCTGATCGCCGCCGACGGAAAGCTATTCATCACGACGATGAAGGGCGAGGTCGTTGTCGCCCGTGCGACCCCCGAACGCTACGACGAAATCGGCCGCGAAACTATCTCAGGCTCGACGCGGCAAGCGCCAGCATTATCCGAAGGACGTCTATTCGTCCGCGACGACAAGAACATCATTTGCATCGACGTGCGTAAGCCGTAACGTGCACTCCGCTTCTTTCTGCCACTCCGCACGATCCGTCGTGTTCTCGTCCGCTTACTCGTCGATTCGTTCGGTCGGCGGCGTAGGTGATCGGTGTGCTGACGATGTCGGAAGAACAATCGCCAAGGAATGCCGATTCCTAAGTTCGCATAACTTACGTCGGGACGATCCTAGTTACTTGTGAGTGAATTCAACGACCGGATCGAACCGTTTCGGCGAGACCTTCAGGCATTCGACGGCGCGGGACAATAGGCTCAGGCTGGGGACGTCGAGGTGGCCCGATGCGTCCGACAGCAGCGGGTAAATCGTCTGGCACGACTCCGACCAGTGTC
>JAJDEG010000711.1 GCA_029259895.1 Planctomycetota bacterium
CCGAGGGCAACAAGCCGCTGCAACTGTTTACGCAGGACCAAAGTCTGCGGTCGATTCACGGCGCCAGCTACACGCGCCTGTTCGACGCCGACCTGGTGGCGGTTCTGCAAGAGTTCGCGGTCGATTTCCAGCCGCCGCAAACGGCGGCCGGAGGCGGCACGGGCTTGTACGCCGGGGAGCAAGACATGTTCTGCTTCCTGATCGACCCCGCCGGCTGGACCGAGATCGAAGGCGAGGCGTTCGCGCCCGGCTTCTTTGTCTGGAACAGCGAAGTCGGCAAGCGGTCGCTGGGCGTGCAGACGTTTTGGTTTCAGGCGGTCTGCCAGAACCACATCGTCTGGGACGCGGTCGAGGTCGTGGACTACAGCCGCAAACATACGGCCAGCGTCCACGAGTCGCTGGGCGAGGTGCGGCGGATCATCGAGGCATTGGTCGCCAAGCGCGACGAGCGCCGCGACGGGTTCGCCAAGGTGATCGCCAAGGCGATGCACACCAAGCTCGGCGACGACGCCGACGAGGTGGCCGAGGCAATCGCCAGCCACGGCATCAGCCGCACGGCCATCAAGCAGGCGCTCAAGATCGCCGAGCAACAAGGTCGTTTTACGATCTTCGCGCTCGTCGATGCATTGACGCGGCTCTCCGGTGAAGGCAACTTCGCCGGCGAGCGGACGGAAGCCGACCAGCGGGCGGCCCGCCTGCTCGACTTGGTTACGGTGTGAGGCGCGTCATGGACGACCTCATTCCCCGCGACGCGCCGTTCTCGCTCGTTTGCATTCACTGCGATGCGGGCATGGAGATCGGCAGTTACGAAGAAGCGCTCGCGCAGAGCTGGACGGAAGTCAGCTATGCGCCGGACCTTCCGATGGCGAACTTCATCGGGCTCTGCCCGGCGTGTCGCCAAGAGGAAGGACCGTAATACGGGAGCATGACCGAGGCAAAGGCCCGCTGCACACGTCGTGCGGCGGATAAGTTCTGTTTCTCAAGATTGCAAGGAGAGAAAGATGTCCACGAAAGAGAAAGAAAAAGTCCGACCGGTTCACGAGGTCCGCTTCGGCCGTGTCAAGGCCGCGGTTTGGGAAAACGAATCCCAGAACGGCACGCGTCACAACGTGACGCTGCAACGGCTGTACGTGGACGACGAGGGGCAGTGGCAAACGTCGACCAGCTTCGGCCGGGACGACTTGCCGCTGTTGGCCAAGGTCGTCGATCTGGCACATAGCTGGATCTACGAACACGGTCAGGATAACCACAGTCGGCAGACGGATAAGGACAACGTTCCTTACTAACGCCGGCGTGCTCGATTGGACAGAAGAGAGGTTGTAAACCGCGTTGCACCACCGGGCCTCTCTTCCTTTGGCTGTTCGTGAAACAGCGTCCGTTTGCGTGTCCGCGCGACAATCGGATAGGCGCGAATGCACTCGCGCTGCGGCGCCGTCGCGCTGCGTTTTCTTAAGCTCGCCGTTCGTGCTACTGTCGGCTGTTCGTTCGGGTCCGGCGGTTTCTGGGCCTTTTTTTCGATCCGTGATGAGCGAGACGGGCCACCGTCGCGCAATCGACGCCGCGTGTCGGCCCGTTTGCGAGACCGGTGGCGTGCAAACCACGGTTTTATGGAAGGTTGAACCAAAACAGGACTCGAACAGGAGAAACGTGCCATGGACCCCGACACGGCCTGGAACGAATTGCGCAGCGCGCTGCGCGCGAATGACCGAGACGCGGCGTGCGAATACGCAGCGGCGCTTTTGAGTTGGCTGGACGGCGGCGGGTTTCCGCCGAGCGACTTGGATCGGGCGGATTTGGACGACGAAGCCGCGTGCTTCGAGGTTCGCCGCACATGCCTTGCCGTGCTCGGCGGCCAAGCCGTGGGAGGTGAGCGATGACGCGGAGCCAACGTCGCGCCAGCGTGGACGACCTGTCGAGACGGGTCGGCGATCTCGTCGACCAGCTCAAGGTGCTCGTTGCGGCAGTGGACGACCTTCGTTGTGAGGTCGAATGGTGGTCCCGCAACGCTGCGGACGAAAGCCCGTGGCAAGGGACGCCAGGACCGCAACACGTAAGCGAGCCTACGGCGACCGATGACTCGCCTGATAAGGAGACGTCAGCAGGATGTCCAGCGGACGGTGATGCGGACGTCGCGGACGCACGTGACAACTCGGCAACCGCCGCTACGGACGTCGCTACGGAGGATGCTTCAACGGCCGCGAACGCGAGCGCCGGAGAAAACCTCGCGGCGCTGGAACGCTCTCTGACCAGCAGCGAATGCGGCCCTTGGCCGGACGCCTGCGACGACAGCGAGTGCCCCGAGTTTCCCGTCGGCAACGTTATTGGCGTCGACGAGGACATGTGGCTTGCCGTCCTTGAACTGCGGCCGGCGCACGTCGTGGGCCAAGGCTGCTGTTGCGAGGAAGGAATCGGAGCGCCTTATCTGCTTGCCTGGTGCCACGAGGACGGCTGCTTCCTCCGTGAGTTAGGCGAGGAGGAGGCCGTCGAGCTTCAGCGAGCGTGTCTCGCCGCGCAAGCAAAATGGGAGACACAACGAAGCGAATCGGCGATCCCGCAAACGCAGCTCGATCTGTGGTGACATGTTCGACGACGAGGTTGATCGGCCGCACGCCATCGGCCTCGTCCTTTCGGCTCTCATTGAGGGACGTTTGGAGGCTCTCGGTCGCTGCACGTCATCGACGGTCGTTTTTGGCCTCCGGTCTCAGGCTCAACGCAGAAACTGCCTACTATTCACATAGTGGCGGCAATGGCAATTCCAGTGTTCTTCACTAGGTTCACAGTTCACGGGGTTCACGCGGCGCTCGCCATAGTCCACACGCTCCGCCGGCCGAAAAAACGCCTACGAATTCTGGCGAAGAACCAAATAAGCTAATGTGGAGTTAGGCATTCTTCCTTCGTTTGCCTGAGGATCAGTTTCTAGCTTGCCGATAACAGCGAATGGAGCCTTTGCGCCAATGTAAGCGTGCGCGAGGCAGGAATTGTCTGCCATGTGGAATACAAGAATCATCACCGCACGCATTCTGGTTTGGCTGGCCGCCATTTCGGTGCCAGTGCAATCGCTGCCTGCATCTTGTGCATGCAGCGATATCGCCACCTGTTGCCCGGAGACGGGCCATCAACGGCATTGCTGTTGCTCGGCGACGAAAATTCGCCAGGGGCGCTGCTGTTGTTGTCGAGCGCGAAATCGCGACGACGCACGCCAAAATGCCGCTGGCGAACGCTCTTGTTGCCAAGGTCACCGACAAACACCAGCACCAAAATGCACGTGCGGAGTCAATTGTCAATGCGGTAAGGCGAATCCGACGAAGCATGTACCGCCCCCTGTTGAGAACGAAAACTCGACGGAAAAATTGGCGAAGACCGCATCTTCCCTCGCGTGCGTGACCGTCGTCTCTCTAGTCCCAGCGCGTGGGCGTCGTAACGAGGAGATGTCGGCGACGCACACGTTTGGCGCACTCAATCGTTGCGTCAGCCTCTGCCGGTTCACGCTTTGAACCGACTCTGATAGCACCCCTGCGCGCCGATCCGATGCAGCTTGTCGGCCCCGCGGCGTGCATGTTTGTCGTGCATCTTCCCTTGGATTGACGGTTGCCGAACTCCTAGGCCGCTTTCGCGCCCACATTTGCGCGATCCAGTCGGTTTCTTGGTTTTCGGCGATGGAATTCGTGCTCGCGTCGACGCAATTCGACGCGAGATAAATGCACTCTTATACGACTGGGAGACAAGAAATGTACCGCCATTCAATTTGCTTTACGTTGTTGTTCGTCGCTCTGGCAGTCATGGCTCTCACGGGATGTCGAACAGCCGAGAGTTCTCGCGCTACATCCGATGCGGCAGCGTCAAGTGGGCATTGCCCGAGTTGCAAGTAAGCAACGCTTTCGCTTGTCGCCGCTTGCACGGTGTGCGCCTTCCTGGGCGTCAGCGATACCAACGGCAAGGTCAGTCGAGTCCGCTACAAGCCTCTCGAATGACTGTAAAGCGCGCCCTTTCATTCCTGTAATTTGAGTACGGGTGAAAAGTACCCGAAGAAGTTGCCGCAGTAACCGCGGAATTCGGATTTGATCCAACCGGTTAGTGGAGAATCGAGCTTGACGTGCGAGAGCCCGAGTAGGATGATTGAAGTGATTTCGTATTCGACCGAGATTGCCATGCTTCGACCAGCAAACAAAATCCTTTCGCTCGTATTGATCGC
>JAJDEG010000712.1 GCA_029259895.1 Planctomycetota bacterium
CGGTGAACGGCGCAGCGGGGCGCTGGGCCGCGGAGCGACGAAGGAAAGCGACATCGCGGTCGACAACGCTTTGAAGTGGCTGGCAGCACACCAGTTGCCGGACGGAAGCTGGAGCTTCGATCATCGAGCCGGCGTATGCAACGGTCGCTGCAAAGATCAAGGTTCGTTCAAAGACGCCAAGGGGGGCGCGACGGGCATCGCCTTGCTGGCGTTCCTCGGTGCGGGCAAGACGCACTTGCAGGGAGAGTATAAGGAAACCGTCTCTAAGGGACTCATGTTCCTGATGGCCACGCAAAAGCCCGAAGGGGCCGGCGGTGCCAGCTGGTGGGAAAACGTCGGCAACTCGACCTACTACTCTCACGGTCTGGCGACGCTCGCGATGTGCGAAGCGTACGGCATGGCGCTCGATTTCAAGCCGGTCGTGCCGAAGCCAGGTAAGTCGCCGTCGGAAATGACGGAGGAAGAGCGGAAGAAGTGGCGCGACGCGCAGGAGAGGGCCAAGAAGGATCGGGAATTTGCCAAGAACGCGATCCCGGCCGACAAATTGCGTATTTCGGCACAGGGTGCTCTCGATTTCATCTCCGCAACGCAACACAGCGGCGGCGGATGGCGGTATCAGAGGAAACAGGCGGGCGATACATCGGTGGTCGGCTGGATGTTGATGGCGCTCAAGAGCGGCTATATGTCGAAGCTCCGCGTCAATAAGGGAACGGTCATCGGGGCCAGCAAGTTCCTCGATTCCGTTCAGGACGGCGACTACGGTCACATTTATCACTACCTGCCCGAAAAGAATCGCCCCGCCGACGCAACGCACGCGACGACGTCGATCGGCCTGTTGTGCCGGATGTATCTCGGCTGGGATAAGAACCATCCGGGCATCGCCGAGGGCGTGAATCTGATGGGCACGAAGTGGGGCCCCGATATCGCTGGCGGCACGAACATGTACTACAACTACTACGCTACGCAGGTGATGTTCCACTACGGCGGCGATTCGTGGAAGGACTGGAACAAGAAGATGCGAGATCATCTCGTCGGCTCGCAAGTGAAAGACGAGAAGGATCACGCTTTCGGAAGTTGGTACTTCAACGGCGATCACGGCTCGAAGTCGGGCGGGCGGTTGTACTTGACGGCTCTCAGCGCCATGACGCTCGAGGTGTACTATCGCTTCATGCCGATCTACAAGAGCAAGAGCATCGAGGAAGACCTGCAAAAAGGCGTCGACGGCGACGACAAGAAGGACGACAAGAAGGACGAGAAGGCTAAGCCCGAAGCTAAGCCCGAAGCTAAGCCGGATGCGAAGCCCGAAGCGAAGCCGGAAGCGAAAAAATAGCGAGTTATCGACCGCCGTCGCGGTAAGAATCGACGGCAGCGAGTTGTTTTTCCAACCACGGAGTCGGCGTTGTCCGTCTCCGTGGTTTTTGCATTTTAGCGACGAGTCCGCCGCGACTCGCCGAGCGATCCATGACTGTCCGATCCATGACCGTCCAATCCACGAACGATGATGCGAGCAAACTTGGCACCGGCGGACCGCACGTCGACGATGACGGTGTCGACGGTGGCGGCACCGAGGATGCCGAGGTCGTTGGCACCGAAGTCGTTGACGCTGACTCGCCCGTCGCTACCGTCGTCGTTGGCGACGAACATGCCGCGATGCGGCTCGATGCGTTTCTCGCCGCGCTGTTTTCCCAGCACAGCCGCGTTCGCATGCAGGACGCGATTTCGACGGGCGGCGCGTCGATCGACGGCCGCGCCGCGACGCGCCCCTCCGAGCGATTGAAGGCCGGCGCATGCGTGACAATCCGTTTTCCCGAGCCCGCGCGCACGGGGCCCACGCCGGAGAATATCCCGCTCGACGTGATTTACGAGGACGAGCATCTGGCGGTCGTGAACAAGCCGCCGGGTATGGTCGTACACCCGGCTAAAGGACATTGGTCGGGCACGATGGCCGGCGCGATTCAGTATCGTTTCGGCGGCGTGAGCACGGTCGGCGGACCGACACGGCCGGGCATCGTTCACCGGCTCGACCGCGACACGAGTGGCGTCATCGTGGTCGCGAGAAACGATGCGGCGCACATGAAATTGGCGGCGCAGTTCGAGCGGCGCGAAGTCGAGAAGGAATATTTCGCCATCGTCGCCGGCGCGCCGCGGCTCGATCGCGATTTGATCGACCGACCGATCGGGGCGCATCCGTACCAGCGCGAGAAGATGGCGATTCGCGAAGATCACTCAACTGCCCGCGCGGCGCAGACGTTTTACGAAGTCACCGAACGTTTCGACGCCCTGGCGACGGTCCGGGTGCTGCCCCGCACGGGACGGACGCATCAAATCCGCGTACATTTGGCGAGCGTCGGCTGCCCGGTGCTTTGCGATCGCCTGTACGGCGGCCGGGCGAGGCTGACGCGGGGCGAACTGCTGCGCAAATTGGACGACGATACGATCGTGCTCGAACGCCAGGCTTTGCATGCGCGGCGAATCTGTCTCGTACATCCGACCACCGACGAACGGATGGAGTTCGTCGCGCCGCTGCCCGCGGATCTGACGGCGGCCCTCGACGCGATTCGCCAGTTTCGGAGCATCGGGAGATGAAAATCGGTGACGTCGCGGTTTGCCGAGGTCGCGGCGTGGCCGGTCGGGGTTTGCCGACGTCGGGGTTTGCCGAGTTTGTGACGGCGGCTATCATGCTTTTCTGATCGAGCGGCCGCGAATGGTCCGTCTGTCTTGGGATTGTGCCGCGTCCCATCTCGGCGTCGGCGGATAACCTGAAAACCGCCATGACCACGGCCGATATTTCAATCGTCGCTGTCGCGATCCCCGGTCATTTCGCCCTGTGGATCGGTCGCGCCAACGCCCTGCACGCCACGGCGCTGCCCGAGTGGGCTGTGCGAACGTTGTCGGCTTGCTGTCACTGTGCGTTGCTTGCCGGTTTGATCGCGCCGGGAGCCTGGTTCTATTGCGGCGGAAGCCTCGTCGATCCGTACGGGCCTTGGTCCGGTGGTCGCGGGCTGGCTTGGGCGTACGCGGCGATTTGTCTGGCCGTCGTGGCCGGACCGGTACGGCGGTGGTTCTATCATCGTTTTCTTGCACCTCCGTCGGCGGCGTTGTTGGCGGGCAGCGGAACGGAGATCGACGTGCGGGCCGCGTTGAAAAGCGTACCGGCACGTGGATATGCGGCCAGCGTCGTACTGCGATTGCCGCTGAACGCGTCGCTGCGCCTGGCGATAACGGAGAAAGAAATCGCGATCGCCCGACTGCCGGCGACGCTCGACGGTTTGTCGATCGCGCACCTGTCCGATTTTCATTTGGGACACAAAGTCGACCGGCCGTACTTCGACGAGGTCGTGCGACAGGCGGGCGCGCTCGATTGCGATCTCGTATGCATCACGGGCGACCTGTTCGAGAAAAAGGCGGGCTACGATTGGACGGACGCCGTGTATGGTCGGTTGAGGGCACGGCACGGCGCCTATTTCATCCTCGGCAATCACGACGCTTACTTGCGAGACGCGGCGCGTATCCGCCGCATGCTTACGGACGCCGGGCTGATCGACGTCGGCGAGCGGTGGTTGGAAATCGCGATTCGCGGCGAGCGCGTGATCCTTGCCGGCAACGAACTCCCCTGGATCACCCCGGCGGCCGACATGACGCATGCGCCGCCGCGCGAACCAGAGGGCGGGCCGCTGCGGATCGCGCTCGCCCACACCCCGGACGAAATCGACTGGGCGCGGCGACACGATTTCGACTTGATGCTGGCAGGGCATACGCACGGAGGGCAAATTCGCCTGCCGGTCATCGGCCCAATGCTCGTCCCCAGCCGGCTCGACGTCCACTACTCGGCCGGCACATTCGACGAACCGCCGACCGTGCTGCACGTAAGCCGCGGCATATCGGGCAAGATGCCGCTGCGATACGATTGCTTGCCGGAGATTACGCGGCTGGTGTTGCGGTGCGGCGTTCCGGGCGAAAGAGGCGAGGTTTAATTCAACGACATTTTTCTGACATCGACCAATGAACGTTTCGTTCGACGACATTATCGCCGCCCGTCGGCGCATCGCTGAGCACGTATCTTCGACTCCGTGTACGGAGTCGACGGCGCTCTCGGAGCTTTGCGGCGCGACGATCTTCTGCAAGCTCGAATACTTGCAGCGGACGGGCTCGTTCAAAGAGCGCGGCGCGGCGAACGCGCTGCTGCAGCTTTCGCCCGAAAAACGCTCGCAGGGCGTGATCGCGGCCAGCGCGGGCAATCACGCATTGGCACTGGCCTATCACGGCCAGCGGTTGGGCATCCCGGTCACCGTGGTGATGCCGCGGTTCGCGCCGCTCATCAAGCAGGCGCGCTGTCGGCGCTACCACGCCGATATCGTACTCGACGGCGAGAATTTCGCGGCCGCCAAGCAATGCGCCGACCGACTGGCCGCCGAACGCGGCTTGACGTACATCCACGGCTACGACGATCCGGCCATCATCGCCGGCCAGGGCGTCGTCGGCCTCGAAATCGCCGAGCAGGTTCCCGACGTCGACGCGGTCATCGTGCCGATCGGCGGAGCCGGCTTGATCGCCGGCGTCGGACTGGCGCTCAAGCGCGAACTGCCCGGCGTCGAGGTGATCGGTGTCGAACCGGAGCATGCTGCGAAGTATTCCGCCGCGCTGGCGGCCGGACATCCGGTCGACGTGGCGCCTCTGCCGACGCTGGCCGATGG
>JAJDEG010000713.1 GCA_029259895.1 Planctomycetota bacterium
ACCGGCACCTCGTTCGACTTCCTAAATGCCATCCTTGGCTCCTTTACCCAAATTGAACCACACCCGCGACACGAAACACCAAAATCATCCCCCGATTGTTAACACAACATCCGGGAACGCGCAAAGTGCGACATGCGCCCGCCCCGCGAACGACGGATATTTCTCCCTTGACGGGACGCACCCGCCCGGCGACCATTCCGGCCCTGCTCGCCGTTTCGCCTCGTCGAGAATGAAGAAGATTGACCGCCCCCCCGAACGAACACGTCGCGCCATCGAGAACCACCATGCGCCTCCACAACAGCCTCCGCCTCCGGATTCTCATCGCGGCTTTGGCTCTCGCGCCGACGACCGGCTGCCTTAGCCTCGGCGGCTCGACAACGCACGTTCACGAAAACCCCGAAACCGAGGCCCGCGTCAAAACGCTCGAATCGCGGATCAGCACGCTCGAACAAGCCGTGCTGGCCACGTCGGTCCACGAGTTTCAAGAAGCGGGCGTGTCGACAAGCCCACTGCCGCGCTAGGCAGTCGCCCCGCCCCGCGGGACAATTGGCCCCACCATGGCCGAATTCTTTCAAACGCTATCGTGGTCGCCGAGTTGGTGGGATCTGCTGCTCGTCGTTTCCTATGCGTTCGTACTCATCAGCGTTCCCTCGGTGCTCGTCGCGCGCGAGGGCAACCCGTATTCCGCGCTGGCCTGGATTCTCGCCCTGTTCGCCATGCCGGCCGTCGGATTGTTCTTCTGGTGGGCGTTCGGACGCCGGCACCTGGCCCGCAAACGTCGCCGCCGCCGCAAGGCATCGGCCCACGTGTGGCGATCGCTGGCCCACGTGCGCGATGGCATCGACGACGTACCGTACGCCAGTCTGGCCGGCGTGCTGCCGCTCAAGCTGCCCAAGGAAGAAGCGTCCTGGGTGTTTCCGCCGACGGCGTCAAACCGAGTCGAATTGCTCAACGACGCCGCCGAGTTTTACCCGGCCGTCGAAGCCGCCATCCGCGATGCCCGCGACCACGTCCACCTGCTGTTCTACATCTGGAACGACGACGCCACAGGCGCCCGCTTTCGCGATCTACTCGCGGAAAAGGCCAAGGCCGGCGTCGACGTCCGCGTATTGTGCGACGCCTTCGGCAGTCCGCGGGTGCGTGGAGCGTTCATGGACCCGCTTCGCGCGGCCGGCGGCAAGGTCAGCGTGTTCCTGCCACCGAAGTATTTCACCCGCAGCCCGGCGTTCAACTTCCGCAATCACCGCAAGATCGTCGTCGTCGATGGGCACGTCGGTTTCATCGGCGGCTTGAACGTCGGCGACGAGTACACGCGCGACTGGCGCGACGTGGCGATCTCCGTTCGCGGCCCGGCGGTCGACCAGTTGCAAGAGGTGTTCGTCGACGATTGGTTCTTCGCGTCCGGCGAGGACATAACGCACAAACGATTCTTCGGCAAGTGGCGCGATGGCGTCAGCGACGGCAACGAGAGCGATCGCGAAAACGCCTCCCACGCTGCCGACGCCACGTGCGCCATCGTCGCCAGCGGCCCGCACACAATGAACAACAGCCTCCACGACGCGCTGTTCATCAGCCTCACCCGCGCCCAGAAGCGGGTCTACATCACCACGCCCTATTTCATCCCCGATCAAGCGATCGTGACGGCCCTGCGAACGGCCGTCTATCGCGGCGTCGACGTCCGCGTGCTGCTGCCGGCCAAGACCGACGCGCCGCTGGTCCGCCTCGCCGCCCGCTCGTACTATTCGGGCCTGCTGCACGCCGGCGTGCGACTATACGAATATCAGCCGGCGATCCTGCACGTCAAATCGCTGCTGATCGACGACGACATCAGCGTGGTCGGCAGCGCGAACATCGACCTCCGCAGCTTCAAGCTCAACTTCGAGGCCACCTGCTTCGTCGAAAGCCGCACGCTCGCCGCCCGACTCGCCGAAGTCTTCCAGCGCGATCTACGCACGAGCCGCGAAGTCACGCTCAAAGAAATGGCCAACCGCGGCCGCTGGACCAAGATCACCGAAGCGGCGGCGCACCTGTTCAGCCCGATGATGTGAGGAGCAGGGTTCAGGGGGCAGGGATCAGGGATTAGAGAATGGAGGAGAAAGATCATCCACGCAATCTCCTGTCTCCTGCCTCCCCGCCCCAACGCGATCCCACTACCTTCGCTCGTGCAACCGCATTTCGGCCGCAAGCACGTCCAGCTGCTCGTCCGCCTGCCGCCGAATCGCCTCATCGCCATCCCGTCGGGCGATCTTGTAGTGGTACGTCGCCAGCGCCGATTTGCCTTCGGCGTCGGCCCGCGCCGCTTGGGCGAAATGATCGGCGGCCACGCGGTATGCATCGGCCTTGGCCGCTTCGCGCTCTCGACGAATCGCCGTGATGCTATCGACGGCGTCCGTGGCGGTGCTGCGATCTTGCACTAGCGTATCGCCAACGCTGCGCTCGTTGCCGTCGAGCGATGCGCTCGCATCCGCGGTCGGCGCGGAACTTCTCGCCCGCGGCGCACCGACGACTTCGCCGCCGCTTTCCAGCCGCGCGATTCGCTCGGCCAACGCGCTTTGCCCCCACGCACCGTAACCCGATCCAGCCAGCCCCCGCCCAGGCAACATCGGCCCCATGTGTCCCGAATACGTAAACCGCGGCTGATTGCCGACCACCGGAATTACGTCCGTCACAAACGGCTGAATCACCCCGGCGGCGAAGTAACCGCTGTGACCGTCGAGCACGGTCACGCTCGAACTAACCGATCCGATACCTCGCGTGCTTCCCTGCGAGCCAAACAAATTAAACATCGTGCTCGAATTGCCACCCAGTGAGCCGAACCCGACGCTAAATCCTTGCTGGCCAAACGTCAGGCCAACGAACGCGACGCATAGAATCGCCGCCATCGCCGCGCATCGCAAGTTGCGTCCCATGTCGACTCTCCTGATGAAAATCCTCAGCGCCTCGGCGTCTCGGCGGTTCGCTTGGCAGGCTCGTTCCGCAGCGACCGCGCGCAACGGACGCCCACGAGAATTCTACGGCAACGCGAAAGCCCGCGTCAAACGAATCGCCGGAGCACGGCGACGCGGTCGCAAAACCAGACCAGGATTCACGCACGAGCGACGCCGCTAGAACGTCCATTCCATGCCCGCATACGGCGTTATGCCGGGGGCTAGCAATTGCAACTCCGGAATCGAGTCGATAGCACTCGCCGGCAGCCGCAA
>JAJDEG010000714.1 GCA_029259895.1 Planctomycetota bacterium
CGGCGGTTGGCCGAAGAAGGATTGCGGTTGCCGCAGCGCAGCGAGCGGGCCAGCGAGGAGATGCTGTTGTTCTACGAAGTCGTGACGCGGGCGACGCGGCGGCTCGTGCTGAGCTATCCGGCGATGAACGAAAAGGCCGAGCCGCTGCTGCCGAGCCCGTTTCTGATCGACGTCGAGCGGATTCTGCCGCAAATTGCGGCGGCGCGAACGGACGCGAGCGACATGCGGCCGATTCCGCAGGCGACGGCCGGCTATTCGCCCTCCGATCGGCGCGTGCTGGCGATGCACGAAGCGCTGAACGGAAAGCCGGAACGGTTGGCGGCACTCGTTATTGATGCGAACGGTGGCCGCTACGGTGCGATTGGAACGAACGCGGTTGGAGCGAACGCGATCGCGGCGCTGCGGACGAACGATTCGCGCAAAGGCGACGCGTTCGGGCCGATGGAAGGCATGCTGGCGAGCGCGGCGGCGAAGCGTTTGCTCGGCGAGCGGTATGGGGCAGGTCGGGTGTGGAGCGCGAGTCAGTTCGAGGCTTACGCTTATTGCCCTATGCGGTATTTCTTCGAGCACGTGTTGCACCTACAGGCCGCGGAGGAGATCGAACTGGCCACCGACTCGCGGCAGCGAGGGCGGTTGCTCCATGCGGCGCTGGCCGGGGCGCATCGAGGGCTGAACGCGGCTCAGCAATCGCATGCGTCGCCGCTCGACGCGGTGGATGCGTTTCGCCGCGGATACGAGCAGCAACTCAAGGCTTTGGCCGAACAGTTGCGGCGGGACTCGGAACTAGATGCCGTGCTGATGGATATCGACGCCAAGATGCTGGCCGATCTGATCGACCAGTACGTCGAACAGCATCGCGCCTACGACGCGATGCCGGCAGGTTTACGGCCTGCACACTTCGAGGTGTCGTTCGGATTCCCCATCGAGAACGAGGCGCTGGCCGATCCGCTGAGTACGCCGACGCCGCTGGTGTTGCGACGGGGCGAGGAGGAAATCCGCGTTGGCGGGCGGATCGATCGGATCGATCTGGCGGCCGTGGAGGAAGCGGACGCGGCGCGGTTTGGCATCGTCGACTACAAGACCGGCAAGCCGATTGCGAAAAAGTCGCGGGCCGAACTGGCCGACGACGGGCGGCGATTGCAGCTCGATCTTTACGCGCTGGCGGTCGAACAGGTGTTGCTGGCCGATCGGCGGGCCGTCGGCGTGCATAGCGGGTATTGGCACGTGACGGCCAGCGGGTTCGACGTGTGGCAATCGATGCACGAGATTTCGGAGGGCGAGGCCGACAACGATTGGGGAGCGACCGAGGGTTGGATGCAGCGGCGCGAGCGGTTGGTGAACTTGGTGTTCGCGCTGGTGCGTGGGATTCGCGACGGGCAGTTTCCGGTTTATTGCCCTGACGATGAGTGTACGAAGTTCTGCTCGTTCAAGACGGTTTGTCGCGTGCATCAAACGCGGAGTTTGGAGAAGCAATGGCCACCGACTTGACCGACCAGCAGCGGGCGGCAATTGCGACGCGCGACGTTTCGATCGCATTGTCGGCAGGAGCCGGCTGCGGCAAGACGTTCGTGTTGACGGAGCGATTTCTGTCGCATCTCGATCCGGGCACGGCCGGCAGTGATGGGGGCGGTGAAGAGGGCGACAACGAGGGCGGTCCGGCCGAACTTGGCGATCTCATTGCGTTCACGTATACGGAGCGGGCGGCGCGGGAGATGCGCGATCGGATTCGGCGCAAGTGTGCCGAGCGGCTGAAGTTGGCGAGCGATCGCGACGCGCCGTATTGGCTGGGCTTGCTGCGGCAACTCGACACGGCGCGGGTGAGCACGATCCACTCGTTCTGCGGATCGTTCTTGCGCAGCCATGCGGTGGAAGCGGGGCTGGACCCGCAGTTTCGCGTGTTGGACGAACCGCAATCGCAGACGCGGCTGTGGGAACTGCTCGACGACACCTTGCGGCGAAGGCTGGAGGCCCGCGATCCGGCGGTGATGGATTTGGCCGGGGCGTACGGTCTCGGGCCGCTGCGCGATCGCGTGTTGTTGATGTTGCGGCATCGCGACTACGGGGCGTTCGAGGCGTTTGCCGGGATGACGCCGGAAAAGCTGATGGCGCACTGGCAATCGATCGCCGCCGAGCGCGAGCAGCGCGTGCTGGCGGATTTCTTGGCGTCGCCGGCGTTTGTGGCGGCGAAGCAATACTTCGAAGCGGCCGCATTTGACCACGAGAAGATCGGGCCGCGGGCCGCGACGCTGCGGCAGTGGCTGGGCGAGTTGGCGAAGTCGGATCAGCCGGGCGAGTTGCTGGCGAAGATTAGGGACGCCGCGAAGCTGACTGGGTTGAGCAAGAAGATGTTCCAGTCGATCGGCGCGGAATACGACGACTATAAGTCGTGCGTGCAGACGCTGCGCGACGCGATCGACGGCGTGAAGCATATGGAACTCGACGCCGAGGCGAGCCGCGCCGTCGCCCAGTATGGGCTGGCGATGCTCGAAATCGCGCGGGAGGTTGCCGATGCCTATCGAGATTCGAAACGGGCCGACCGCGTGCTCGACTTCAACGATTTGCTGCTGCGAACGCGGGATCTGCTAAGGGCGGACGAGCATGCGGCGTTGCGGCGGGGCGTTGCGCGGCAGATTCGGTTGTTGCTGGTCGACGAATCGCAGGACACCGACCCAGTGCAGACGGAATTGATCGACGCCTTGTGCGACGGCCACACGGACGCCGGCAAACTGTTCGTGGTCGGCGATTTCAAGCAGTCGATCTATCGCTTTCTGGGGGCGGAGCCGGGCATCTTTCGCAAGCGGCGAGCGGCCATGCCGGAGCGCGGGCGGTTGCCGCTGTCGAGGAACTTTCGCAGTCAGCCGGCGATTTTGGAGTTCGTTAACTTGCTCTTCGGCGGCGCTTTCGGCGAAGAGTACGAGCCGCTCGTGGCGCATCGAGAGCAAGCGACGCCTGCACCGGCGATTGAGTTCTTGTGGGCGAATGAGGCGGGCGCGAATGGCAGCGCGGCCGACGCCGGGCAAGAGAAGGAACCGGCCAAGAAAGCCGCCGAACGAGGCGATGCCGATCGATTGCGGAGGTTGGAGGCCGAATGGATCGCGCGGCGGTTGTCGGGAATGATTCGCTCGGGCGAACCGTTGATTCCGGTTGAATCTGAACGCGGCGAAGATGGCGAAAAGACACCGCTGCGCGCTGTGCGGCCGGGGGACGTGGCGATCCTGTTTCGCTCGCTCTCCAGCGTGGAGTATTACGAAGAAGCGCTGCGGCGGTACGGTCTGCCGTACTATCTCGTAGGCGGGCGGGCGTTTTATGCGCAGCAGGAAATTTTCGACGTGGCTAACTTGCTGCGAGCGCTGGCCATACCGAGCGACGACGTGAGTCTGGTCGGGGCGCTGCGAAGTCCGCTGTTCAATCTCAGCGATGAAACGCTGTTTTGGCTCGCAGGGCACGTGGACGGACTGCGGGCGGGATTGTTCGCGGATGCGTATCCGAAGGATCTGGACGCCGAGCAGCAGCGCCGCGCGCGGCGAGCCGCCGACGTACTGGCGGAATTGCGGGCGACGAAGGATCGCATGAGCGTGGCGGCGCTGCTCAATCGGGCGATCGCCTTGACGGGTTACGATGCCGCGCTGCTCGGCGAGTTTCTTGGCGAACGGAAGCTGGCCAACTTGCGGAAGCTCGTCAACCTGGCGCGGTCGTTCGATGCGTCGGGCACGATGTCGCTGGCCGATTTCGTCGTGCAGCTCAACGAGTTCGAGGCGGATCAGCCGAAAGAGGCGCTGGCCGCGACCGAGAGCGAGGCCGGCGACGTGGTGCGGCTGATGACGATTCATCAGTCGAAGGGCTTGGAGTTTCCGGTCGTCGTGGTTGCCGATTGCGAGAGCCGGCTGCGCGGCGACGGCGATGCGGCGCGATTCGATGCGCGGTGGGGACCGCTCGTCGGATTGCCGGCTCGCGAGGACGACGAAAAGGCGACGACGGCGCTGCGGATGTTTCGCGCCGAGGCCAGCGCCGAGAACGACGCGGAGGCGATTCGGCTGCTCTACGTGGCGACGACGCGGGCGGCGGATTACTTGATGTTGTCGGGCGGCGTTAAGGACGTGGCCAAACCAAACGGATTTTGGACGGAGTTTCTCGCAGAGCGATTCGACCGAACGACGGGCGCTTTTG
>JAJDEG010000715.1 GCA_029259895.1 Planctomycetota bacterium
CAATTGGCGCGCGATTTCGGCCGCCGATGAGAGACCCACCGCACAAAGAGCGGACTGCTTAGGGCTGCTCCGGTTAAGGCCTGACCCGGTTCACAGGACTCCCTCGCGGGGGCCTCTCATCGGCGGCCGAAACGTTCCGCCAGTAGGCTAAGTTGTACGCCCTAGCCGACCCTGCGTCAAAGGGGCCGCGATTCAAGTTTGGACGCGCGGGGCGAGGCAATTGCTCGGAAAAACGTGCGTCGTTCGAGCGCCGCGACAATGCTGCGATTGCGGCGAGGCCAGCTCTTGCGCGTGTCGGCGCGTCGCCCTTCGGCGCACGGCATTTACTTGTTCTTCGATTCCGGCTGGCATATAAAGGTTGATCCTTTCGTTCAGCTTCGCGCGATCACATCTAAAGGAGAACCTCCATGACCCGACGTTGCCATCGGCTGCCTATTGCCGCCGTATTCATCGCCGTCTCGCTCGCCGTCAGCGCGACGGGCATGGCCCAGGCCCAGCAGAAGAAGCCCAACGTTCTCGTCATCTGGGGCGACGACATCGGCACTTGGAACGTTAGCTACAACAACCGCGGCATGATGGGCTATCGCACGCCGAACATCGACCGCATCGCCCGCGAAGGGCTGTCATTCACCGACTACTACGGCCAGCAGAGTTGCACGGCCGGCCGTGCGGCTTTCATCGGCGGCAATGTCCCGGTCCGCACGGGCATGACCAAGGTGGGCCTACCCGGCGCGAAGGAAGGCTGGCAAAAGACCGACGCCACGATGGCGACCGTCATGAAGAGCCAAGGATACGCCACTGGCCAGTTCGGCAAGAACCACCAGGGCGACCGCGACGAGCATCTGCCGACGATGCACGGCTTCGACGAGTTCTTGGGGAATCTCTATCACCTCAACGCCGAAGAAGAACCGGAGAACGAGGATTATCCGCGCGATCTCGTTCTGCCTGACGGCAAGACGTTTCTCGAGCGCTACGGCCCGCGCGGCGTGCTCAAATGCAAGGCCGACGGCCGTGGCGGACAGACCATCGTCGACACAGGCCCGCTGACGAAAAAGCGGATGGAGACCATCGACGATGAAACGGTTGCGGCCGCCAAAGAATTCATCGAGCGGCAGCACAAGGCCGACAAACCATTCTTCTGCTGGTGGAGCGGCACGCGGATGCACTTCCGCACGCATTTGAAAAAGGAACATCGCGGCCTGGCCGGCCCGGGCAGCGATACGTATCAGGATGGAATGGTCGAGCACGACATGCATGTCGGCGAGTTACTCAAACTTCTCGACGACCTGGGCATCGCCGACGACACAATCGTTCTCTACTCGACCGACAACGGTCCACACTACAACACGTGGCCGGACGCGGCCAACACGCCGTTTCGCAGCGAGAAGAACTCGAACTGGGAAGGCGCTTATCGCGTGCCGGCGTTCGTTCGTTGGCCGGGGAATTTTCCCGCCGGCGTAACGCTCAATGGCATCGTCGCCCACGAGGATTGGCTGCCCACCTTCGCCGCTGCGGGAGGCGACGCCGCGATCAAGGACAAGCTTCTCGACGGCGTCGAACTCAACGGTCGCAAGTATCGCAACTACATCGACGGCTACAACATGCTCGACTACTTCGGCGGCAAGGCCAAGGAGTCGCCGCGCAAGGAGTTCATCTACGTCAACGATGACGGCCAGATCGTGGCCATGCGGTACGACGACTGGAAGGCCGTGTTTCTGGAGAATCGCGGCCAAGCGTTTGGCGTGTGGCGCGAGCCGTTCGTCGAGTTGCGAATCCCGCTGCTGTTCCACCTCCGCCGCGATCCATTCGAAAAGGCCCAGCACAACTCGAACACGTACAACGACTGGTTTCTCGACCGCGTGTTCGTGATGGTGCCGCTGCAACAACTGGCGGGCAAGTTCCTGTTGACGATGAAGGACTATCCGCCCAGCCAGACGCCCGGTTCGTTTAATCTGGCGAAGATTCAGAAGGTAATCGAGTCGGCGGCGGGTGGGAAATAGCCGCGATCCGCGACCAAGGCCGCCGTCTCGTTGGGGCAGCGGCCTTTTTTCTTATGGAGACGCTATGCACACACGATCGCCCCTAACGCGCACGCTGCTATTCGTCGCGACTTGCAGCTTGATCGCATCTACGTCGGCCCGAGCAGAAGATCCGCTCCCCTCGTGGAACGACGGCCCGAGAAAATCGGCGTTGGTGCGATTCGTATCGAGTGTCGTCGAGGAAGGCGGCACCAACTACGTTTCGGCGGCCGAGCGGATCGCCGTATTCGACAACGACGGCTGTCTGTGGGCCGAGCAGCCGGTCTACTTTCAGCTTCAATTTGCCATCGACCGCGTCAAGCAACTCGCGGTCGACCATCCCGAGTGGAAGACCGAGCAGCCGTTCAAGGCCGTGTTCGACGGCGACCGCAAGGCGCTGGCGGCGGCGGGCGAGGAGGGCGTGCTGAAGCTCGTCATGGCTTCTCACGCCGGCATGACGACCGAGGAATTCGCCGCCGTCGTGAAGGACTGGCTACGCACGGCAAAGCATCCGCGATTCGATCGGCCCTACTGCGAACTCGTGTATCAGCCGATGCTGGAAGTCTTGTCGTACCTGCGGGCCAACGAATTCAAGACGTACATCGTCTCCGGCGGCGGCGTTGACTTCATGCGTGTCTTCGCCGAGGAAGTCTACGGCGTCCCGCCCGAACAAGTCGTCGGCAGCTCGATCGCGACGAAGTTCGAGGTCCGCAACGGCAAGCCGGTCCTCGTGCGACTCGCGGAGATCGACTTCATCAACGACAAGACCGGCAAGCCTGTCGGCATCCACAAATTCATCGGTCGACGCCCCATCGCCGCGTTCGGTAATAGCGACGGCGATCTGGAGATGTTGCAATGGACTACGGCCGGCCAAGGCGCTCGCTTCGGCATGATCGTCCACCATACCGACGCCCAGCGCGAATGGGCCTACGACCGACAATCGCATATCGGCCGGCTGGACAAGGCGCTCGATGAAGCCGAAACTCACGGCTGGAACGTCGTCGACATGAAGCGCGATTGGAATCGCGTTTTCTCTTTCGCGGAATGAATTCGCGATAGCGGCGAAGTGCATCAGTACTTTTGGAAACCCGTTAAGGATAGGAAGCCCAGCATGAACAAGTACTTGGTGGAGTTTATCGGCACCTTCTTTCTTGTACTCACAATCGGATGCACGGTGATTCCGGCGTCGGCCGGCGTGATCGCGCCGCTGGCCATCGGCGCGGCGCTGATGGTGATGGTCTTCGCAGGAGGGCACATTTCAGGTGCGCACTACAACCCGGCCGTCACGATCGCCGTTTGCCTGCGTGGTAAATGCGACACGAAGGACGTCGTGCCGTACATCGTGGCGCAGATCGTCGGCGCGGCGGCCGCGGCGGCCGTTGTCGGGTATCTCGTCGGCCAGGGCAAGCCGATGGAAATCGCTAGCGTACCCAAGGCGCTGGTGGCCGAGTTTCTCTTTACGTTCGCCCTGGCCTACGTCGTGCTGAACGTCGCCACGGCGAAGGCGAGCGTGAACAACTCGTTCTATGGGTTGGCGATCGGCATGACCGTGATGGCCGGGGCGTTCGCGGTGGGCGGAATATCGGGCGGCGCATTCAACCCGGCCGTTGCCGTGGGCGTTGCCATGATGAAGCTCGTCGAATTCAAGGACATCTGGATTCACGTGGTTGCCGACGTCGCCGGTGGTGTTGTCGCCGCGATGGCGTTCAAGGCGGTCAGCCCAGACGACAACTAACGGCTGGCAGCCTGTTGAAAAAGGGGTCAGACCCTTAGGGAAACCTCGTTTTCGCCGGAGAATGCGCCGTGCCTGAGAGGGTCAGACCCCTTTTTCAACATGCTGCAAGGCGAATAACGTCATAGCGCGACAATTCGCGTAGGGTGGGTCGAATGAAGTGAGGCCCACCATTGCGCGCCGATCCGGTTTACGACTCACCGTCGTCCGTCACCGTCGTCCGTCATCGGCGTCCGTCACTGGCGGTGGGAAGCCCAGCCGTTTGTCCGCGAGTAGATTCCGTAGCGGCCGGCCCACCGCGTAACGGGCAAGATTGTCGCAAAAAAAATTCGTCATGTCGTCGATTCGCCGTGCGCTCTGCCCGGCGACGGGCGGCGTGATGATGACGGTCGGCTGGTCCCAAAGGCGGCTGTCGGGCGGAAGCGGCTCGATCTCCGTGACGTCGACCGCCGCGCCGGCCAGTTGGCCCGACTCGAGCGCGGCGACCAAATCGCGCTCGACGACCATCGGCCCGCGTCCCATATTCACCAGCACCGCGCCGCGTTTCATCTTCGCCAGCCGCGCGGCGTCCATCAAACCG
>JAJDEG010000716.1 GCA_029259895.1 Planctomycetota bacterium
CTGCTTGCTCACGCAGGCGATCACGTACACGTTGCAGTTGTCGGCCCGGCGGGCTTGATGCTGCACGAACTGCACGTCGGCCTCGGTGTCGAGCGGCGGATCGGTATCGGCGACGCAAGCGATCGAAGTAAACCCGCCGGCCAGCGCCGCCGCCGTGCCCGTAAGAATCGTCTCGTCCTCCTCCTGCCCAGGCTCGCGGAGATGGACGTGCATGTCGATCAACCCAGGCGTGACAATCTTATCCTTGGCATCGATCACAGTATCGCACTCGCTCGGCGGTGCGTCGTAGCCGGCGATCTTTCCGTCGCAAACGAAAACATCGCCAAGCCGGTCAAGGCCTTGGCTAGGATCAACAAGCCGCGCATTCTTGATAAGCAGGGTTCGCGTGGGACGCATGGACTTTTGCTCAGAGTCGGGCATCGCGATGGACCTCAACGAATACGAATCGACGATCTAGCTAAGCCGGCGATTGTGCTGCTCCAGCCACGAGCCACAACACCGCCATTCTCACCGCCACTCCATTCGTCACTTGCTCCAAAATCGCCGAGTGCGGCCCGTCGGCCACGTCCGGCGTGATCTCCACACCGCGATTGATCGGCCCCGGCGCAAGGATGAGAATGTCGTTCTTCGCCCGTGACATCCGTTGGCGATTCATTCCGTACAGCAATGCGTACTCCCGCACCGACGGAAACGGCCGCGTCGATTGCCGCTCGAACTGAATCCGCAGCAGGTTCATCACGTCGCACCGCGGCACGATGTCGTCGAGATTGTGCGCCACTTCAACGCCCAACTCTTCCCACCGCCGCGACACCAGCGTCGAAGGGCCGCAGACGATCACGTGCGCGCCCAGCTTTTGCAGCGCCCAAATGTTCGCCCGCGCGGTGCGGCTGTGCGAAATATCGCCGACCAGCGCCACGGTCAGCCCGTCGATGCGGCCGCGTTTCTGGCGGATCGTGAGAATGTCGAGCAATCCCTGCGTCGGATGCGAATGGGCTCCGTCGCCGGCGTTCACCACGGCGCAGCGAATGTTCTGCGCCAGCAAATGCGGCGTCCCTGGCGTGCGATGTCGAGTGACCACGACGTCGACGCCCATCGCCTCGATATTCTTGGCCGTGTCGACGAACGTTTCGCCCTTCGACAGGCTGCTGCCGCTCGAAGTGAAGTCCAGCGAATCGGCACCCAACCGCCGAGCCGCCAGCGAAAAGCTCGTCCGCGTGCGGGTGGAATTCTCGAAGAACAGATTCGCACACGTCCGCCCGACGAGCAGCGGCAGTTTCGTGCGACAATCGCCCGTCGCCCGTTTGAGCGTCTCGGCCGTGTCGAGCAGCGTGGTGATTTCTTCGGCCGAAAGGCTTTCCAGATCCAACAAATGCCGCCGCGTCCAATTCGCCGGATACGTGGGCGGCGGGACCAGTTCGCTCGTCATGCTCCGCCTCTCGCGAAAGTGCGCAAAAGAAACGCCACAGCACCAAAGCCGCGGCGGAGGGCGAGCGCGAAGGACGCCAGCCAAAGCCCGCGTCGTAACGAAATTCCCGCTTGCCAAACGCGCGTCCGCACCCGGCAAGCAACCGCCCACCCCGCGTCCGCGACATCGGCACGTGATTCTACCCAAGTCCGCCGAAGGTGCAACCGCGCGGTCTTGTTCGAAGAACCGAGCAGTTTACGCTCCTGTCTCCTGTCTCCTGTCTCCCTCGTCTCCAACATTCCCAAACCGATCCCCAATTTCCACCCGATATCCACGCTGAAACTCGCCGCCCGACATCCGTCGCTTTCCGGCGGGTTGAACCTCGGTCAGCGCCAACGTGCCCTCGCCGGTTTGCACGAGAAGTCGATCGCCGTCTATGTCGACGACCGCACCGGGAGCCGCTGTCACAGCGACCACGGAGTTCGCCGATTCACCAGAGGATAACACTTCGCGGACCGCGTCGATCGTCACTCGCAGCGGCTCGCCCTCGCGGCGCAGCAGCCACGTCGCCGATCGCGGCCACGGCGTGAACGCCCGAATTTGATCGTGAATCGCTTTGGCCGAACGGGACCAATCGATCTCGCCGTCGTCCTTGCGAAGCCGTCTTGCTCGCGTGGCTTGCGATTGATCCTGCCGGATCGCTTCGACTCGTCCCGCGGCAAGTTGCTCGATGCACCGGCAGACGAGCGGCGCGCCGAGTTGCGCCAAGCGTGCCTCGACATCCGCCGTCGTCTCGTCGCTCCCAATCGGCGTCATCACTTGCCCGATGCACGGGCCGGCGTCGAGCCGCGGCGTCATGTGGATCACGGTCACGCCGGTCTCCGTTTCGCCGTGGTAGATCGCCCAATGGACCGGCGCGGCCCCGCGATACTTCGGCAGCAACGAGCCATGCAAATTGATGCCGCCCAGCCGAGCCGTGGCCAGCGTCGCGATTGACAATATTTGCCCGTAGTCGCAAACCACGTGCAGATCGGCGTTCCACGCAGCAAGTTGCGCGCGCGATGCGGTGTCATTCACATCCTCCGGTGCGACGACCGGCGTGCCGTGCTGCTCGGCGATGGGCGGCAACAGACTCTTCTCGGCCTTTTGGCGACCGCGCACGACACGCGGCGGCCGAGTGACCAGCGCCACGACGTCGTGCCCCGCGGCATACAACGCCTCGAACGTCGGCGCGGCGAACGGTCCGGTGCCCATCATGATCAGACGCATATCGCTTTACTCGACCGATAATATAATTCGCGCGAAATCACGGCATCGCTTGAATCAGCTTCAAGCAAATCTCGCGTACTTGAGCAGGCTGCACGTTCGCGTTGCGCTTCTTCGCCTGTCCGACGAGGCTGCCCAGCGCCTTCTCGTTCCCCCCTTTGACGTCCGCCACGATTTTCGGATTGTCGGCCAGCAACGCCCGGCAAAGCTCGACCGTCGCCGATTCGTCAACCGCTTCGATGCCCAGCTCCGCCATCACGTCGTCCGGCGTTTTCGTCGATTCCAACATCGCCGCGAAAACATCGCGGGCACGCGTAGTTTCTAGTTCGCCCCGCTTCACTTTCGACAGCAGGGCCGCCAGTCGGGCCGCATCGATCGGAAACGCCTCGATCGTCGCCTGATGATCGTTCATCCATCGCGACACGTCCTGTTGCATCCAATTGCTGGCCAGCTTGGCGTCGTCCAGCGTATCGGCCAGCGTTAGATAGTACGTCGCGGCCGCAAGCCCCTGATTCACCAGCACGTCGGCGTCGTAGGGCTTGAGGGCGTAATCCTTTTCCAGCCGCGACCGCAGCGCCGCCGGCAGTTCGCCCAGCGACGCCCGCACCGCCTCGACTTGCTCCGACGTTGTCGTGATCGGGGCGAGGTCGGGGTCGGGGAAGTAGCGATAATCGCTCGACTCTTCCTTGCTCCGCTGCCCGCGCGTGACCTGGGCTGCATCGTCCCAGCCGCGGGTTTGCTTCGGCACGTCGCCAATCTTTTGGCCGGTTTCTTGCCAAACTTCCCACTGCCGCTCGGCTTCGTAGGCCAACGCCCGCTCGACGGCGCGGAAGCTGTTCATGTTCTTGATCTCGACGATCGGCGTGGCGATCCTCCCCTCCGGCGTGTCGATGTGCAGGTTCACGTTCGCGTCGACGCGGAGGCTCCCTTCCTGCATGTTGCAATCGGAAACGCCCAGGTATGTCAGCAGCAGTTTCAACTCGTCCAGGTACGCTCGTGCCTCGGCCGCCGACCGCATGTCCGGCTCGCTGACGATTTCCAGCAGCGGCGTCCCCGTCCGGTTGAGGTCGATGCGGCTGTCGGCCACGCCGGCCCGCTCGTCGTGCATACTCTTGCCGGCGTCCTCTTCCAGATGGGCACGCGTGATGCCCACCCGCTTCGGCTCGAACGCCCCCTTGGCGTCGCTGATCGCCAGGAATCCATGCTGCGACATCGGCAGATCGAACTGGCTGATCTGATATCCCTTGGGCAGGTCGGGATAGTAATACTGCTTGCGATCCCACTTCGTAAACCGCGGAATCTCGCAGTCCAGCGCCACGGCGGTCCGCAGCCCCAACTCATAAGCCCGCCGATTCATCACCGGCAACGACCCCGGCATCCCAATACAAACCGGGCAAGTCTGCGTATTCGGCTCCGCCCCAAAGCGCGCAGAGCAACGACAGAACAGCTTCGTCTCGGTAAGAAGCTGAACGTGAACTTCCAGGCCAACGATGGTTTGGTAAGCAATAGTCACGTGATCACAGGATTCGTGTAAGTTTACGGGCTTGTTGTGGCACAAGCTGTTGTGGCACAAGCTGTTGTAGCACGGTCTCCCGACCGCTGTTGTGGCACAAGCTGTTGTGGCACGGTCTCCAGACCGTGCCACGCGCCGGACCGAAGGTCTCCCCAGCATCGCCAAGGAACTCCCCACGCTAAAAAAGCCGGCAACACTAAGGTAACATCTGCGGCATGGAACGCTACCGCATCCACCCTGATTCGGCGGTCTACTTCTTGACGTACTCGGTCGTCGAGTGGCTGCCGGTTTTCATTGACGAGCAGACGTGCGGGATCGTCGCGGACAGCCTTTCGTTCTGCCACCGCCAGAAAAACCTTCGCGTCAATGCGTTCGTCATCATGCCGACGCACATGCACATGATCGCGTTCGACGCGGCGTTCGACTCGACGCGGCTCTCGGCGACCCTCGCCGACTTCCGCAAGTTCACCGGCCGCCGGCTGAGCGATCTTTGCGGCCGAAAGTTCTCGCCAAGCTTTGCCGAAGTGCTGCGCGACCAAGCAACCGCCGATCGAGAACGGCGATTCTGGCAACCGTCGCGCCATCCAGAGGCGATCGAGTCCGAATCGTTTTGGCAGCAGAAGTTCGACTACCTGCACGCGAATCCCTGCCGCAAAAGCTTGGTCCGGCGCGCAGAGGATTGGCGATTTTCGTCGGCAGGATACTATTGCTCGGACGGGACCGTGGCGTGTGACGTGCCGATTAGTGCGCTAACGTGGTGAGTTTTGCGGCGACGCTTGGAGACCATCGGTCGGGCAAGTGACACGGTCGGGAGACCGTGCCACAACGAGGACGTTTCGTCCGCGTGGCGCGATCGTAAATTTGAGACGGATTATGTGAACCTAACGCGAGTATCTAATGTCTCAATCCTCCTCGCTTAAGATTCTCGGATTAACTCTCGTGGTGGCCAAAAATGAATATGGCGAAACAGAACGCCTTAATCGCGATGAGCCGCGAGCCATCTGACCCACAGGGGTTTAACGATTGGCTTCAGCAGAACGACGTTGTGCCGTTTCTCGAGCAGGACGGCCAAGATGAAGACGTCACTGTTTACGCCGGGCTGCAGCACGTCTTTGTTCATTCGATCTTGTTTCACGTTTTGATGTCACACCCCAGGCAGTCGAGTCGTTGCTGCATTGGAATTTCAGCGCGTCATCGGGATGGAGCTTAGCGGGTTCGCGCGACGAAATCTCGATCGAAGCGCCGCTAGCTCACGAACGAGACGCGGTTATCCAACGCGGCGAGCCCATCGTCTTTTTCCGGTCCTTCGAGGGAGTCAAGCAGAAAGACTCCTACTTTGAAGTGAACCAGCGAATCGCGCACATCTTGGGACTTCATAGCCTTGAGGATCGGAACGCATGGTGTACGCTAAGCAGGCATGGTGACATCGATCACATCGTAGAAATCGGACAGAGCGAAGGGCGCGGTGCAGACCGCTTAAGTGTGGTTACGATGCGCAGGAGCGAACTGGCGTACTATGCAGGCGCGTCTGATCAACTGTTGCTTCGCATGTTTGATTTTACGCGATTCCGTTCAAAGGACATGTTCATGTGGAAGGATGATCGCACGTCGCACGCAATTGGTTCAAACACTTCGATATTTGGAAATCTGACAATATGCGGGAATGGCGGCAGCTACTCTCGGGGAGTTCAGATTCTCGATCTCGGCATTCACAAGTCCGACGTACTTCGGCGAATGATGAGTTTTGGTGGTGACGACGGCGTAAAGCAATACGTGTTATTCATCGCGCATGACTGGCGGCACGACACGATACGTGAATTCTCGTGCGACCCGGAACAATTGGCGAACTATTTTGTGCCCTCGCAGCACCCCTTTGAAACGTCGCCGGCATTCTTTCGCCCCGAAGTTTTGAGTAAATACAAAGCCGACTCGGAAAAGTACACGATTGAGTACCGCTCGATTTCATGCCGTGGCGCATGGCATTTGCGGAGCTTCGGCATTAACGAAGCAGGACAGGTTCACGCGTATCTTTGCTACCTTGGGGAATTACCTTACGAAGAGCAACTTCACTGGAAGCAGTTCAACGAGCCCCCAAAGGCCGGACTTTCCAAGAGCGTCATCACTTCAGACTTTAAGGGCGAATTCTGTGACGAGTATGACCCGTTTCCTTCCTTGAAGCAGAGATTGCAGCAGCTCGACGAACGTCGCGTCGATTGGTGGCGGCTTAACAGCCCGTTGAAAAAGGGCGTTTCATGCCGCGGCCGCGGCGAACTTCCGAAGCTCGGTTTGGCGGTTGGAAACGGCGAGTCGGCTTCTTGTGGCCGTTGCGAGC
>JAJDEG010000717.1 GCA_029259895.1 Planctomycetota bacterium
GAATCAAGTCCCATTGTTCATCCGAAAGCTGATGCCGTAACATGATCGTGCCCTCCGTGGCCTGGAAACAACCCAACCGAGCACACCAGTGTGCGCCAACCAGGCATCACGAGCCAAGAGCACATTTCCGACAAAGCCTAATATCAGCCGACGCATCTGCCCCAACTTCAATGCCTACGTAGTCACCACGATCACTGCGAATCTGAAACTCGGAGCGTTGCTCGATAGCGGCAATTTTGACCGTTATCCCGGTAACAGGAAAGATGGAACGCCGCAGTAGGTCACCAAGGTATGGCTGCAGCGCGACAGGGACGCTGCTCCACTCGTCGAGTAGTATCCAAAGATGGCGGTTGCTTAGCAGACCTGCCATCCGACGGAATGCCGCCCCAGCTGTGCCGAAATTCACGTATAGATGTTCAGCACCGCGTCTGCGCTGCGTTTGAGACGCTGAACAAGAATCCTTGCGACCGCGATCCGATTTCAGGACGAGCGAAGGATTATCTAACCCAATACCTATTGTTGTGCTTTCATTGTCTTCACGGCTTGTCGCAGTAGAATTGCTCGTCTCCGTCTCAACTTCACCAATAACACGCACTTCTGTAATGGCCTCGGCAAGCGCGTCTAATGCCGGTCCGGCCGCTGATAGGTCAACGTACTCGCTGTGGTTTACGAAGTGTTGTAAGAGCGCCGCGTGGATTTCCGACAGCACATCAATTAAGAGCCCAGTGGCTCTTTCGTGCAACGGGCGGGTTGCGTCGGCATACATTCCCGCGTTTGACCCAACATTCCTTAAATCAATCAGCACTGCGACATCCTTGTCGCGTTCCCGGGAGTCCGCGAGGAAGCTAAGAGCATGGGTTTTTCCAGTGCCGCGCCTGCCGAAAAGAATCTGGTGGTCGCGATTGTTTAACAGAGCGAATAACGGCCCAACGTCAACGAATGTGTTGATGAGGGTATCCCGTGCTACCGTCTCGGCGCGTTTCGAGAGCCGCAAGAAAACGGAGTTCGTGGGTAAGGTTGCCATTTATCTGTATTCCGTCAACTAGTCTGTCGGGAAATGTGACGGCAGCGTGTCACCGGTTCACCCCGGTGCTGATACGCCGCCCCACGCTCTATTGCGAAAGAGTACGTCCCACAGCCTCAAACTGCCCAAACCACCGGTCAAAAGCCGTTTCGTCCCGAAAGTAAAGCGCGCGGTGCTCACAAAATCCCTCGTTCGGTCTATTCGGCGGAATGCCCCTGGCAAGTCCATTGCGACGCGGCGAACTTGCTTTCAACTTTCAATTGACCGCGGCGGGGTGGCACCCTACGCCGTTAACCTTTTGCGAAAACGGTTTCCGTGGCAATGTTTACGTGAATTCACCTGCAAACCCGCGATTTGTCGATGCGATGGCCTTTGAAATCCCGGGTCGCGCTGAGCAATTTGCGGGATCGAAAGGCTTATTGTCTCGCGAACCGGGGCCGTATCGCGGCTGAAAAACGGGGGAATCTTCGACGGAAACCACTTGTTATCAATGACTTACGAAAAAGGTTAACGGCGTAGGGTGGCACCGGCAACCCCGCGAAATCGAAAGCAATCCATTATCGCGGGCTGCCACCGGCTCAGCCAGTGCCGCTCCGCCGCTTCGCTCTCCATCCATCAAAGCGAGTTCATTCTCACGCGCCGCTTCCGTCGCCTCGCCGCGGCCACCAGCAAACCGCCGCCAACCACCGCCAACGCCATCCCCGTCGGCTCCGGTACTTGCACGACCGTAATCCCCTCCGACCATCCGATGTACGTACCGTCCTCGCCATAGATCGTCCGCGCCCAACCGCTCGCCGTGTCGATGCGCATCAAGCCATACGTCGTTTCCGTGAAGTACACCGTCCCGTCCGGACCTTCGACGATTCCCACCGGACTGACGTACTGACCGTCGTTCGGCGCCGATGGCGAAGTCGCATGGAACAACGTTTGCTCACCCGTTGCCGGATCGAGCTCATAAATCCTCGCCGGCCAATTGTCCGTCACCAGAATGTTTCCATTTGCCCGCCGGGTGATTCCCAGCGCTGAAACGTAACCCGGCCCGCCGCCATGCGTCGCGTCCGAAAAGACCGACCGGTCGCCCGTCGTCGGGTCGATCGCCATCACGAACGCATGGTATTCGTCGTCGGCGACCATCGCCCCATACGACGCCACCAGAATTCGCCCATCGAGCGTCGTCGTCACGTCGTAAGGCTTGAGCAGCGTCGGCCCCGCGCCGACCGTCGGCGACGAAATCACGGTCCGATCCCCGCTCGCCAAATCGACCAACAACACGCTTTGCGCAAGGCGGTCGACCACCAACAACGAATGATCGTCGCGCAGCCAAAGTCCATGCGTCGACGAAAGCGGCGTTCCCGCGCCAACGCCTTCCCCCGAGAAAACCGTCCGATCGCCCGTCGCCGGATCGATGCTCAAGATTCGCGCCCCGTCCGCGACGAATACCGTCGAATTGCCCTGCACGGCTATTCCCGTCGCGTTGACAAACTCCGGACCGGTGCCGACGCCCGCCCCGGAAAGATACGTATGGTATTGCGTGACGGGATCGACGTGCATCACCGCCAATAGCTGTTGATATTCATTGCCGTCATAAAAAAACGTCTCTCCAGCCGTCAAAACGTCCCCCGGCCGCAGCTCAGTCGCGCCAGCCACGCCAAACGGCGTTGCCAACAGCACTCCGATTAGCCCGGCATGCACACACCTCAGCAACACGCGCGCTCGCCGGCGCGATGCGGAAGAAAAACTAGAACTTCGTCTCATGGGAACTCCCTCTATTCCGAAAGTAAGAACCGCGACGTAGCAACGGCAACGTCCGCACGACATACGTGTAATCAGTAGTCCTATCCTGGCTCCGACTAGGCCGCTGCGAAGCCGACCCCCGCCCCGCTCTCCATCGCGAAAAATCGCCCCAAAACCTCAAACTGCCCAAACCACCATTCAAACTCCTCTCGCCCAGAAAATAAACGCGAGTAATGCTCACAAATTCCCTCTTCCGGGCTATTCGCATCGCGGGTCGTGCCGCCGTCTCCCTACGACGCAACACCTGTTGTGCCGTGGTCTCCCCACCAAGTTGTGCCGTGGTCTCCCGACCGCGGCACTGGTCCCGACCGTCAGGTCTCAACCAACATCAGGCCTCAACCAACGCAATCGACGAATCACAATCGCCGCATCCTCCTCGAAGACTCATTTCCGCCACCATTCTACCAATCGCGCGCCCCCCAGCAAAGCAAAAATCGGCCACCCCCCGCATGATGCAGTTCGTCTCAACAACGCTACAAAGAACGCACTCCGCGACTCGCCGCAATCGCACGGGCAAACGACGATAGAATCCAACGTCCCTAATGTCCCTAACGCCTCACCGCGCATCGATCGACGCCCTGCGAATCGCCCGCACGATCACTTCGTCGCCGCTCCCGGCATTTCCAAACACATCAACGTCGCCCACGGCGCGAACGTCGACTGCCAACGTTCAGGGCGGATCCGTTCGACGACCTCGCTCGTCCACGGCATCTCCAGCTTCCTTCGCCCGTGATAGTGGCGGTAAACGCGTTCGTAGATGCTGCTAAACCCCCCGCGCCCCTTGGCGGAGATCGCGTCGTAGCGATACCGGCCCTCGACGCTTCGATAGCGTTCGTACGGAACGTCGTGCCCAAGGTTGTACTTGGCCGTGTACTCGAAGCCCTTGAGCAGCCGGTTGTCGAAGGCGGCATAAAGATCGATGCCCTGACGCCAGGCGATCTCCGCCGAACAAGCGAGATACCCCAGTCCCATCTGCGTGTGCGCCTGATCGCGGCCGCTCTCCTGACACTCGCCGTCGGCGTTGAGGTAAGTCGACACGGCGCCGTTGCCGTAGCCGCCCAGGTAATAGCTCACCGCGCGGCCAAACATCTCGCGGTCGTCGAGAAACACGCCCATCGCCATCGTGGTCTGGATCATCGACGCGTCCCAGTTGCCGTTGGCCGTCGGGTAAAAATCTTCAATGACCGGATAGAGAACGCCGCGGAGGAACGTTTCAAACCGCTGCTGCTCTACTTGCGGCCAACCGTCCCAAGTGTGGCGCAATAATTCGGCCGCGTTTGCATACTGGATGCCGGCCATACCGACGAGCAGGCGCCCGTCGTGCCCGCCGATCGATTTCACCGTCGTCGCGTAGGCGTTAAGAATTTCGCGTGCCTTCTCGGCATGCGCCGGCTTCTCCGTAAGACACCACTGCAAAGCATGCGTGTAGGCCGCCGCGCCGTCTTCCAAAAACGCGCTCGCCCCTACATTCGGCGATCCGTTCGTTCCGCGAACGATCGCGGCCCGCGGACTCGGCTTACGATCGAGACGCGATACCCGGTGTTCGCGCAACCGCTTCCAGGCCTCGTCCCAAGGACTCGCGCCCGCCGCGATCTTCGTCCTGACCAACGCGATCTCCTCGCGATCGTGAAGAATCCCCGGGTGGACGAACGGGCTCGCCTCTCCGCGGGCGACAATGCGCATCGCCATCCCGCCGCGCGGTCCCAAGTCGGCGTCGATCACCGTCGTCGAGTCAACCTCGCGTCGTTCGATTCCAACCTTCGTTCGCGTCTCGACCGTCGGATCGTCGCGATAGATGTGCGCGTCGTACTTCGCGCCGGCGGAAAGAAAGCCAAGCGGAATCGTCAGCAAGCGCGACTCGCCAGCATTCAGACAACCGACGAACCAATCGCCTCCCGATCGACGGGCGATCGCCGCAGATCTCCCGATCTTCGCATGCAGCACGCGCGTCTCGTCCCACGTCGTCGGCACATGCTTGAAGAACTCCAACTCCGGCTCGCCGCTGGCCGCGCTCGGCCGGTCGTACCAAAATAGAAACTGCCACGGGCTGAAAAAACAAACCGTCTTGGCAAGCTGGCTGGCATGCGACGACGTCTCGTCGACGTAGCCGTTGTAGTAGCAAATCGTGTGATCGGCCGGCCCGGCGATCATCCGCGTGAACAGGTTGGCAAGCGCTTGCTCGTGCGATGGGCGGGTCTCGTCGCCGCCGATTCCCTCGGCCGTCATGAAGTTAGGGTAAGTCCGCTGCCAGCCGGTCATGCGATACTCGTCGTGGACGTCGACCATCAGCCCATGCTCGGCCGTCTTGCGAATCGCATCGTGCATCCACGCCGTCCACTCTTGCGAGCCATGCTGGACGAAACCGTACTTGATGCCCGCCAGGCCCCACGACTTGTACAGCGGCAGCAGATCGTCGAGCTGGCTTTCCAAATGCCGCCGATTGACGTAAACGATAACGCCGATGCCGTGCTTCTTGCCGTAGCGAATCACCTCTTGCAGGTCGAGGTTCGGCCTCGACACAGTGCGGGCGTCCGATTTCTCATCGTTCTGCTCCCCGTACCAACCGGCGTCGTACTCGATGAACTGAAGTCCGTGCTCGACGCAAAAGTCGACGCACGCCTTGCCGCCATCGGTCGACAGCGTCACCTCGCGAATCACCTTGCCGGGCCTAATCCACGACGTGTCGTCGATGGCGCACGGCTCGTTGAGATTGAGCAACAAGTAGTTGCGTTCGAGAAGTTGGCCCGCATTGTCGGCCGCCATCACGACGCGCCAGGGCGTTTTCAGCGGCAGCTTCGCGATCACGCCGTCGTGCAACCTCGACACGAGCGCATGCTCGACACGCTCCGCCGGCCGCAGCCGCATCCGCGCGTAGTCGACGAGCGCGGCCTCAGCGATGGCGATCGTCATGCCGCCATCCGCCTCAACGACGCAGGGCCGCTCGATGCTCCCCTTGACTTCGCTCAGCTTCACCTTCGAGTACTTTCCCTGCGCGGATGTGACCGTCCACACATCGTGGTCGCCGGCGAAGCGAAACTCGCTCTGCTCGCTCTCGATGCGGACGGTCTTCTCACCGGTTGCGTCCTCAGATGCGTCCGCGGAATCCTTGTCGATGACGTAACGAAACGCCACGCCCTCTTCGTACGCCCGAACCTCGACCTTGAACTCGGCCGGCGGCATCTTCCGCCGAAATCGAACGGTCGCAGCCCGGTAACGGTCGCGCACCTTCGATCGCTCTCCCCAGACCGGCGACCACGTCGCATCGTGCTCGCTCTTGTCGACGAGTTCGATGGAGTCGAAGCCGCGCGTCCAGTCGACTTCGTCCGCAAGCAGCAAGCCGAGTCCGCTCGGTCGAATCACGACGTCGCGAAATCGGTCGACGCGATAAACGGGTCGCCCGCCTTCGCCCAGAGACAGCTCGATCGTAAACCGACTGTCCGGCGACACGACCTTAATCGCCGACCGAAGGTTGTCGTCGGCAGATAAATCGGATGTTGAAAAAATCGCTGCCAGGAACGTCGCGGCGATAGAAAGTAAAGTCGAGCAGTGCAAACTCATGGCATTTGTGCTTCCCAAATGAGCGGGTGATAATCTCGGCGTGTCAGTTATAGCCCGAACGGCAGTCGCACGCAGCCAACGAGCCTTGCACAGCGGTGTGCGTGGCGTTGCACGCCGATCCGTGCAAACGGTCACGCAAAACGAGGTACAGTCGTGGTGGACTTCAAGACGACGCAACACCGGCATATCGCGGGCGTCGTTGCCGTGCTCGAACGCCTTTATGCCGGCAAGCCCGTCGGTTCTGCCGCGATCGGCGAAGTGTACGGCATGAGACACCGCCATGTGCTCAAGTATCTGCATGCCGCCAAGGACGCCAATTTGGTAACGCCCATCTTGTCCAGCCCGAACGGAGCCATCAGGGGTTGGATGCCTGCCGCAGCCGCACCGAGCCCGACGCTGGCGGAACAGAAAGCGGTGCAGGCGGCGACCGCAGTGACGGCACTGTGCGTCGCCGGCGGCCTGGTCTCTACCAGCGCCGTGGCCCGGCATCTCAAGGTGCCGGAAGGAACTGTCGCCCGCTGGCTTGCGTTCGCCCAGCGCATGGGACTCGTTCGCGCGAAGCCCAGACGCGGGTGG
>JAJDEG010000718.1 GCA_029259895.1 Planctomycetota bacterium
CGATTCGTCGACGGCGAGTTGGATCGCGACGCTCAGCGCGCCGTCCTGGCTCGCCTCGACAACGATACCGGCGACGATACGGGCGACAACACCAGCGGCTGGCGGCGGCTGGCCCTGGCGTTCGTCGAGTCGCATGCTTTAAGCGCAGAACTAAGCGGCATGGTCGATCGCGCACGCGGCGAAACCGATGCAACGGACGGCGGCTCCGTCGAGACGAGCGATTCGACGTCTTCGGCCGCCATCGCGTGGCCGCGCGCATTGTCGCTGGCCGCCAGTCTGCTGATTTGCGTCGGTGTCGGATTTGGGATCGGCCGCGCCTGGCATGTCGGTGCTGCTCCGGACGATTCCAGCGCTCCGTCGTCGGCGGCGGCGGCGCTCGCACAGCTTCCGCCCGTTACCTCGAACGGAGTGACCGGCACTGAGATGCCCGAGGGCGCTCCGCGCGGCATGGTCACGGTCCACACGCACGACGGCGTGCCCGTGCAACTCCCCGTCTACGACGCCGTGCAGGGCGACGAACGTTTGTTGACGTCGAACGAATCCGCCGTGCCTTACGAAGTGATTCGCGCGCTGCGCAGCAGCGGACTCGATGTCAAACAAAACCGCCGCCTATGGCCTATCGACCTGGGCGATGGCCGGCAGATCATCGTCCCGGTCGATCAACTCGACGTGGAATACGTTGGGTACAACGCCTATCAATAACGAACGCTTCTCCCTTCCCCAAGTCAGGAGTCCCGTCATGATCGTCGTAAGATTAAGAAATCTGGCCGCCTGCATTGCGCTGCTTGGCGTCGTGCTCGGTACCGGCGCGCTCGCCCAAGCGCAAAACGAATCGAACGAAGACGCCAACGACGTCATCGTTGGCCTCGACGTCGGTGCGGCGTCGGCGGATGTCGACGTTGTCATTGTCGGCGAAGGCGCGTCGGGAGCGGATGAAAACCACAAAGCGCAAAAATTCAATGTCACCGTCGCACGGACCGCAGATCCTGGCTACTGGATCGGCGTGCAACTGGAGCCGCCGTCCGAGACGCTTCGCAGCCAGTTGGGCATCCCCGAGAATCACGGCCTCGTCGTCGTGGAACTGTTTCCCGAAACGCCGGCCGTCGCAGCGGGTTTCGCCAAGCACGATCTGCTCGTCAAGATCGACGAGGCCGAAGTCACCGAGGTCGAGGCCCTTAACGAGATCGTGCAAGAAACCAAGGGCGAGAAGAAACTGGCGGTGACTCTCTACCGCGGCGGCAAGCAGCAGGTGATCGAGGTCACGCCGGCCAAACGGCCCACCGACAACTTTCTCACGTTGCGTTGGGCGCCTGGTGCCACCGAGGATCAGCTACTCTACGAATACGTTCCCAAAGGAATCGATTTCAACGACGGCCCGGTGCACCTGGAGTTGTTTCATCCTGGCGTGATGGTCGATCGGAAGGGCACTATTAACGCCAATATTTACATTAGCGAACTCCCCAAGGAATTGAGCATTTCGATCAGCAAGTCGGGCAAACAGCCGGCGAAGATTAGCGTCAAGAAAGGTCACATCAAGTGGGACGTGACAGAGAAGGAACTGGACAAGCTGCCCGAAGACGTAAGGCCACACGTCGAGCGGATGCTCGGCTGCGACGTTCGACGCACGGACGCCCACGTGCGTTTCTTGCCTCGTGCGCCAAAAGGAGCCCCCGCGGGACCGATGATCGTCACGCCGTATCGGCCGACGCCGCCTGTTCCGTCGACACCGGTTGCGCCGCCCGCGGTCGCACCTGCTGATGGCAATGTGCAACGGCAACTCGACGAGGTGAACCGCCGCCTCGAAGGCCTGCAAAAGGCGCTCGACTCCTTGGTTCGTGAACGTACCGCGGGCGACGACGATCCGCAGCAGTGAACGCGCCGCCGGCGGCATCGGACCTCATGAGCCATCGGCGTCGCAGCAGGTCAACACCAAGCCCGGCCGTTGCACGGATCGCCCGATTCGTGCAACGGCCTTTTTCGTATGCACCTTACTATCCGCTACGACCGACGTGTTCGCGCGGCCGAAGTATTGTCGAAATGTGATTCCGCGTGCATTTCCCGCCGCGACTTGCTATCATCAAGGCCTGCCCTCCTACCCCCCAAAGCCCCGCGCCGCCAGCCGGCGCGCCTGCCTCAAGACGATGGGGAACGCATGGTGCCGCAATTTGTTGCTGGTCGCTGTCTCGCGCTTTTGGCGCTCATCGTTGCGTTTTCCGCCGCAACGTCGTTCGACGCGACCGCGGCCGACGCTCCCGGCGATTCTTCCGGTGACGCCTCGGCCGATTCTGCCCGCATGGAGTTCTTCGAGAAGAAGATCCGACCCGTCCTCGTCCAACATTGCTACGAATGCCACTCGGCCGACGCCAAGTCGATCAAAGGCGGGCTGCGGCTCGATTCGCGCGACGCGATTCGCCACGGAGGCGATTCGGGCAAAGCCGTCGTCCCCGGCGACCCTTCGGCGAGCCTGCTGCTCGAAGCGGTCCGCTACGAAAGCTACGAGATGCCGCCCGACGGCAAGCTCGCGCCGCACATCGTCGCCGATCTCGAGCAATGGATTCGCGATGGGGCGATCGATCCGCGTGCGTCCGCCCCTCGTGCTCCCGAGCCATCCGGCGGCGGTGACGTTGACGGCGACGGTGACGGTATCGCCGAAAACGGCGACGCGATCGATTGGGACGCCGCTCGCCGGCATTGGGCATTCCAACCCGCTCTCCAGCAAAAACTGCCTGCCATCGCCCACAGCGCAAGCTTTGCCGATGCGAGCCGCCGTCTCGATGCGTTCATCCGAGTTCGCTTGACGAAAGAAAACCTCTCGCCGGCGGCGGCCACAGATCGCCAGACGCTCATTCGCCGACTGTCGTTCGACGCGATTGGTCTGCCTCCGACGCCGGTCGAGGTCGATGCGTTTCTCGCGGACGAATCGCCGGATGCCGAGGAGCGTTTGGTCGATCGCCTGCTCGCTTCTCCTCGCTACGGCGAACGTTGGGCCCGCATGTGGCTCGATCTGGCCCGCTACGGCGAAGACCAGGCCCACATCGTCGGCAACGACCGTTCGCTGTGCTATCCGAACGCGTATTTGTACCGCGATTGGGTGATCGCCGCGCTCAACGCCGACATGCCGTACGACCAGTTCGTCACGCTGCAACTAGCCGCCGATCGCGCCACGCCGGACGACGAGACCGACGACGTGGCGCTCGGATTCCTCGGCCTGGGTCCGAAGTATTACAGCCGCGGCTCGCTGGAAGTCATGGCCGAGGAGTGGGACGACCGCGTCGACACGGTGACGCGCACGCTCGTCGGCTTGACGGTCGCCTGCGCTCGTTGCCACGATCACAAGTTCGATGCCATCGCCACGGAAGACTACTACGCGCTGGCCGGCGTATTCGCCAGCACGGAAATGTTTAACCGTCCAACGGACGACAAGGCGGAGAAGAATAAGAACGGTCAGGCGAAGAAGCCCGAACAGTCCATCCACATCGTCCGCGATGCGAATCCGCGCGACTTGAACGTGTTCGTTCGCGGCGACGTGAAGTCGAAAGGCGACGTCGTGCCGCGCCGCTTTCTCCAAGTTCTATCGCCGGGCGAACCGCGAAAGTTCGACCGCGGCAGCGGTCGGCTCGATTTGGCCCGTTCGATCGTCGACGCGGACAACCCGCTCACGGCGCGGGTGATCGTCAATCGCATTTGGGCGAACAGCTTCGGCCAGCCGCTGGTCGCCACGCCGAGCAACTTCGGCACGCACGGCGAACGGCCAACACACGGCGAATTGCTCGACGATCTAGCCGCGCGGTTCGTCGCCGACGGCTGGTCGCTCAAGTCGCTGCACCGCGAGCTGTT
>JAJDEG010000719.1 GCA_029259895.1 Planctomycetota bacterium
AGCGGCAGCGGCGGCTGGAGTGCTCCGCGGGAAGCCGATGCGAAGAAGAAGGGCCTGCCGGCGATGCAGTTGTACAACCTTTCCGACGACCCAGCGGAGGAAAAAAACTTGATTAAGGACAAGCCGGATAAGGTCAATGCGCTGCTGCTTTTGCTGGACGAGCAGGTAAGCAGCGGTCGCTGCACGCCCGGCGAGAAGGTAAGCAACGATCGGGACGTGAAGTTTCTGCCAGCGGGCGTGAAATTGCCAGAGCGAGGCTGAGACGATGATTTCCCGTGCGGACAGGAATCGGACCCGGACGGAGTGAAGACGTGTATCGTGTTCACCTCGCTGACGCTAGTGATCGGCATGTCGGCACCGGTTGGCGATGGTCTCGAAACGTCCGGTTCGACAGCCGCCGCAACTCGACTCGCAGCCGTCGAGCATTAAGGAAAGGACCGACGATCGCCAGTCGTCGCTCGCCCCTGCTTGGCAATTTGCGGCACGCGGCTGCCCAGCACGCTGTATTTTTGAACCAGCCGTATCGCGAGGGCGGCGTCTGGACGATTCCAGGGGCGAAGAAGTAGTAGCAGAAGCAGATCCGCTTGCCGCGAACCTTTTTGGCCCGCCGGCGGGTCGCAAGAGGAAAGAGGGGGAAGTCCTTGTTGGGCTTCCGGGGCCTAGTAAAATGCGGCAGGGCATCATCTTGGACATCGCGGTCGAGGTGACGTCACCGACGCGCGTCGATAGCCGCCGCACGGGTGTGAGCCTTGAGGCCGGCATCAATACAAGAGGGGATCGGGCGTCATTGCTGGTGTCACAAAGCGGGTGTCGCGAATAACGAGACGCTCGGCAAACGAGGGGAGCGCACCAAAAAACGCCAAGAATAACGCAGTCGAGGCTGTAGCTCAGTCGGTAGAGCAACGGACTTTTAATCCGTAGGTCCAGGGTTCGAGCCCCTGCAGCCTCACTTTTATCTGGCAAGGGTTTACGACGATTCAGCGAAGAGAGAATTGCGGCCAGCACTCCAAAAACACTCCATCGCCATTACGCTATCGTCCCGATTGCCGAAGAAACTCTGGCACGTAGACCTTTTCGGCCGTCGCCTTCATCTTGTCGGCCAGCCCAATGTAGCGGAGAGTGGTCGTAAAGCTCTTGTGGCGCATCTTGCGTTGCAGCACGGCCGCAGGCATCGTATCCGCATTCAACGTCGCGTAGCCGCGGCGGAGGGCATGAAAGCCGTAAACGTGGCAGGTGTTAGTGCATTCGTGGCGGTCCGCATCGCGGCAGGGCAGGAAAATCCCCGCCGCCCGCTGTAGGTCATGAAACTCCACCCACAGCGTTCGGTAGTCGTGTGGCCACTCGAATACGACCGGTGCGAACCCGACGACCGCCTTGACATGCTGAATCGCTACATCGGGCAAATGGTCAGTGTCGTCTCGTTTGCCTTTGTTGTCGCTGGCCCGCGTTACAATGGCCCCCGTCGACAAGTCCAGGTCGTCACGACGAAACGACAAGATTTCCTCGATGCGCCAGCCAGTCGTCAAAGCAAAAACGAGCAATCCGCGCCACCATTCTCCCGGTGAGCACTGCGTCAGGTCCGGCTTTCTTGCGACATCGGTCGCGTCGTAAATTAGCCGGAAATGTTCGGGCGAGATTACCTGCCCGATGCGTTGCTCTTCGCGGAGGAACCGAAAACGCGGAAGTTTCGGCAGAATGCCCCACTCATGAGCGATCCGCAACACGGCCTTGATATGCCGCAAGTCGCGGTTAATCGTCGCCGTCGCTAGTTTCGACTTCGGCTTGCGGCCCGGATCGGCCTTCCGGCGAGTCACAAATTCGTCGATGGTCGAAGTTGTAAGGCTCAGCATCTTCGCTGGCTTGATGATCCGCTCGAATGCCACGAGCGACGCCTTGACCGCGTCTTGGCTCCGCCGTCCAAGCCTGGGCAGAATCTTGGCGTCGTACTCGTCGCGAAAGTCCGACCACTGCTTACGGCATGGATTCTGGTAGACACCGGCCGCCAGTTCGCCTTCGATCTTCCGCGCGAACTTTTCGGCCATTGAACGGGATCCGATCCGCCTCGACTTCTTTCGTCCTTCTTGGTCGTAGAAGCCCACGCACCACGGGCACTTGTCGCCAAGCTTCTGCTTCTGTCGGTAATCTTGGAATAGCCAGGCTTTCATGGCAATCTCCCGTTCTCGGCGCGACGCGCCGCAAAAAAGCCGCAGGCCCCTTGATCGTTGCTTAGGCACACTAAAGGGTGCCCGCGCAGCCTCACGGCGTGCGCACGGTCAACGGGCTTGCGGCCCCTCTGTCGCATGGCGATGTCTTTCAGTTCGTGGGCCGAAGCCCGTTTTAAGCACCGGCGATTCTAATTGGACAGCGACCCGAGACCAAGCGAGTCGCTATGTGACACAAGTAATGGGTTAGATGGGTCTACGCGCCCTTAGCGATCTGATTGGTCTCGTCTTCGCCAGCCTCCGGCCAACGGTAACGCCATTCCGTCGCTCGTCGACCAGCCAAGCTCCCGGTTCGAATTCGCACAAGCTCGCCTCGCTTTTCCAATTCCAGCAGCAGTCGATTCGCTGTCATGCGGTCGACGTCCAGTTTCTCGGCTACCGTACGAACCCCAAGAAAGAACGGCCGGTCGCCAAACTGCTCTTGAAGTCGTCGGCAGGTCGCTCGGAGCAGTTTCAGAGGCCGGTGGTCGGCGACCAGATTCTTCGCAGTCGCGATCGCGTCGTCCAAGCACGCCGGGACGAACCGCGTTTCGCACCAAATACAGCGGAACTCGTTCCAGGTCGTCCGGAAGTCCTTTGTGCGGATGAATGGCAGTGCGCGGCGGTGCCACGCCTTCACAGCCGCCTTCAAGTCGGCTTCGGGCACCTCTTTGCCAAGGATTTTCAGCAGATACTGTGAGAAATACATCAGTTGTCGATTCCGCCGTCCTGTTCCGTAAGGCAATGTCGCGGTGATGGCTGCTTCGACGGTCGTGATGCACGGCTTCTGCACAAAATTACTCTCGCTTGGCGTCCCGCCATCAAGCCAAAGAGCTTCTTCGTCGGAGATCAACGGAATTTCGAAGCCGGGCTTGTTCACCCACTCATAGAGAACGCCCTTCGGGTGCAACGACGGCGGGATCACCACGTACCCGCTGCCCCGATTCTCGCCGTCCGCCAACTGC
>JAJDEG010000720.1 GCA_029259895.1 Planctomycetota bacterium
AATGCAGCCACGGCACGTACCGCATGCGATTGCAGACAGGCACCTCGCGCGAAACCCGGCAGCGAAGCCGGACTTCAGCGGGCGAAATCCGCGGCAACCAGCGTTTGACGCTCACCGGCCCCAATCGCCAGACGTCGCGGCTTTCGCCGCCACCGGGCAGACGGGCGATCCAGCCTCGGCGGGCCAAGAATCGGCCCAACGCCGCCCCAAGATGTCGCGTCCAAGCCACGCGAATCACGGCCCTTCAAAGGTCTGCACGGTCGGTCCAGGCAAATCGCCCAGATACCGAATCCGCGCCGTGGTGAGATAGATTTCCGGGTAAGCGACGTAGATGATCCGCTTGAACGCGAAGTCGATCCACTGCGCTGCGGTCGATGTACGGCGCAACCAGAACATGCACGATGCATCGGCCTCGTCGTGTTCGACTTCGTCGTCTAGGTTCAAGGCCAACGTCAAACCGCTGCATGGCACGTTGCTCGTTAGTGGTGCCATCGTGCCGGAGCGGACGACGGCATCGACCTTCGCCTCGCCGGGCGACGCGCCGGTCGATAAACCCAGATGCCAGGAATGGAAGATTTCGTAGACGCCGTCGCGTTTGAGTTCGATCAACTGGTTGCCGGCATGGATGCCAAACGTGCTGGTATCGAAGTTGTCCACCGACGTGAGCGGCAGTTGATGCCAGTTGGCGTCGTTGGCCACCAGCTGGGCCGGGGAGCCGCAGACGTACAACAGCCGTTCGGGCGATTCGGTCGTGCTCGGCTCCCAGCGCAGTGCGACGTAACCTGGCTCGGCAACATTCTCGTCATCGCCTTCCAACGTCTGGTCGCGGAGCAGCACCAACTCCTTGCCATCGGCCACTTCAAACGGCATGATGCTGTACGCGGGCGTCGGCAGATCGTCCAAGTCGATGACAGCTGTGGCGTCGGCGCGGAGGCGATGCATCTTGCATTCGCCCTTGCCGGGCTGCACCAATGTGCCGCCGCCGTCGTACTGCGCCGCCGGCAGCGTGCCGTAGGCGACACCCAACCGCACAACGGGCAATCGGCCAGGGTGGGATTGTCCCTGCAACGGCGGCTGATGATTGACCGGATCGCCTCGCTCACGCTGGGCCATCCGCCGCAGCGTGCGAACGTCGGTTTCGGAAAGGACGTAGGCGTCGGCCACGATTGCCTCAAATGAAATGCCGGCGAATCGCGTCAAAGCGGGGCTGCGAACCGCTAGACGCTGGCTTAGTCGATTGATTGCCTTGCGGAAATCGCATGTTCAAGAGATGACGTGGCTAAGCGATCCGAAGCTGCGCCTAGAAAGTTCATCGATGAAAAGTGAAATCCGGTTTTATCGAACGGGCGACGCTTACGGCTGCTTCTCGAACTTCTCGCGCCATGAAATAGCGCTGAAAGGAAAGAAGTGGCCAACGTGTGAGCACTACTTTCAAGCCCAGAAGTTCGCCGGCACGGAACACGAGGAGCAGATTCGCCAAGCTAAATCACCAATGAGTGCAGCACAGATGGGCCGCGAACGTTCCAGGCCGCTTCGGTCTGATTGGGAATCGATCAAAGACAAGATCATGCGAGAGGCAGTTTTCGCGAAATTCGACCAGCATCCAGACCTTCGTGAAACACTTCTGGCAACGGGTGACGCTGCGCTCGTCGAACACACGGACAAAGACAGCTATTGGGGGAATGGAGGAGACGGAAGTGGCTGCAATATGCTCGGTGTCATCTTGATGGAGGTTAGGGCAGAGTTGCGAAGCGAAAACTAAGTCCAGGCTGTTGAAGCTCAATTGGCGGACCAAATCGTCTGGTTTACGGTGCGGCGAACGTCGATTTCGGAAAGGACGTAGACGTCGGCCATTGCTTTCCCGATGGGCTAAGTGACCAAACCGTCGGCATTCGTCGGACTATTGACGGGCGTCAGGTGCTGACCGTTGCCGCTATAGTCGGCGCGAACGCCGCTCGCTTCGCCCAGGTCGTAGAACGCAATCAACCCACTCCGCTGCGCTGCCGAAAGATGCCGATATTCGACGCCACGTCCGCCGTTACGGATCGCCGCAAGCTCCGCATCCGACAAAGCCCGGCTCCAGAAGCCCCACGCATCCATCCGGCCGTTGGCGGTCGACCGGGCGGCGGCGCAAGCGATGCTCAACGAGTACGTCCGTCGGGTCGAACGCCAGAAGGTCGGCTTGATCGAGCCAACGGACGAGCATCGTCGGAAACCAATCGCCCAGCATGTCGCTGACTACGAGAAGCATTTGAAGGCGAAAGCCAACGCGCCGCGGTATATTGACTTGGCTATCGGCCGGTTGAAAGCGCTGTTGGCCGGCTGCAAGTTCAAGTCGATCGGCCAGATCACGCCGTCGGGCGTGGCCAACTGGCTGCGGAGCCGCCGCGAGGCGAATGCGTTCGGCAAGGCGACCAGTAACGATTACCTGGTCGCCGCGAAGGCGTTCTGCAACTGGCTGGTCCGCGAGCGAAGGTTCGGGCACAATCCGTTGGCCCACTTGCAGCGGCTAAACACGGAAACCGACGTGCGGCGGAAACGGCGTGTGCTGACGCCGGAGGAATTGGAACTGCTGATCGCGGCCGCGGAGAAGAGCAAGGGACGGCTCGGCCGCATGGGCGGCGCCGACCGGGCCATCGTGTACCGCTTAGCCGCGTTAACGGGCCTGCGGGCGCAGGAAATCGCAACCCTGACGCCGCGGTCGTTCGGCTTGGACGCCAACCCGCCGACGGTAACCGTCGAAGCGTGCTATTCCAAGCACCGCCGCAAGGACGTGTTGCCGCTGGCTGAAGATCTTTGTCGGCGGCTACGGACCTATTTGGCGAAGCGCGAAGGCGAACGACGCCGTGGCGGCGACGAACGCCTGTGGCCCGGCAAGTGGTATCGCAAAAAGGCCGGCGAAATACTCCAGCGCGACCTGGCAGCAGCGAGGGAGGCGTGGGTGGAGGAAGCGAAAGACGCCGCGGAACGAAAACGCCGCGAACGGACTGACTACCTCCGCGACGTCGACGCCGCCGGCCAAGTCGTCGACTTTCATTCGCTCCGCCACGGGTTCATCACCTACTTGGTCATGGCCAACGTGCCGCCGAAGGTCGCCCAGGCGTTGGCCCGGCATTCGACGATCACGCTGACGATGGATCGGTACACGCACCTGGGCATGGGCGATCTGGTGGAGGCGGTGGGGAGGTTGGCGGGAATGGGGCGACGATGACCAACGAGTCTTCGGTTCGACTTTTCTTGACGCTCAACGACGACGATGCGCCGACGGATTCGTCGAGTTTCTATGCACTGCTAAGACGCCTTCTGTTCTCTCACTCAGCGACGCGGTTAGCACGCGGTCAACCATGCCCGCGCTAATCCGTCGTCGCGGTGAGGCGGCGATCAAAGAGACGGATCGACGCTCGGATACATCGGGCGATCGACTACGTGCCGACGCAACCACGGAGGCGGCGCGCGATGCAACGGGCGACGGTGGAGTGAGTGTGAACGAACGTCCAAAGTTTTTCGCGACGACGGCAACGTCGCGTCGGTCGATCGCGCCGTCGCCGTTTACATCACCCTGCGCTCGCGTGGCCCCGCTCGCCACACCGAGCGAACGGTGCAGGATCGCCACATCGACGAGATCGACTCGCAGGTTGCCATCCACATCCCCGGCCATCAGGTCGGCGCTGCCCGGCGATCCGCCAAGTTCAAAACTGGGCCGCCACGATGCACCGTCGTTCCAGCTGCTCGTCGCGGCAAGCGAGTCGACGATCACCAGTGAGTAACCGTCGCCGTCCGTCGTCGGATGCCAGCCCACTCCCGTGTCGTCGTAGGTGAACTCTTGGATGGCTACGGTTAGCGAATCCTCCATGCGGATCGTTTCGCCGGCATTGTTCAGTTGTCCGGCGTACGTGCCGGCGATGGGGAAGCCCGGGCCGTAGCGGTGCGTGAAGGCGGCTTCGTTGACGACGAGTATGGCGTGCTCACCGGGAGCGAGTGACGCGATCGTCGCGGTGGAGAAATCGAACGCGACGCCGTTGACGAATCGCACGCTGGAGAGGTCGAGCGTTTCGGTCGTGCTGATGTTCTTGAGTTCGAGGAATTCGAAGTTGTCGGCGTCGTTGAAGCCAGCGGTGATTTCGGCCGGCGACGGGTCGGCCGGGTGGTACATCAATTCGGTGACGCGGAGGAAATCTTGCAGCGGCCGCGCGGACACCGTGCTGGTGATGGTCACCGTGTCGGTGCTTATCAGATTGTTTTGGAAGTCGTAGGCTTCGAGCACGACGTCGTGCGTACCAAAGTCGACCGGAACGATAACCTGCCAGCCTGTCACGGTGTTCCAGGTCACCGGCAAATTGGTCGGATCGCCGGCCTTGCGGATGTTGCGGACGTTGACCCAGCCGGTGCCGCTAAGCGTGGCGACGGTTGCGTCGACCGTTGAACTGGGCGTCGTGATGTTGAATGGGGTGGCCGCCTGCGTGCCGGCGGCGGAGTTGATGGCGTTGCTCAAGAATGTCGACCGCTGTCCGATGAACGCCAAGTGGCTGGCGAACGGCTGGGCCGGCAGCAGCGAACCGTAGTTGTTCGCCCAGTACGTCATGTACGACAGGTTGTACGTCGAACTGAGCATGTCCTGGACGTGGCCGTAGTACATGTGGGCGTTTGCAGGGATCGTGATCAACTCCGCGAGCTTCGTGTTGTTGACCAGCGGCCGATTCGCATCGAAGAATGCGTCGAGATCGTGCGGGAACATCAACACCTTGCCGTCATCCGGACGAACGTAAAACTCGACGTTGTGCTGACTGCCGGCGGCGCTGTAATTGTCGGAGACTCCAGTGAGGTGAGACACCGCGAACGCGCGCAGCCATTGGTCGACGTCGATGTAATTGCCGATTTGCGAAGTGAACGCCGTTCCGGAGAGGCCCATCACTTTGGCCCATGCGATGATCTGCGAAAAATCATCCCGGTCGCCGTTATTCTTGATCAGGTACGTCCAACGATAACGCTCCGGATCGTCGCCCAAATTGGCAATCGCCACGCCGGACGCGCCGTCGCCGTCCGTGTAAACCTTCGGGCCTTCGGGCGTCGGGTTGGCGGACGTGATGTTGTAGACCAGCTCGTATTCGTACAACGTGCCGTCGCTACCGTTGGCGAATTGCTCGTCGAGGAACTCATCTCCGTAGCGGGCCAACTGCAACTCGGCTCCGCCCGTATGCTGGGGCAGCGGCGAAATCACCTGGATCAAGTCGTTGTACTTGCTCAATATGTCGCCGACGTGGTTGATCGTCTGGTGGATCAACATCTCGCGCTGGCCATATCCGGTGCTCTCCGAACGGTCGATCGACACCCGTTTGTGGAATCCGCGAAACATCTGGTCGCTGTTGAACGCGACGCTGAATCCCACTCGATTCGTATTCACGCGGCTATGCTCGCTGCCTTTAAGCCGCACGCTGACGTCGTAAAAGATTTCGCTCTCGTTGTAGATCACGGTCGCGCCGACGCCGCCGTTGCTCATCAAGTTGGCGGCGTTGTGCAGGAACGCGCCGTCGGTAGCCGTGACGATAATCCGGAAGTTGTTCAGCCCGTTCGTCGCCGCCAGGCCGTCGTTGACTTTGTACAATGCCCGCGAGTCGCGCCCATCGGCCGGGAAGGCAGACGTGACGCCGAATGCGTCTTGTCCCTCGACGTAGAACTGCACCACGGTGTTGGCGGGCTGTCCGGGGATTACGGCCGAATACGTGCCGTCGGCAAGGGACATGGCACCGCTAATCCACGCGCCGCCGGAAACGGAGTACCACAACGTCATCGCAGCCACGCCGCTAACGTCCTTGGGGTCTTTGGCCACAGTGGAAACGACAACTGGCTCGAACGCTACGGGCACGGCCGGACTATGCCGGAATTCTTCGTAGGTCGGCCCGATGTTCGCCTCGAGCGTCGAATTCGCTGCGCCGGGCGTGCCCGATAATGCCGGCTGCTGCAAGATCGTCGTCCGCGGGAGGCGGTTGAAATACAGTCGCGTGTGCAATTGCGGCGATCCGGAAATCCACTTCGCCCGGAATGAAATTTCGTAGGTCGCCGTCGACAGAATGTCGACGAACGTCGCGCCGTTCTTGAGCGTCGTCTCGGCGTGGTTCGACATGTGTTCCGTCGAGCCGTCCGCCTTGAGATACAACACTTTGTTGCCGGGATCGGTCGGGTCGACGATCACGCTACTGTGCCGGTGGTTGCCGATGATCCGCCACGCCGCGGCCGGGTTGCCGGCGATGTCCGCCTCGAAGGTGCCGTTCTGCAGCAGTTGGACCGGCGCGCCCGCGCCGGTAAGCTGCGTCACCGTGATGTCATCGAGCAGCACCTCGCCATCGTCGAGCATGCCGAGAACGAGCTCGTCCCACAAGCTGTCGTTGCCCACGGCGCTCGAACCGGGAATGCCGCTGTACGTATAGGTCCGCCACTGGGACTTGCTGCCCTCGTCGCTAGCGGCCCACGCTTCGGGCGAACTGTTGTCGGCATTCGGATCGCGAAGTTCCAGGCTGGAACCGCCGGCGTCGGCTGAGTCGGACCAGCGGCCGCCGTCGAAGTAATGCACTTCGTCGGCCGTGTTGCCGCGCTGGTCGCGGAGGCGGATGCGGTCGTCCTGATCGTTCAGTCGGCCGGAGAAACTGCCGGCAATGGCGATCGACGGATACTTCACGGCCAGCGACGCGGCATCGCGGGCGACGACCAGGTAGCTGTCCGGCGGCATCATCGTGCCGGGCGCGAACGTGAAGTCGACCGCATCGTCGAGCCTCCAGCCGGAAATGTCGACGGCTTGATTGCTCTTGTTGTACAGTTCGATCCATTCTTCGTCGTTTTCGATGAAGGCCGTGCCAGGGACCGCCGGTTCGACTTCCTCGGAGAGAACAAGTTCCATTCCGAAGATTATGTCGCTGCTGCCCGTGCCCAGTTGGTGGACCTCAGCACTGATCACGTTATTGCCAACGTCGAGCATGGCAACGGGCACGTCGATGAAATCGCTGTACGTCGCGTTGTTGACGCCAGGCGAAAGCGCCTGCGTCGAACTGGTCACCGCGCCTGCGGGCATGAGGTATCGCGAATCGGAAATCTCGACGCCGTTGATATAGAAGATCGCGCCATCGTCGACGACGTGTCGCATCCGCAGCGCGGAACCCGCCGGCGCTCCCGAAAACGTGAACTCCGTTTGAAAGTAGTAGGTCGTAATCGCCGAGGTATAGCCGGTATTGAAATCAGTGAGGATGGGCTCAGGCAGCGCGGCCGGCGTCGTTTCGCGTCCGAGCAGAGCCGGTCCGGAATTCCAGGTCGTGCCGTCGACGGTATAGTTCGTCAGATACCAATTGGCGGGAAGCCCGGTACCTTGGCGGTTGTACTTCCATGTCGCATCGATCGGCAGAATCGGCGTGTTTTGAAACACCGCCGGAACTCCTGGCGTGGCGTACGTCGGCCGATGTTGATACATGATCTCGTTGATGACGATCTCGTCGCGCAGCGGGACGCTGTTGGCCGCTCCGGGTGTGGCGACGTCGGGATAGAGCCATTGGCCGGTGAGGCCTGGCGAGCGGCCACGGACGGTCGTCTTGGCCTCGAAGGCGTCGGCTAGTAGCGCGCGATTTGGCGAAAGAAGGAAAATGCGGTCGCCGAGCGCGGGCGTGAAGCCGAGTTGCGCTGCCGGGACGCTCGTCAAGCCGCCGGGAGCGAGCATCGATGACGGGAGGACGTATTCTTGGCCCGACGTCGATTGAACGACGTACCCGCCGACATCGACCGCGGCGTCGCTGCGGTTTCCGATCTCGACGAAAAAGCCGACCGCGCCTCCAGCGGCAATTTCGTTGAGTACGAGGGGCACATCGAGATCGTCGGGCGAAGGCGGCGTAATGACCGCGGTCAAATCGGCGGCGAACATCATGTCGGGGTCGCCGACCGCTGCCGCCTGATGGACTTCGACGGCCAGGACATTGCCGGGGCCTTGAACCAGGCTGCCGGCGGGGATGTTGAACGGGCCTTGGATGCTCGTATTGCCGACAAACGTCGTGGCGAGCGTGTTGTGCGTCGGTGCTCCGCCGGGCATGTTCTGGCGATGCACTTCGACGCCGTTGAGATAGACGATCGCGCCGTCGTCGATGGCTGTGTTGAGGAACAATTGCGTGCGTGCCGGATCGCCGGAAAAGGCGAATTCGTTGCGGAAGTAGTACGTCGACGCGCCGAGCGGCACATCGGTGCGAATGGGATCGGCCGGCTTGAAGAACTGCACTTCGCTGAGGCCGACGAAATTGTTGTCGCCGCCGGCATGATTGCCGTGGATGTCGAACTTGATGTAACGCGCGGTGACGCCGGTCAGGTCGATCGTCTGCCCAAACGCGGTCGTCGAATCGCCGGGGGCTTTGTCGAAATCCTGGTTGGCGATGAGGACCGAGAAAACTTGATCCTCGCCGGCGATCAGGATGTCGGCGCTGGAAACGCCCCGCGACAGCAACTCCGGACGGCCGGCGAGGAATTCGTTGTAGTTCCATACCTTCATGTGGTCCAACAACTGAACCGAGCCGAGGTCGAACGTGATTTCGGGCGCGAGATCGTTCGGCGCAGCGAAAATGCCGTTGTTGAGCCACATGTTGCCATCGGGCGCGATGCTATGCGTATTACCGACCAACCCCGAGCCGTTCGTCGTGTTGGCTACCCCGCGAGTGAAGCCGTTTGTCAGTTCACTCGTCGCGGTGGCCGAGACGCCGGCGATCATTTCGGGCGCGGCGTTTTGCAGCATCGCGTCGCCCGCGCCGAAGAACGCCTGGCCCGAGGGCCATGCGACAGGGGGCGAGAAGCCGGGATTGCGCCACGCCGTGCCGTTGTCGGTGTTCGTGGCGTCGTAATCCCACGTGTCATCGAGCGCGATTACTTCGACACTGGTCGACGGCGTGGTCGTGGTGGGGAAATTGATTTCGCCCGGCGTGCCGCCGATTTGCGGACTGGCCCGCCAGTGTGATGCGCGGTTGCTGATCGAGTCGGGGTCGATCTTGGCCAGCGACGCGCCGCTGCCGTCCGCGCCGGTGGGCCAATCGCCCTCGTCGCGATAGTCGAGTTGGTCCAATTCGCGGTCGTTGCGATCGCGGAGGCGGATCGTCTCGCCGCTGTTGTCGAGTTGTCCGATGTACGGACCGAGAGCGTCGCCGAATCCGGTGGCCGTTTGCAACGCCACGGGGTTGGCGGCCACGACCATGTAGCCGTGGCCAGGGATGATCGTTCCCTCGGAGAACTTGTAGTTGACGCCGCCCGTCAGTCGCCAGGCCGACAGGTCGATGTCGACCGCCATCTGATTGTGCAACTCGATCCATTCCAGCGATTCGTCCGCGCCGGCCGGGTTGTACATCACCTCGTTGAACACGACGACGCTGTCGAGCACGTGGCGGACTTCGAGCGACTCACACCGAAGGCGGCGGCGGGGGGACATGCGGCGATCCTCTTAGGATTTCAGAAAATCAGCCGCCGCAAGCACGATGGCTAGCGGCGGCTGAACTTATGGCTTGATATGTCGTGATTATGAAATGCTACTCGTAGTTGGCTGGGACAATACGGACTTAGGCCGCGCGGCGGCGACGTCGCAGGCAAACGAGCGTGCCCAACCCCATTAAGGCCAGGGCGTAAGTCGACGGTTCGGGCACGCCGAAAAACTGCACTTCGCTGAGGCCGGCGAAGTTCTGGAATCCGTCAGACCCAAACTCGTCGCCAAAAATCGCGCCGGCGTGGTTCGCGAGGATTTCGAACTTCACGTATCGCGCGGTTTGCCCTTGCATGTCGATCGTCTGCGAAAAATCGACGGTGGCGTCGCCCGAGGCGCGATCGAGTTCGAGAAACTCGTACAACGTTTCAAAGACCAAATCCTCGCCGGCGATGAGCACGTTCGCCAAGGCGACGCCGCGGCCGAGTAGCTCGTCCTCGCGGCCGGCGAGCGTCTCGTTGTAATTCCACACCTTCATCGTGGTGACAACTTGCTCGGAACCGAGGTCGAAGGTGATCTCAGGCGACGTGTCGTGAATCGACGTGTCCGCGCCGAACGTTCCCTGGTTCAGCCACATCGTTCCCTCAGGCTGCGCGGAATGTGCGTCGCCGTAGAGCAAGCCGGCCCCGTTGACGGCCAATGCCGCGCCGCGATTGAAGCCGGCCAGGTTGCTCGA
>JAJDEG010000073.1 GCA_029259895.1 Planctomycetota bacterium
TGTTGAGGGGAACCGTAATGTCGAAGATCCTGGCCCTGTCGGGGCTGGTCGCCTCGGCCTTGATCCTGATCTTCATGATCGTCGACCTCGCCATGTTTCAGGCGAGCATGACGATGGACATCGGGTTTATCATCGGCGCGCTGATTCTGGGCGGAATGAGCTTTACGATGTACCGCCAGGCCGGCTGAGCCGCGTCAAGCGGTTTCTTGTGGAATAACCGGACTTCTTCCGGGTGGATCTGTCCTCCGCCGCTAGCGGCGGCAAGCTACCACGTCAGTTCCACGCCCACGACAGCTCCGTGATAGATAAGCTGGCCATCGGTACGCACGCTTCGCAGGGCAGTATCCGGTGGCGGCGCGGTGATCTGAAATTCGTTCGCCGTTAACTGCTCGCTGGCGAGCGACACATCGTCGATCCACATCACGTTGTAACCGGCGCGGAGCAGGATCGACTCGCTGAGGCGATACGTGCCGAGGAGGCCGATTTCGCCGACGAAAGAGGCCTGGTTCATGCTGGCGTTGAGCGAAACCGGCGGTGCGGCGCCGGCGAGCACGCCGCTTACGTCGGTGGTCGCTTGTTCCGAGTTGTTCTCGAATAGGCCAGCCTTGAGCGACGTGGTGAGCAAGAACCGCTCGGTGCAGAACAGTTTTCCCTCGCCGCCGAGTTGTAGGCCGAACAGGCGGTTTTCGGCCTCGATCGAGTAAAACGACTCGAGAGTTGAATCGATGTCGACGTGGAAGTTTTCGTAAACTTGAACGGCGCGAACGCCGGCGAGCACGGTCCACGTATCGTTAAGCTGCCGTCGCAAGTTCAATTCCTCGCTGTGCAGACGCGAATTGTAACGCACGCGCATGCCCGTAAACGTGAAGCCAAGCGCGTCCGTCGTGTACAGCCCGCCGGGATCGTCGCCGGGCACGCGGGGGTCGACGGCACCGGGCATGGTTAGATTCGATTGGAATCCTTCAATGCCGACGTAGTTCAGTTCCACATCCCAGCCTGAGATTCCGCGGCGGATGACGGCCAGGCGCGGACCGGCTTCGGTGTCGAATGTGAGGCTCGTGGCGTTCGGATTTACGCCTGGGTTCGACACGGCCAGTTGCAGGTCGTCGGGCGTGTTGCGTCTCCAAAAAACCGCGTCGAGATTGATCGTCCAATGCGACCAGACGGGCGGGATGCAATCGTCCCACGTTTCGTCCGTCCAACTGTCGCTCCAGGGATCGACGCTGCCGATGGCGGACGTCTCGCCCCCTTGCGGATAGACGATTTCGGTCGACGCAAGATGAGAGGTTGGCGACGCCGCAGCTCGCGCCGTTCCGGTCGTCGTGGCCTTGGCGATTCGCTCCGTCGCCGGTTCGCCGGTGGCGACACCTGCGACCGCGGCGATTAGCACGGCCACGCTGGCGCTCGCTCGCATCCATTTGGCCCATCGAGTTACGATCATCGTTATGCTCCGCGTGCTTGTTTCCGATTGCGACGAACCAGGGCACCGCGCTGTTGACGTTGGTTTTCTGGCTTGGCCGTTGGCGAAGCCCCGCGGCACAGGCCCTGCTCGGGACGAGCCCCCTGGGACGCGCGCGGCGTGACGGCTACATCTGTTGTCTTCGTCACAATCGGCAAAATCGTTAAATCTTACCTGAGCGGAAATCTTATCGGACGAGGACCGTCGCGAGGTTGACGGCTGCTAGCCGTTGATGCCGCGCGAAGATGGGGGGTCTGGGGAGCGCCGCGAACTGCGTCGGCGACGGGCGGATGAAACGCAGCCGTATTATCGCCGTAGGGTGCGGCGGTAGATTTCCAGCGTGTGTGCGGCGACGGCGTGAGCGTTGAAGCGCTCGTGGACGGCCTGTCGCCCGATTTGTCCCAATGCGGTCGCGGATTCGCGGTCGGCAAGCAGTTCGCCAATCGCTTCGGCCAGCGAATCGGGATCGTTCGGCGGAACGAGACGTCCGCCGCCGGTCGCCGCGAGCAGTTCTGGGAATGCGCCGTGCGTTGGCTGGACGACCGGCACGCCGCTGGCCAGCGCTTCGAGGACGAACAGCCCTTTCGGTTCGCGGTAGACCGTGGGAGCGGAGAAGACGTCGATCGACGCGAGGAATTCGACTTTTTGGCGACGGTCGAGCACGCCGGCGAAGTGACAGTCGTTTTCGTATCCGGCTAAGCGCAAGCGGGCAACCTGCTCGTCGAAGTACGGGCGGTCGCCTTCGCCGAGCCAGCCGGCTGTGTGCAAGCGGATGACCTCGTCGGGGCGACGGGCGCGCAGCTTGAGGTACGCGTCGACCAATACGTGCAAACCCTTGGCGTGGCAGTGGCGGGCGAGAAAGCCGATCGTCGGCGGTCGGTCGGCGGGTCTTGCCGGCGTATCGCCGGCGAAGTCGGCGACGTCGATGCCAAGCGGGGCGAGGTGGAACTTTTCGCGAGGCAAGCGGAGCCACTGGCTCATGAAGTCGGCGTAGTAGTTGCTAAACGTGATGAAGCCATCGATGTGCTGTGCGAGAGCGGCGATGGCGTCGATGGCCGCCTTTTGGTCGCGCTCGGGTAAGTCGGCGAGGAACAGGTCGTCGCCTTGAAGTGTCACGATGACCGGCGCGTCGAGCCGCCGCTTGAGCGCGGGGACGAAACCGGCGATCAGGATGTTGCTGAGGTTGACGACGTCGGGCCGCGATGTGCCGGCGAGGTAGTCGACCAGGCGGCGGACTTCTTTCTTCTGGTGGCCCAATTCGCCGCGGAGCATGGACAGGGTCAGAGCGCCGAGCTCGGCGGCGTTGGTGTTGATGCGGCCAAACGTGGCCCAGCGCAGCAGCCGCGGCCAATCGAGCCAGGCGTCGAGCACGCGCGGCACGTGGCGGAACAGCGACACCTTCTCTTGCAGGTAGACATTGATGCCGCCGTAAAGGACGCGGTCGCTGCTCACATCTTGTTCGTCGGTGCGGATCGGCGTGTACGTGGGAAGCAGTTCGACATCGCAGCCGAGTTGCATCAGGTGCCGCGCGAGCGTGTTGTCGCGCAGGCAACTGCCGCAGTACATGCCGCCGGCGCCGGAGGTGAGGTACGCGACCTTCAACGGGGAGGTTCCTTACGGGAGGGGGCGAAACGGTGGGTGTCGACGCGCGGGGCGACGTGAGTGCGGGGTGGACGGGCAGGCGGGAGTTGGTGGGCGTGGTTTCGTCTTGCGTCAGGTGCTTGCAGAGCATCTTACGGGGCGACCGCGGCGATTCAATAAACAGGCGACGAGCCAAACGCCCGTGGTGACGAACATGATCGTGGCGATAGTTCTGGTCCAGCCGTCGGCGAAGACCACGGCACCGAAAAAGAACATGGCGGCGAGGAAGGTCCATAGACTAACGTCGATCCAGTGAGGTCGGGCGGCTCGCGACGACGGTGCGAGCCACCACCAAACGACGTCGGCGGTCCAAACGGCGGCGGCGAGATAATTGACGATCAGTCCGCCACCGAAGTCGATGCCAGTGGCGTCGACCGTTTGCTCGGCGATCCGCCGCCAAGCGAGCGACTGGCTCCAGCCGAAGGATAACGCCAGGGCGAGGATTTCGTGGGCAACGAGCAGCCCCCAGGCGATCGTCCAGGCGGTTCGCAGCGCGTGATCGGATCGTTCGCCGCGGACGCGCAGGCCCGCGAGCACGGCCGCCGCAAATAAGGCGATGCCCGAGGCGCGTGCCGACCAATACACCCAAGTTTCGTCGTGCATGGTTTCGTGGTGGCTCGCCGCGCGACCGGCAGGGCCACATTGCCGCGTGACAAACGGGGTTTGCGTCGGGCCGAACCTCCCTCAATGGTCGTCCTCATTGTACACTGACGAGGCTGCCGTCGACGACGTCTGGCAAGGCGATGGCGGCGACGTTTGCCGCCGCGAGCGGATGAATACCTTTGTGACCTTTTCGATTGTTCGGGTTTACTCAT
>JAJDEG010000721.1 GCA_029259895.1 Planctomycetota bacterium
AAACTCGTCGGCGTCGCCTCGAACGACGGTCACGTCCGCGTGTTCGCGGCGCAGACCGGCGAGCTACTCGCCAAAGTCGCTGCCTACGACGGCTCCGCGCCGCAGCGGCTGGCGATTTCGCCGGACGGAAAACTCCTCGCCTTCGCCGGGCGTACGCCGATCGTCGCGTTCCACCGAATCGAGAGGACCACCGTCGCACCGGACGCCATGCAACAGGCGGAGCAGCTCATCGCGGATCTCGACGACGACCGATTCGCCATCCGCCATCGGGCGACGGTGCGGCTGATTCAACTCGGCCCGCCCGTCAGGCCGCTGGTCACCACCGCCGCGGCAAAGTCCCCGTCCGACGAAGCCCGTCGGCGGCTCGCGGCGGTGCTGGCGAATATTCGCCTGCCTAAGCCGCTTCGCATCCTGGAAGGTCATCGCGACCGCATCGACGCTCTCGTCTTCTCGCCCGACGGCCAACGCATCGCCACCGCCAGCCGCGACGGATCGGTGCGCATCTGGGACGTTGCCACCGGCGAAACGGCGGCCACGCTGGCCGAATAGGCCCGCGACTCAACGCGCCATTTCTTACGAGCGCAGTCCGTCGATTAAACGGTCCGAAAAGCGCGCCGCCGGAATGTCGCGGCTGTGATTGGCGAATCCTATCGCCGACAGAACGGCCCACCCGTCCCCAACCGTGCTAGCTTGCCGGTGCACACCCTGTTCACTCGCCCCAGCCTGCCAACGCGCTGCCCGCTGCTTCACGAATTCACGTTAAACACCTGGTGCATCGTGTGCCGATACCACAGCCTGTGACGAGGATGCACACCGACGCCACGGATGCTGTGAGGTCGATCCACGATGGCCAACGATAGCGAACCGATCCGCCCGGACACCGTGCCAATGCCGCCGCCTCGCGTCGCAAGAAAAACGCGCGGCACGTTTCTGCTTCCCGGCGAACTCCTCGACGAACTGCGCGACGCCTCGTACTGGGCAAGGCAATCGCTCGCCCGCATCGCCGAGCGCGCGCTGCGTGCAGAGCTATTGAAGATGCGAGATCAGTTCAACGCCGGCGCAAATTTCTCGCGAAGGCCCGCAGCGTAAGTCACCGGCCGCCAACAGAACCGCCATCAGCGTTGCCGCCACCGAAGGAGTCCAGCATGGTTCAGCGATCTCGCCGACTCGCCAAGTTACGCAAGCTCGCCATCGGCGCGGCATTGTCGTGGTGCAGTGCCTGTTGGCCCGCCACGGCCGCCGCACAGCCGGCCGCGTCCGCTCCGTTGCCCGCTGCCCGGCCGGCAACGGTTTGGAGTTGGCTCGGCATTCCCCAAGGCGTTCACCGCGTCCGAGACACCGTCGTCAACCGCTGCGGACGATTACCTGGCTTGGAACGCAAGCCCCCGCTGCTCCGCATTGCCGATCCCGCACTGGCCGAAATCGACAACGCGGCCATCAAGAAGGCCCAACAGATCAAGGCCGAAGAAGACCTCGCGCCGCAAAAGATCAAGGCCATCAAATACCTCGCCACGCTCGGCTGCGAGAAGTGCTACGGCGGCATCGACGAAGCGATGCTCGAATCGCTCAAGGACTGCACCGAAAAAGTTCGCTACGAAACCGTCAAGGCGTTGGCGTCGATCCCCAACGAAAAGTGCCCGCATTGCGACAACGACTGCTGTTCGGAAAAGATCACCGAGCAGTTGGCAAAGATGGCCTACGAGCGCGATCCCGATCATCCCGATTGCTGGCTCGAACCGTCCGCCCGCGTGCGTCGCGAGGCGCTAGAAACGCTCCGCATCTGCTGCTGCGACCGAACCGCGCCGCCCGACGCGACGGGACCGACCGAACGAACCACAGCGCCGCCCCCCGTCGAAGGAGGCGGCCAAGCAACGCCTATCGAACCGGGCGCAAGCGCCAACGGATCGCACGGCGAACGTTTCGCACGTCGCAGCTACGACACGACGATCGCCGTCCACATCGCCCCCCGGAGATCGTACGACGCCGACGAACCGCCTAGCCCGTCGGGCCGACGAAGTGCCATCGAGCGCTCGATCGTTGCCCGCACCACCGTCGACCGCACCACTGTCGCCCGCGCCACCGTTGCCCGCGCGATCGTCGACGCCGACGTGCAAACTGCCCATTTCGTCGAAGACGCGCCACTCCCCTCAGCCGCAACTCCGCAGCCAAGATACACGCCCTCTCGCCAGGCAATGGCACCGCATACGACGGCACGGCATACGACGGCGCCGCATCCGAGAACATCGCCAACGCAAGCGAACGCCTACGGCCGCCGCTTCGTCACCTGGGGCATACCGCACGGAGAATACTCGCCGCCCACACCACCGGAGCCGCGCCCTACGGTGCGCCGCGGCATACTCGACTAGCCAACAAGCCTCGGCTAACCGCGCAGCTTCGGCGTCGTACCGAGGATAAGCGTCAGCACTTCGAGAGCCGATGCGGCCAGATCGGGCCGCCGCTCCACGCCGCTATTGAATTGAGTCCATACGGCCGTCGCTCGCTCGACGTAAAGCGCCCGCGACTCCTCGACGGCCTCGACGCCCAACGAAGAAAGCGCTTGCGGCCATGCCTTGCGCAGCTTGGCCAGTGCCTCGCGTTTGCCCTCGATCGCCTCAAACACCAAGTCGTCCAGCGTTTCGAGCTTCTCGGTAACGCGCGGGTCGTCGCAAACCGCGGTCGATGTCCTTCCGGCCGTCGCGGCCACGCCTCCGGTCGGCGAACTCTCAACGCCGCGGCTCGGCGACGTTGGCCGTCCGTCCGCGGCCGCCGTTCGACTGGGTGCCACGTGATCGGGTTCTACCGGTGGCCGCTCTCGATCGCGGCGTTCTTCCGCCGGCTTCTCGCCCGTGCGCGTCTCGCGCAATGCCTGATCCTCGCGATGCGTATCGCGCGTCGCGCGCCATTGGTCGAGAGCCTCAGGCGACAGCGTCACGCGCAGACCGCTGGGATCGCGCACGCTATCGGTAATGCGATGATAGTCGGTCGCGCGCAGCGGACAGGCACGCGATAGCTTGCCGTTGGCCAGATCGACGGCCAGTTCGTTGCCCAACTGATCGAGCTTCTCGACCGTCAGTCCCGGGCGAGGCTGCGAGAACAGCGTCGTCAAATCCAACGGCCGTTCGGCGGCCAGTGCCGAGCGAAGCAGCGCCGCCCAGCCGTGTTCGATTCGCACCGCGGAAAGCGCGGCGTCGCTCGTGTCCAGCAGCGTGCAACGGCTCGCTCGCAGCACCTGCCGGCGTTCCGAAGCGTCGCCGGGCGCCACGAACAACCGCAGCTTCCGTCGCACCGAAAACCGCAATCCCGTCGTGAACGAAAACTCCGACCGGCACTCCGGCGGCAAACAGTTGACGATCGCCGAATACACGAGATACGGACTCAGCCCGCCGGCCAAAGCAACGCTCTCGCAACTCAGCACGACTTGCATCGCCGCGGCAAGTCCGGCCGGCCCCAGGCGACTCCGTAGACGGTCCACGGCCGTTCGACTGACCAAACTTGCTCGGCCCGCCAGCGTGAACTGCGGCAACTCCGGCGGAACCCGTTCGAGAACCGAAAGGTGCCCATCGGCCAGCGCCGCCTTGAGAATCGCAAACGGATTTCCGGCGAACCGCTCGACGGTATCCGCGGATGCCAGCAGAAACTGCGTATAAACGCGCAGCCCGCCGCGTTTGCTAAACTCCGCGCCCGACGACATCGATCGCGAAACGCAAGCCCGCCCCGACGGCAGCACCCAAGCGTTGTAGCTGACGGCCGACGGCCCTTGGTCGAACAGCGAATCGTGGGACGGCCCCCACGCCGTAAGCTGTTGCGCTTCGTCGTCCGTCACGCCTTCGCTCCGCGCGACGAGCTGATAGCCGTCGCCGCGCTGCGTACGTGCCGATGTGAAAATTGCCTGGTCGATGCACATGGACGGACAACTATTTTCGCATTAGACCCAACGGCTATTTCATTTGGCCTAGCAGCCACTCGAACGGTTCCACGATGCCCTTCGGCTCAATCCGTAGCGGTGCCTGCACCTCGCCAATGCCGAACTTCTCGCGCACGCCACAAGCGCCCGCAACGGCAGAAGCAAAGAACCGATGCTTCGGGAATCGCTCGCGGCAATGTTGCCACAGCCCCGTCGCTCGTTCGCGGGCAAACGTCTCGGGATCGGTCGAAGTCAGCGTACACATGTCGGCCTTGCTGAACACGACGGCAACCGGCCGGCTCCGCGAGCCGTTCTTCGCGCTCGGATCGAGCTCGCTCAAGTACGTCAGCAACTTCATCGTGAAGTAGTCCTGATCGCCTTTGCCTCGCTCGATCGTCGAGCCGTCGACGAGGATAATGATCCCCGCCGATTTCGAAAGCAGCGAACGAATCACGCGATACGTGAACGGGTGGTTCATCTCTTCGAGAATCGCCTCGCCGGCCATGTCGGGCATGATCAACTCCGTCGCCCGCCGGTTTTCTTGCGAGCGAACCTGGCAATGCACCCAGTTCCAGCGATCCGGCTCGTTGGCCGTCTTATCCGGAAATTCGCATTTCGACAGCGCCGCCATCGTCGTTTGCTGAAGCGTGATCGAGAACGCGCCGCGGGCAAGCATCTGCGTCCGGCTGGTGCGCCGCGAGAGCATGTCCATCAACATGCCGAGGTAGACCGTCTTACCGACGCCGCTCGCGCCGATCGTGGCGATCATCGACGGGCGGATCTTCTGGCAATTCGCCTGGTGCGCCAACGCCAGCGGCGCGTAACAGTACCGGCAAAACTCCGCGTCGAAGGTGTTCCCTTCTTCGCAGATATAGCACGGCACCTGCACCGAATACTGGGCAAGGCGGTAGGATTCGAGGGGAAGTTCGGCGTGTCGGGTCATGCATTCACCTCTTCGGTGCTCTCGGCCGTGTCGTGTGCGTCTTCGTCGAAGGTGTCGTCGATGTTGGCGTCGCCGCCGCCGGTCAAGTACTCGGTAACTTCCGGCGCCAAATCGGACAGTGCCACCGCGCAACGAAATCCAATGTTGTGTCGTCGATGCACGGGGTTCTCGCCGCTCTGAAACTGGCAAGTGGCTTGCGTATCGAAGTACGTGTCGAACGCACCACCCCGAACGCTTCGCAGCGCATTGTCCGGCGACCAGCGACCATCGTCGTCGTCGTTCTGACCGACGAATCGGCTGGCCGTGAATTCCCACACGTTGCCGATCAATTGATGCACGCCGCCCACGCTAACTCCGCCCGGCGTGGCGTCGACTGCCACCGTGCGTCCCGGGCCGCTGCCCCACAGATTGGCGCGGCTCGGCTGCATCGTGTTGCCCCAAGGATACTTGCGCTGGAACCGCGCCGTCCGCGTCAACGCCACAGGCCATGCGCCGGCTTTCACCCATTCCGCATCCGTCGGCAAGCGTTTTCCTACCCAGCGGGCGTAGGCCGCAGCCTCGAACCAATTGATGCCCACGACCGGGAAGTTCTCTTCGCCCAGCGGATAATGTCCGTCGCGCCAATAGCGTGGACCAGGCTGCCCCGTCTCGTCGATGAACTCGACCATGGCGGGCCAGATTTCCTTCTCCCAAATCGGCAGCTCTTCGTAGCCGCCCGCCGCCACGAATTCATAAAACTCCCGGTTCGTGATCGGAAACCGATCGAGGAAGTACGGCTCGACGGCCACGATCGCCGCGCGACGGGAAAGTATTTCGTGATCCTCCAGCTTGCCGTCGACTAACGCATCGTCGACCGGACCCAGCACGACTTCGCCTTCCGGCACGAACGCCGAATTCGATTCCAGCGCCTCGCGCGTCTCGGCAAGCTGTTCGGGCGAAAGATTGGAGATAATCTGCGATCGCAGCAGCAACGCATAACGTCCCTGCGAAAGCATCTGTTCGACGAGCGCCTGCGGATTCGTCGGATCCGCGCTAAATTCAGCCGCCGCTCGCGGAAGTTTCTTGGTCGACGTAGGCGATGCTGCCGCCGCAAACGCCGGAGCCCGCACTTCGACCGGTCGAGCTTTCGGCCGCCACGAGCGAAACCGGAACGCCAGCAGCACGAGTCCCACCGCGCCCAAGCCCAGCAGCTTCGGCATGCCGGCCAAAGCGCCGACACCGAATCCGACGACGATCGCCGCCAGCGCGCCCCAGTTCAACCATTTCGAGATTTTGCCGTTCATAACGAATCGCCTCGCATTTCGTTTCCCCCGATCGCCGCGACATCCATACCGCGTCGACCGCTATCCCGTGTGCGTTTCCCTTGCCGGCCCGAACGCCGAACGCGAACAGAACTATTTGGCTCCCACGCGTCGCTTGGCGGCCGCCTTCTGCACCGCCCGGAACTGGGCCATGACCGAATCGACGACGGGGTTCGCCGCCGGCGGTTCGCTGGCTTCGTCGTCGTGGGTCGCCGCTTTAGAACGATCGACCATCACCGTCGCATTCGGTGCGGCGTCGGACGGTGCTCCGTTGCCGTACCGCGAGTTAAGCGTCAGCAATCGGCTCACCTCGCCCAATTCGCTCTGCCATCGCTTTCGCTCGGCGGCGAACTGCCGGTCTTGTTCTTCCAGCCGCTCGGTCAGCTCGGCGGCGCGATCGCGTACCGATTCCAGTTGCAATTCGACCGTGGAACGCTCGTTGATGAGCTCTTGAACTTGCTTCCGCAGTTCTCCCTCGAACTCGGACGAGCCGCCCTGACCGTCGCCGCTGGTAAGCTGCGCTTGCGCCTCGACCAGATCGGCTTCCAACGCCGCCAACCGATCCTTGAGCTTCACATTCTCGCTCGTCGATTCGCGGCGCTCGGCCCGCACGGCGTCGAGTTCCTTCTTAAGCTCCGTGTGGTCGTCGGCCGCTTGCCGATTTCCCGCTTCGCGCTGCTCCTCCAGTTCGCGCTTCGCTTCACACAGCCGCTGAGTCGCTTCGGCCAATTGTTCTCGCTTCTCGTCGAGCCCAGCGCGATGCTCGTCGATCTCGTGGCGCTGCTTTTCGAGTTGGCTGGCTTCTCCGTCGAGCTGCCGGCGCATCTCGTCGACGTCGCCGCGACGACGGTCCACGTCGTCGTAAAGCGTGCGCAGCTCGTCGAACAAGCCGCTCATGAACTCGTCCAGCCCAGAGCATACAGTTCGTAATTGCCCCAGCGAATCGCACAACGGCTGTGCGTCGGCTAAGTCGGCGGTAGGCGTCGCGGTGGTGGTCACGGTTAGATATTTGGGATGGGCGTAGGAAGCCGATTCGCCCCAAAAGGAGCCGTGTCGGATCTAACGCAAGTTTCGATCGATCGTCGATGACGGCTCGGCGGAACGCGAATGGTTCCAGTATTCCAAGCCACCTCTACAAGGCGGGTGTAGGGAACGAGGTGCGTGCTTACCCGCCTACGGAACCCTAGGTCACGTTCGCCCCTAACGCAAACGCCCAACCGACGGTTTACGCCCTATCCCAAAAGCCAACGCAGACGCCAAGCAGAACGGCGCCAATGAAAAAGAACGCGTCAGCGGACAGCCGTCACGACGATCCAAATTAGAGTGAGTCAAACGAATCAAGGCCAAGTCTTTCCCCAGCCCCCAGACCCCAATCCCCAGCCCCCAATCCCTGTTCCTCACGGCAATTCCCGAATCCGCAGATTCTTAAACTCCACGGGCGAGCCTTCCGACTCAAGACAAAGATAACCGCTGCTCGGCTCGCAATCCGTCCCGCCGGAAACTTCCTCACCATTGACCCACAGCCGCACCTCGCCGTTGATCGCCCGCACGTAGTAGTGGTTCCACTCGCCGACGCCCTTGCTGAGGTTTTTGCGCGGAAAGCTCCGCTGGCCCTTGGGCGCGGTCGGCTCAAACGGTTTCATCTTCGACTTACCGGTCGGAAACACGTCTCCGTGCGACGTGAACCAGTCGGGCTTCTTGCCCGTTTGCTTTTCGTACTGCTCGGCATAACCGAGATCGAGCACCTGCACCTCGATGCCCTGGGGCAGTTGCCCCGGTTTTAGCGCCGAAAGCGATTCCTCCGTCCCCCACACGAACACGCCCGAGTTACCGCCCGACTTGAGATGCCGCCACTGCACGACCAACTCGAAGTTCGTCATTGGCTTCTGCGAACGAATCACGCCAACCGGTTTCCCAGTGCATTGAATCAGTCCGTCCTCGTTGAACTTCCACGTCTCCTCGTCGCAATTCACGTTGACGAAATCGTCCTTGCCAAGCGCCTTCCAATCCGGCCCTTCGCCGTCGACAAACGCCTTCGTCACCGCCGGTTCGTCGCCGCGGACAAACTCCGAGGAGGCATTCCCGACAAAGACGGCGACAAGTACCGAGGCGATCAAGGCGATGCGTTTCATGGCAGAACTCGTGCGTAGGAATGTAAGGAATGTGAAGAGCGGTGCGGTCGCGGCATCCCATCGCCCCCGAGTAGCGAGCCGTCGGGCGCGAAACCGCATGTCGCCAATTTAACCATACGGCCCGACCCACGTCATCGAGAAAATGCCAGGTTCCGAGATTTCGAGCGGCGCTGGATTTCGATCGGCCCAGCGGCCAAGCGCGCCCCGCCTGGTTCGAACCGCCGAATTGGGCGACCCAGCCACGATCGACGAGTCACAGCAGCGCAGCCCAGTAATCGATTGCCCCAGAAATCTAGTAATTTCCCGGCGGTAGCCACCGACCGCCGCAATCGCCGCAAGTCCAACGCCGGACACGACTTCACAGCGTTCGGCGGCAGTGGTACATTGGCGGATTGCAAGCAGCCGTGGTTTGGGCCGAGCAAGTCTGAGCGGCTGCCGCGCTGCGGTATCGCCGTCGTCGAGCTGCGTTTTCTTGCAGCGGCGTCGATACCTTTCCGCCGCGATTTCGCGGTTGGCTCGAATTGAGTGAGGCTTTTCAAGCGCATGTCGACCGAACGACCCAAACGCGAACATTGGTTTAGTCTGGCCAGCGAGATCGGCGCGGAAACGCCGCCGGAATCTGAGGCGACGCCCGACGATCCTTCCGCCGCCGATACCACGGAACCGCCCGTCGAAGCCGCGCCTCCGCCGACGATAGTTCGCCTGCCGCCGCCGGCTTCGGAACGCGTCAAGGCACCCACGAAACCGCCGAACGATTGGGCCCATCTGGCGGCGTCGTTGGGATTGACGCCCGATCCGGAAGACGAAGTTCCCTCGGCCACCGCGCAGTTTTTGGAAGAGCTTCCGCCTCACGAGGACTCGGGCGAGTATGCCCGCTCGCGCGACGACGATGTTGGCGACGGCGATGATGCCGACGAAAACGACGATGATGCGTCGATGTCGACCGCATCGACGACGGCGAAAGACAGCCGCGACGACGATAGCGATGCATCCGACGACGCCGATGAAACGGGCGAAGATGGCCAGGGCGACGATGAAGATCGCGACGCGCGCCGCCGCCGCCGTCGCCGTGGTCGCCGCGGACGTCGCCGCGTCGTCGAGAGTTCGGCGACCGAAGATGATTCCGAGGAGTCCGCGGCCGATGCCAACTCTTTAGGCGATGCCGACGCCCGAGACGCCGATGCGCCAGCGGCCGACGCTCGCGAAGTCGATCCACGCGATATCGATCCGCGTGACGTTGACCCGCGCGATATCGATCCCCGTGGCGGCGATTCGCGTGGTGGCGGCACTCGTCAGCGACGCCCGCGGCGTCGCGGGTCGCGGGGCCGCGATCGTGATAGCACGCCCGTGACGTCCGCCCGTAGAGACGTCGATCCTCGCGACGTCGACCCCCGCGACGTCGACCCCCGCGATATCGATCCACGGGGCGCCAGCGACGACATCGGCTGGCGTGGCCGCGCGAAGACGTCTACGTCGATCACGACCGACGAGGCCGAGGACGAATTCGCCGCGTCGGCTGGCGACGCCAAACGCACGGACGGGCCTCGACCCGGTGGCCGTTCGACGGGCGATCGCTCGGCTGGCAGCGACGGGCGAGTAGCTGAAGGTGAAGGTGAAGAGGGCGACGCGGACCGCGGACCGCGTCGCCGACGTCGCCGCCGACGTGGATCGGGGCGCGGCGAGGACAAGCCGGCGACCGAAAGTCGCGATCGAGACGCCAAGCCTTCGGACGACGTAGACGCTGACCTCGATCTCGACCTCGATCTCGACTTCGAGGGCGACGACGTGCCAATGGATTTGCCAACCGGTCGCGAGCGCTCGCCCGACTTGGACGACGACGACGACGACGACGATTCGCCGCGAATCAGCCACCGCAACATTCCCAGTTGGGACGACGCGATCGGCGCGATCATCGCCGTCAACATGGAATCGCGCGCCCGATCGCCGCAATCCTCGCAACAGCGCGGGCGGGGGGGACGTGGCGGCCGGGGCGGACGGGGAGGACGCGGCCGCGGTCGGGACGACCGACGCGACTAAGTACGCACTCAATTTCCCCCGTGGCGGAGGTGCTCTGCGGTGTTCAAGAATAGATCGTTGACGTTTTTGGCAATGTCCGTTCTCGGCGTCGCGATCGGTACGGCGATCGCCGGTTGCGGTTCGTCCCGCGATGACGGCAAACGCCGCATCGCCGTGATTCCCAAGGGAACGACCCACGACTTCTGGAAGTCGGTCAAGGCCGGGGCGGAGAAGGCCGGCGAAGAATTCGGCGTCAACATCATTTGGACGGGAACGGCCGACGAGCAAGACAAAGAGAAACAGGTGCAACTCGTCGACAGCCTTGCCGGGACCGTCGACGGCATTTGTCTTGCCCCAATCGACCGTACTTCGCTCGTCCGTCCGGTCGAACGCGCAAAAAAAATTGGCGTTCCTACCGTCATCTTCGATAGCGGATTGGAAGACTCTGAGATCACCGTCAGTTACGTCGCCACGGACAATCGCAAAGGCGGCGAAATGGCTGGCGAATATATGGCCAAACTTCTCGGCGGCAAAGGGAGCGTCGTCATGCTTCGCTACGCCGCCGGCAGCGAAAGCACGGAACAGCGGGAAGCAGGGTTTCTGGCCGCGATCGCAAAATACCCCGACATCAAGATTCTCGCCGACGATCAGCGCGCCGGTTCAAACGCCCAAGTGGCGCTACAAAAGTCGAGTTCGATGTTGCAAGCGAACCGCGGCCGGATTGACGGCGTATTCACCGTCTGCGAACCCAACAACAAGGGCATGTTGCAGGCGCTGGAAGACGAAAAACTTGCCGGTGAAATCATGTTCGTCGGCTTCGACTCCGACCCACGGTTCGTCGATGCCCTGCGGGAAAAGAAAATGCACGGCATCGTGCTGCAAGACCCGTTTCACATGGGCTACATGGCCGTCAAGACGATGGTCGAACATCTCGATGGCAAGGAAGTCGAAAAGGTTATTACGACGGGCGAATATCTGGCGACGCCAGAGAACATGGACGAGCCGCGGATGAAGGAACTGCTGGCACCGCCGAAAGCGGAATGACTCAGAGATTGGCTATGCAGAATTCCGTTGCCGATTCGCTGCTGGCTATGCAAGGCATCAGCAAGCGGTTCGGCGCGACGCAAGCGCTCGCCGACGTTTCTTTCTCCGTCCGCGGCGGCGAGGTGATGGCCCTGGTCGGCGAGAATGGGGCCGGCAAGAGCACGCTGATGAAGATTCTCTCGGGCGCACATCGGCCCGACGCCGGGGCGATTCGCGTGGCCGGACGCACGTTTGCCCCCGGTAGTCCACAACAGGCCCGCGACGCCGGCGTGGCGATGATCTATCAGGAATTGAATCTCGCGCCCGAATTGAGCGTCGAGGACAACATCATGCTGGGCCGCGAGGCGAGCCGATTCGGCTGTTTGCTGCGTTCGCGGCAGCGGCCGCGCGTCGAAGAGGCGCTCGAATTGCTCGGCCACGGCGAACTGCGGCCCGACGCGCCGGTGCGTTCGCTCTCCGTCGGCGCTCAGCAATTGGTCGAGATCGCCCGGGCACTGGTCCACGACGCGAAGGTGATCGTGTTCGACGAGCCGACCAGTTCGCTGACGGGTCACGACGTCGAGCATCTATTCACGGTGATTCGCCGGTTGCGGGCGACGGGCCGCGCGATCGTCTATATCAGCCACTTTCTCGAAGAAGTCCGTCAGTTGTGCGATCGATACACCGTACTCCGCGATGGCCGCGTGGCGGGGGCCGACGCCCTGGAAGGCGTATCGGAGAGCGATATCGTTTCGTTGATGGTCGGCCGTAGCGTCGAGGAGCTGTTTCCCACGGTGCCCCACGCGCCCGGCGACGTGCTGCTTTCGCTCGACGGTCTTTGCGGGGAACGATTTCCCATCGACGCGACTCTAAAACTTCGCCGCGGCGAGATTCTGGGAGTCTTCGGCCTCGTCGGCGCGGGGCGGACCGAGTTGCTTCGCAGCGTATTTGGTCTCGACGCAGTAAAGTCGGGGCGCGTCCGCGTTTGCGGAGCGACGTTTTCGCCCGCGCCCCGCAGCGCGATCGCCAAGGGACTGGGATTCGTTTCCGAAGATCGCAAAGGCGAAGGACTCGCGCAGGGCCGGTCGATCGCCGACAATCTTACCTACAGCCGACTGCAGCCGTACAGCACGATGGGTTGGTTGCGACTGGGCGCGCGCCGCGCCGCAGTGCAACGTTGGATGACGCAGCTACAAGTCAAGGCCCAATCGCCGGAACAGGACATCGCCGCGCTTTCCGGAGGCAATCAACAAAAAGTTGCTATCGCCCGCGTGCTGCACCAAGACGCGCACGCGCTGTTGCTCGACGAACCGACGCGCGGCATCGACGTGGGGACGAAGGCCGAGATTTACCGGCTAATTGGCCAATTGGCGGCCGAAGGTAAGGCAGTCGTATTCGTAAGCTCATACTGCCCGGAATTACTCGCAGTATGCGACCGCATCGCCGTGATGAGCCGCGGGCGAATCGCCGCCATACGCGACACCAACGAGTGGAACGAGCACGCGATCATGGAAGCGGCGATCGCTACCGATGAGGCGACGGGAGACGACGATGAACGAAAGTCGGCCTGAAACGCGCAGCGAATACCGAGGCAATCTATCCGGCGGGTCTCGTGCGCTCGCCGAAAATGGGCACCGCACCAGCGGTTGGCAGTTGCTCAGCACGACGCTGGGGCCGCTGTTGGCGCTGTGCATCGTTTGGCTCGTATTCGCCTTTCTCGATTGGACTCGCCCCCTGGGGGGAACGTTCGCCGAAGTGCGCAGCTTTCAACTCATCGTTGTCCATACTGCCGCCGTGGCCGTGCCGGCGCTGGGCATGACGATCATCATCATTGCCGGTGGCATCGACTTGTCGGTCGGTGCGGCAATGGCACTGGCCGCCACGGTCGGGGCGTACGGATTCCTCAATGGCTATCCGCCTGCCGTCGCCATCGGCATGTGCATCGCCACAGGGCTTGCGGCGGGCGTCGCCAACGGCGCGCTGATTAGCTCGCTGCGCGTCGTGCCGTTTATCGTGACGCTCGGCACGATGATGGTCTTCCAGGGCGTCGGCCGCTTTCTGGCTGGAGACACGCCGATTCGTCCGCCGCGAGAATCGTTCGCGGTGTTGGACGAATTTCAAGCCCCGTTTCCAACGCCCGCCTGGCAAATGTTTTCGCCCGGCGTGTGGGTGATGCTGCTGTTGGGCATCCTCGTGTCGATCACGCTGCGATACGCCGTATTTGGTCGCCACGTGTTCGCGCTCGGGTCCAACGAAGCCACCGCGCGGCTCTGCGGAATCAATGTCCCGCTCACGCGCGTCGCCGTATACGCACTCGGCGGACTCTTTGCCGGCATCGCCGGCGTGTATCAATTCGCGGCGCTGGGTGAAGGTAACCCCATGGACGGAATCGGCAAGGAATTGCCGATTATCGCAGCCGTCGTCGTCGGCGGGGGCAGTCTCAGTGGCGGCCGCGGCTCCGTCCTCGGCACGCTCAGTGGCGCGGCCATCATGGCCGTCATCAACCACGGTTGCACCACGCTCAACGTCGGCGACATGTATCAGGACATTCTCATTGGGGCGATTATCATTGCCGCTGTCGCGCTCGATCAGTATCGGCAGCGGCGGATGGCCGACAAGTAGTTAACAAGTGATGGACCCCAAGTATCAGCAACTCTTGACGACGCTTCGCACGGCCTTTCCGCAGCCGGTGTCCGATCCGGTTCACGATAGCTACGTCGTGTTCTCGATCCTTCGCGCGCTCGATCAGGTCGACGCGATGAAATCGCAAGCACCGATCCTGGGGCAGCCGCAATCGCCAGACTATGCCGCCGCGATGGCCAGTCGGCTCGATATGAATAGCCGGCCGCTCGAAGACGTCGTTCGCGAGTTGGTCCGCTATCTCGAAGGGATGTTCATCTGGGGACATCCGCGGAGCCAGCTCAACGTGACTCCCGTGCCCAGCGTGGCGAGCGTGATCGGCGTGCTGCTGCCCGCGCTGTTCAACCCGAACATGTGCAGCGACGAGAGCGCGCTGAAGTTCTCCGAGGCCGAGGCTCGCGTGGTGGCGATGGCGGCCGATCTGGTCGGTTACGACCCGGCCGAATCCGGCGGCGTTTTTACCTTTGGCGGCACGGGCACGCTGCTCTACGGCGTGAAGATTGGCTTGGAGAAGGCCTGCCCAGGCGCGCTGCAAAGCGGCTTATGCGGCGACGCGGTTGTGCTGGCGTCGACGAGTGGTCACTACGCCAATTACACCGTGGCGGCCTGGCTCGGTTTGGGGCAAGACCGCGTAATCTCCGTGCCGGCCGACGACGCCAATGCGATCGACCTGGCGGCGCTCGAATCAAAGGCCCGCGAGGCGCTCGCCGGCGGGCGCAAGATCGCCGCCATTGTGGCCACAATGGGTTCGACCGATGCGTTCGGTATCGACGATCTCTCGGCGATTTGCGAGATGCGCGATCGGCTGGTCGACGAGTTCAAGCTGCCGTATCGCATTCACGTTCACGCCGACGCCGTGATCGGTTGGGCGTGGTCCGTGTTCAACGATTACGACTACGCCGCCAATGAACTGGAGTTCCGCGGCCGCACCGTGCGCGCGCTCGCCGCCGCACAGCATCTCATTCGTCATTTGGGACAGGCCGACTCGATCGGTATCGACTTTCACAAGACCGGCTACGTGCCGTACGTTTCGTCGCTGGTGCTGTTTCGTCGCCGCGAGGATTTGGACCTGATCACCCGGCGGCGAGACACGATGCCGTATTTGTTCCAGTCAGGCGAGCATCATCCCGGCATGTTCACGCTGGAAACGAGCCGCAGCGCGACCGGCCCGATGTCGGCGCTGGCGAGCCTGTTGCTGCTCGGCCGCGAGGGATTGCGCGTGTTGCTGGGGCATGCGGTCGAGATGTCGGAAGTTCTTCGCGAAATGATCGAGGCCCAACCGCGAATGAGCGTGATGAACCGCGACAACGTCGGCCCGGTGACGCTTTTTCGCGTTTATCCCAAGGACGTCGACACGTTCAAGGTCAAGCAGCGCGAGCAGCACGACAAGGCATATCGCGAGCGACTGTTGGCCCACAACGAATTGAACCGCCAGATCTACGAGCGCGTCCACGCCGAAGCGCTGGCCGGATCGGGCGTGGCAATTTCGCTGACCGATTGCTATCGCCGCACGGACTACGGCGAGCCGATCAACGCGCTGAAGTCTTACGTGCTGTCGCCGTTCGCGGACGAGGGGCGGATGCGGTCGGTGCTGACCCACGTGCTTGCCGCGGCCGGAAGTGGCGATTAGCTTTGCCACGATTTCTAAGCCCGTCCCATCGCCCTGCCGATTTCCACCAGTAGGTAAAGCGCCGATGAGATCGTCGAAATCGCCAGCAACTGCCACGGAGTCCAACGACCCGAATCGCGAAACGCCTGCCACGTTCCGCCTGCCGCCAGCGTCAGCCAGATCATGTTCGCCGCGATCAGCGGGCCGCCGATGAGCGTAATCGCGGGGAGCGAGAACAGGTACCTCGCTGCCTCGCCCGTCGATTTCTGACTTGCGGCAATCCAATGATTCGGGCCGCTGAGAATCAAGGCGATTCCCGCCGCCATGACGACCACTTCAACGACACCAGGGCGACCTTGCGCAATGAGCCGCGCCACGTGTACGGCTAAAATACCGACCGCGGCCAACGCAATTGAGGTCGTCAGCGGCCATTCGCGGAAGGCGGACCAGCCGATAACGATGGCGAAGGCGGCGAATAGCACCCAGGGACGCGGCGCAGGTGCAGTGTCCGCTGACGCGGTGCTTCTCGCGTCATCATGGGCAGCCATGGTTGAATACTCCCGAATTCATGCGTTCCGCAGTGCCCACGCATGCAACAACAGGACTGACCACGGTGCAAGCGAGAACAACAGGACGCCGAGCTGCACCCATAGCGATTCGCGCGCGTACGTTAGCCAACCGCCGAAGGCGACGACGAGTAGCCAAGCGATAACGGCGTCGGAACGCGACCCGCCCAGCAGTTGGGCGTGCGGCAGCCTGACGTAGTCCAGAACTCGCGATTCCTCGTTTTCCGCATTGGCGCCGATCCACGGCCCGGTGAGGACGAGGGCGGTGGCGGTCGCCATAATCGCGATCGCGGCCAACGAACCTGCTGTGGTCGCGGGATCGATGCGTTTCGCTTCGTTGGCGACTGCGAAGCCTGCGATGACGACCAGCCAAGGAATCGCGGCGGGCAATGCAAACGCGATGGCCACGAGCAGTATTATCACCACCGCTAATCGCCGCGGACGAAGCGCGGATTTGGTCCTCGTCGGCAGCGGGTCGATCTCGTCGGCTGAGAAAGGATCGTTCACCGCGGCGTCCTCAATCGAACGTGCCCCTACTGATCTCTAAACACGTACGCCAACCCCAGCGTTGCCGCCACCATTGCTCCGCCGGCGATTCCGACGGATAGCCACTCGGCACCCTGGACGCCGTGACCGCCGTAAGTGATGTAGGCAAAAAGGGCGAGCAGAGCCGCGCCGGCGGCGAGAATCAGCGTTTGTTTGACGTTCATGAAACGATGTGCAGGGGGCGAGAGGACTGGGGCCGTTGAGCGGCGAATGAGTTCCTTGCGCGGGCGATTATCCGCTATTCGCTGTTTTCTTCGCGGTCGATCTCGTTTGGCCTTGGTCCAAGCAGCGGCCGATGCAGCGGACGGCTTGGCGAAGGCGGTTTTCATTTTCGACTAGGGCGAGCCGCAAGTAGCCTTCGCCGGCGTCGCCGAAACCGGCGCCCGGGCTGACCGCCACGTTACCTTCTTCGAGAAGTTTCGTGGCGAATTCGAGCGAGCTCATCTTGCTCGC
>JAJDEG010000722.1 GCA_029259895.1 Planctomycetota bacterium
TTCGTTCATCGATCCCGCCGCGCTGATGCGAATCAAGAATCTGGAACTGCGGGCCAAGATCGTCGTCGAAGGATTTATGAGCGGGTTGCATCGCAGTCCATATCACGGGTTCTCGGTCGAGTTCAGCGAGTATCGGCAGTATTCGCCCGGCGACGACCCGCGGTACCTCGATTGGCGTCTACTCGCCCGCACGGATCGTTATTACATCAAACGATTCGAGGAAGAAACGAATCTCCGCTGCCACTTGCTCGTCGATATGAGTCGCTCGATGGCATACGGCACGACGGGCTACGATAAGCTGGAATACGCGCGGACGATCGCGGCGACCGTGACGTATTTCTTGTCGCTACAGCGCGATGCGGTCGGACTGCTGGCGTTCGACGAGGCCGTGGTGGAGTATCTGCCGCCGCGGTATCGGCCAGGACACTTGCATCGATTGATGCTGGCGCTCGGGCGACCGGCGGAAGGGAAGGCAACCGATATCGACGCGGCGCTCGAACGGACCGCGGCATTGCTCACTAAGCGCGGGCTGGTCGTGCTGATTTCCGATTTGCTCGCGCCGACGGAGATGCTCGAAAAGCACTTGGGCTATTTGCGGAGCCGCGGGCACGAAGTCGTGGTGCTTCGCGTGCTCGATCCGAGCGAGGTCGAATTTACGTTCGACGCGCCGGCGATGTTTCACGACGTCGAGTCGGGCCGGCAGTTGTACGTCGATCCAGAAGCCGTACGAAGCGATTACCTGCGGCGGTTCGGCGAACACGCGGCAACCATCGAGAAAGTCTGTCTAAATCTGGGCGTCGATTTCAGCACGGTGACGACCAGCGAGCCGCTGGAACTCGCGCTGTTCGACTTTCTTCACGCCCGGCGGCAGCGCGGCGGCAAGACGGCGCAGCGATCGGCGAATCCGGCGGCGATTTCAGCGGGTGGCAATCGCTCGGCCAGTGGCGCGGCCGCGGGAGGCCGGCGATGAACTTTTTGTTCTGGGCATTCCTGGGCGGAACCGCGGCCGTGGCGTTTCCGCTGCTGTTTCACTTGATTCGCCGCACGCCCAAGGGCCGGCAGGATTTTTCGGCCGTGATGTTCTTGCGGCCCTCGCCACCGCGTCTTACGCGACGGAGCCGGCTCGATCACTTGCTGCTGCTGTTGCTGCGGGCCGCGGCGATCGTGCTGATCGCGCTGGCGTTCATGCGGCCGTTTTGGCGAACGGCCGATGAAACGCTGGCCGAGCCGCCGGGCCGCCGCGTGGCGCTTCTGGTCGATACGAGCGCCAGCATGAAACGCGGCGATCTGTGGCGACAGACATTGGCCCAGGCGGACAAAGCGCTCGATCAACTCGAAGCGACGGACGACGTGGCGCTGTTCGCGTTCGACGATCGGCTGCGGCCCGTGGTGGCGTTCGACAGCGGCCCTGCGACGGATCGGGAGATCGCCGTCAAGCGAACGATCGTGCGCGAGAAGCTCAAGGAACTTGCGCCGAGTTGGGGGCACACCGATTTAGGCGGGGCGCTGGTGTCGGCGGCCGACGTGCTGGCCGCGGTGGCCGATGCGAGCCAAGGCCAGGGCGACGTCGGCGCGACGACCGTGCCGGCTACGGCGCAGATCGTGGTCATCACGGACATGCAGCAGGGCGCGAAGACCGAAGCGCTCGGCGCGTTCGAGTGGCCCGAGCAAGTGCAGGTCGACGTGCGGGCAGTGGTGATCGACGGTTCGTCGAACGCTCGCGTGGCGCTGTTGACCGACGACCCCGCGGCGATTGGCCCGCAAGAGCCGCGCGTGCGCGTGTGGAATGCTGCCGATTCGACGGTCGAGCAGTTTCGCGTGGCGTGGGCGAATGAGAAATCGGGCGAACGGGACATCGACGCGCGGGCGGCGACGTTTTACGTTCCGCCGGGACAGAGCCGCGTGTTACCCGTGCCACGCGAGAATAAGCAGCACGACGCGGAGCAGCCCAGTGCGGACCGGTTGGTGCTGCTCGGCGACGACGAGCCGTTCGACAACGAGTACTTCGTGGCACCGCGAGTGCAGCGGGAAGTGCGGGCGGTGGGCGTGGGGCGCGATCGGGCCGACGATGCGCAGGGCTTGCGGTATTATCTCGCCCGCGCGGTCGCCGAGACGCCGCGGCGGAAGGTCGCGTTCGATTGGCGCGAGCCGGGCGGCGAACTGGCGACGCTCGCGACGGAGCGGCCGCATGTGGTGTGCGTGACTGACGCTGTGTCAGCCGTCGAGAACGTGGCGATCGTGCGGTACGTCGACGCCGGCGGCGTGGCGCTGGTCGTGCTGCGCGACGCGGCAATGGCCGAGTCGCTATTGACCCTGATCGGCGCGACGAAAGCAACGGAGCACGAACACACCGGCGGCGTGGGCGAGTACGCGATGCTCGGGCAGATCGACTTCAGCCATCCAATGTTTGCGCCGTTTGCGTCGGCGCGGTACAGCGACTTTACGAAGATACGATTTTGGCGGCGGCGAACCGTTGCGATCGATGAAAAGGCAAACGTGCAGGTCATCGCTCGTTTCGACGACGGTCTGCCGGCGATTTGGCAGCGGACGCTCGGTAAAGGGCGGACGATCGTGCTCGCCAGCGGCTGGCATCCGCGGGACAGCCAGTGGGCGTTGTCGACGAAGTTCCTGCCGATGATGAGCGGGCTGTTCGATCGCCTCGGTCCGCGGTTCTCGACGGCGGCGACGCACGTGGTCCACGAGGCCGTTGCGCTGCCGGAAGTGACGCTACGGAATGTGGAGTCGCAACGCGGCAATGATCAACGCGGCAATGATCGGCGCCTCGGCGATCGCGTCGTGCGCACGCCCGATGGTGGAAAGGTGGTGTTGGCCAGCGCGGCGACGGCGTTCGACGCCACCGATGCGCCGGGCGTGTACCAAGTGGAATCCGCGGACGACGCGTGGACGTTCGCGGTCAATCTCGCCCCGCGCGAGAGCGACACCGCGCCGATGGAGCCGGCGCAATTGGAGGCGTTGGGCGTCAAGCTCGGCATGCACCTGTCGAGCAGCGATCGGGCGGCGCAGGAGCGGCAGTTGCGCGACACGGAATTGGAAAGCCGCCAGAAGATATGGAAGTGGTTGATCGTGGGCGCGCTGTGCGTCTTGGGATTGGAAACCGTTCTGGCCGGTTGGCGCTCGCGAGCGCCGACCGTGCCGCTAGGAGAACCGGCATGAGTCATCAGGCAGTCCTCCGTCGATTGGAAGACGTGGCGCGTCGAGTGCGGCAGTTGCGGCTGGCCGTGCAGCTTGCGGTGGTGTGGCTCGTTGCCGCGGCCGTGGCGGGAGCCGCGCTGTGGCTGGGGCGGTCCGAGGGACGCGCCGTCGAAGCGTGGCTGCCGGCAATCGCAGTGGCGACGCTAGCCGTTGCAGCAGGTTGCATATGGCGCGCCTGGCGCCGAGTGGACGATCTGCGAGCGCTTGCGCGGCGCGTGGAATTAGCATTTCCTGAACTCGACGCGACGCTGCTTACCGCCATCGAACAACGTCCGGCCGCCGGCGACGGGCGGTACGGTTTTCTGCAGGAAGGCGTGCTGCGGCAGGCGTTCTTTCATTCGTACAAGAACCAGTGGACGCGAATCGTGCCCACGCGGCGACTCGTTCTCGCCCATGCCGCGAATGTGGCCAGCGCCGGCGTACTGATCGCCGCGCTGGTGTCGCTGGCAGCGTTTAGCCCCACGACGCCGCTGGCCATCGCCAACGCACCGACGGATTTCGCATCTGTCGCGATCACGCGCGTCTACGAGGCGGACATCGAGCCAGGCAACGCCGCAGTGGAACGCGGATCGAGTTTGCTCGTCCTGGCCCGGTTCAAAGGCGAGCTTCCGCCAGAGGCCACGCTGGTTTACCGCTTCGACGGCGCGAGCAGCGGCGACGGTAACCGCGACGGCGATAGTCAAGATGTCGACGAACGGCACGTAGCGATGACCAAGAGCCTCGACGACCCGGTGTTCGGCGGTCGCATCAGCGCGATCGCGCGGCCGTTGCACTATCGCGTGGTGTTCGCCGATCGGGCGTCGGCGGCGTTTCGCGTCACCGTGTTCGATTACCCGGAGCTGGTGCGGGCCGATGCGCTATTGGCGTTTCCCAGCTACACGGGCTTGGAGGAAAAGCTCGTGCAAGACGTGCGGCGCGTGTCGGCGGTCGAAGGAACGCGTTTGACGTTGTCGTGCAAGTTAAACAAGCCGGTCGCGCATGCGGAGTTGGTCGAAATCGCGGCCGAAGTCGATGGCGACCACGGTGGCGACGATCCGACGCCGATCGCGCTAGCGGCCGTCGACGGGAAGCCGAACACGTACGCGGCTTCGATGATGCTCGATCGCTCGCGGCGGTTTGAAATTCGGCTCGTCGACGCCGAAGGCCGGGCGAATCGCGCGCGGGCCGAGTTCGTCGTCAACGTGCTGCCGAACCGGCCGGCCGACTTGAAGCTGATCGCGCCGGCCAAGGACGTCGAGGCTTCGCCGATCGAAGAATTGGACGTGCGCGCCAGCGCGTGGGACGATTTCGGCCTGGCGCGGGTTGGCATGAGCTATGCAATCGGCGGAAAGCCGCCCGTCGACGTTGTGCTGGGCGAAAGAATGCCGGGCAAGCAGCACACGCCGGTCGATCACACGGTGTCGTTCGAGCAACTCAACGCCCAGCCAGATGAATTGCTGTCGTACTATTTTTGGGCCGAGGACATGGACGCCAATGGCCGGCCGCGGCGGACTTCCAGCGACATGTTCTTCGTCGAGGTCCGCCACTTCGAGGAAATCTTCCGCCAAGGCCAGCAGCCGACCGACAGCCAGTTGGCCCAACGTCAGCAACAACAACAGCAACAACAGCAGGGAGGCGAGAACGCGCGGCAGGCAGAAGAGCTTGCCGAGTTGCAGAAGCAGATCATCGGCGGCACGTGGAAGGTCATCCGCCGCGAGACGAGCTTGCCGCCGAGCGAAGCGTTTGCCGCCGATGTTACGTTGTTAGTCGAGTCGCAGAACTCCGCCCTCGAACAGGCCGAGGCGTTGAGCGAACGCGTCGAAGACGAACAGTCGCAGGCCCATCTGGACGCCGTGAAGGAGCAGATGACGAAAGCGGCGGCGCACTTGACTTCCGCGATGGATGGCCCGGCGCTCGAATCGCTTACCACGGCGCTGTCGGCCGAGCAGGCGGCGTACCAGGGACTCTTGAAGCTCCGCGCCCGCGAGCATGAAGTGATTCGAGCGAATCAACAGCAATCGCAGCAGGGACAGCAACAGCAAAACCAGAGCGCACGCAACAACCCATCGAGCCGGGCGCAGCAGCAGTTACAGCAACTCGAACTGCGCGAGGACGAGAACCGTTACGAATCCGAGCAAACCGCGCAGCCGCAGGAAACGGCCGAGCAGCGCGAGGACCGGCAAGTGCTCAACCGGCTCCGCGAGTTGTCGCGGCGGCAGGAGGGTTTGAACGAGCGGATCAAGGAGTTGCAATCGTCGCTCGAAGCGGCCGAGACGCCGGAGGAGAAGGAGGAGATCGAGCGGCAACTCAAGCGGCTCCGCGACGAGCAGCAACAGATCGTCCGCGACGCCGAGGAGTTGCAGCAGCGGATGGAGCGGCCGGAGAACCAGCAGCGGATGACCGAAGAACGGCAACAGTTGGAACAGGCCCGCGAGAACGCGCGGCAATCGTCCGAGGCACTTCGCGAGGGCATGGTCACGCAAGCGGCCGCCGAAGGGGAACGGGCCGAGCGGGAATTGAACGAGTTGCGCGATCAATTCCAGGAGCGGACCAGCGGGCAGTTCGGCGAGGACGTGCGGCAGATGCGCGATGCGGCCCGCGAGTTGGACGAGCGCGAGCAGGCGCTCTCTGAGCGGCTCGCGCAGCTCGACGAGCAGCAAGCCAATTCCCAGCGATTGAGCGACGGGGACGAGCGGCCGCAGATTGCGGAGGAGTTAAGGAAACAGCAAGAGCGATTGGGCGAGTTGCTCGAACGGATGCGGAAGACGGTCGAAGAAGCGGAGACTGCTCAGCCGCTGCTGGCGGAGAAGTTGTACGACACGATCCGCGAGAATCGGCGGCAAGACCCGGCGCGCGCCCTCGACTCGGCGGAGCGGTCGCTCGATCGCGGGTTGATCGACGACGCACGCAGCGAAGAGCGACGGGCCGGCGAGGGAGTTTCGCGGCTACGCGAGGACGTTGACCGGGCAGCGGAGAGTGTGCTGGGCAACGATGCCGAAGTTTTAGAGCGGGCGCTGGACGAATTGCGAACGCTCAACGAACAATTGGAAGGCGAGTTGCAGCGCGAGGGGGCGCAAGCCGGCGCGCAGCGAGCGACGCAGTCGGAAAACGAACGCCGGGCGGACGAACGCGAAGGTGAACAACAGCAGAACGGCCCGCAGCAGAGCGGACAGCAGCAAAATGGACAACAACCGAACGACGGCGAGCAAGGCGAACGTGGTCAGCCTTCAGAGCGGCAGGACGAGCAGCCACCGCAGAACGGCGAACAACAAGATGGCAATCGTCAGCCCGGCGGGCGTCAGCAGCGTGAACCTCAGCAGGGCGAAGCTCAACAGGGCCAGCGGCAGCCGGGCGAAGGACAA
>JAJDEG010000723.1 GCA_029259895.1 Planctomycetota bacterium
GGGAATTCGCAATTCGCTTTCCGACGACGCGGCAGTCCTTACGGCGCTCGAAACGCCACGTCCAACTCGATTGGTCCAAGTGCCGCTGACGGAGTTCGCCGGTACGCTGGAGCAAGAATACGCGATACAGGTCGCGATCGACCACCGTGCTTTGCTCGACGCGGGCCTCGACGTCGAGACCATTGAGTTTAGCTGCGATTACAAGTCCGCACCGCTCCGCTCGAATCTGCCGCGACTGCTCAGACAGCACGACTTGGCGTGCGTCGTCGACCACGAAGTACTCGTAGTCACCACGACCGATCGGGCAAGCACCTTCCTCGAAACGCAGGCATACCCGATCGCCGACCTGCTCTCCGCCGGCATTGACGCGGACGAATCACCGGCGCAACACGCCGGGAAACTTGAGGCGGCACTATCGGCTTCCGTCGATGCGCTATCCTGGGATCATAATGGCGGCAACAGCCACATGACGTTTGCTGCGCCGTGGAACCTGCTTGTCGTTTCCGCAACCGCGCCGACGCAGCGAAAGATCGCCGCCACGCTCGACCAACTCCGCGAAGCCCGCCGCCGTCAGACGGAACAAAACCTCGCCCCCACCGAAGTCCCCGCCGTCGAAGATCCCATCGAACTCCGCGTCTTCGCCATCCCCGCCGCAACCGATGCCGCCATCGATGCCAACAGCGACGCCGCCGAAGAAGTCGCGCGGCTAGTGCTCGACCTCGTCCCCGAAACGCGCAGCACGCCCGCTACCAGTGCCGCCGCCAGCGCCGTCGCAACCGAAGCACCTTACCTCCGCGTAGCCGCCAACCGCCTGGTAGTCCGCCACCGCCGCTCCGTGCTCGCAAAAGTCGAATCGCTCCTCAAGCAACTCGAATCGCCGTCGACGCCACCGGCCCGCTAAGCAGCAGCGCCCCCTCCGCGTCCCCTGCCTGAAACAATACCAACGCGAATTCCCGCACGCCAAATCGATCCGCCAACATCGAGGCCAATCCGCAAAACCGGTAACATAGCAATGGCCTAGAATTGAAAGCGCCCGCTCGCCGCCCGCCACCGGCGGTCCCCGCCGTTTCGCCCGCGCCAATTCGCCATGAGCCAAGCCACCGATACCGATACCGCCAGCGATAAAGCCGCCGCTCGCCCGCGCTCGCCGTGGATCATCTCCCCGGCCTGGGACTTGGCCTACATCGTCGCCACGCCGCTGGCCATCGTGCCGATCGTCGTCTGGCTCGAGCAGGCGGTCTTCACGCCGACGCAAATCCTGCTATTCGTCACCAGCTTCGCCACGCTCGCCCATCATCTCCCCGGCTTCATGCGGGCCTACGGCGATCGCGAACTCTTCCGCCGCTTCCGTTGGCGGTTCCTCCTCGTGCCGCCGCTCGCGTCGCTGACGGCCATCGCGTTCCTGCCGCCGCCGTCGCTCGCCGACCAATGGAACCTCCCCTATCGTTCGCTCGACGGCCTGGAACTGGCCCTCTTGCTCTGGGGCACCTGGCACGGCCTGATGCAAACGTTCGGCTTCATGCGCATCTACGACATGAAGCGCGGTGCCGACGACGCTCGCACCGCCCGGCTCGATTTCTGGCTCTGCGTGATGCTGTTCGTCGCCGGCTTTGCGTTTAGCGACGCCCGCGTGTTCGGACTCATGAACGTCGCCTGGCGAACCGGCGTGCCGATCGTCGACCCGCAGTGGCTCGTCGCGTCGCGTTACGTCGTCGGCGCGCTGACCGCGATCGTGGTGAGCGCGTACATCTTGGATATCCTTCGCCAATCGCGCAGCCAACGCGGCATCAGTTGGATCAAGATCGCCCTGGCCGCCTCGACCGGCGCGCTCTACTGGTTCAGCGGCCGACTGTCGACGAATCTCGTCATCGGCATCGCCATGTTCGAGATTTTCCACGCCGTCCAGTACTACGCCATCGTCTGGGTCTACAACCGCCGGCTCGCCGAGCGCGTCGGCGAGCGGTTCGGGTTGCTGGGCTTTCTGTTTCGCCAGCGATGGTCGATGCTCGGACTGTATCTAGCCGCCATCGCCGCTTACGGCTCGATCCGCTTTTTCTCCGGCGCGCCGGACGACGTCGATCTCATCACCCGCCACGCCGACTGGATCGCGCTCATCACCGCCGCCTTCAACACCTCGACGCTGTTGCACTTCTACTTCGACGGCTTCATCTGGAAAGTCAGCGACCGCCAAACCGCCGCCAACTTGGACGTCGCCGACGGCGTCTCGCTCGCCGACCGCTTCGTCCCCGGCGCGATCCACGCTACCAAATGGGCCGCCTTCGCCGCAGGCCTCGGCTTGCTCGTATGGCTCCAATTCCGCCAAACCGCCTCCACGAAGGCATCCGGCGAAACCGAAGACGCCCGGGTCTTCGCCGCGCTCGCCCGCTGGACGCCCAACCTCCCCGAAGCCCAACTACAAACCGCCCGCCTGGCCATCGACTCAGGCAACCTCGACGCCGCCCTCACTCTCGCCCAGCAGGCCGTCGCGCTGCGCCCTCGCGCGCACGAAGCCCACGCCGTCCTCGGCGACGCGCTATTATTCTCGCACCAGCCCAACGAAGCGGCCGAGTCGTTCCGCCGCGCCCTCGCGCTCGACGCAACCCGCTGGCGCTATCACGCCAAGCTGGCCGAATCGCTCCGCGACGCCGACCGGCTCGACGAAGCGCTCGACGTGGTCCGCACCGCGATCCAGCGACTGCCGGACGAACCGGGCCTTCGCGACGAATTGACGTCGATGCTGGTCTATGCCGTGAACGACGCAAAGCGACGCGACGCCGCGGCCTCGCGGCGATACTACGAAGAACTTCGCAGGATTGAACCGCGCGACTTTCGAACACGTTTCCGGCTTGGGCAGTTCGCCTACGAGCACGGCGACTTCGAGTTTGCTGCGCAGACAATACGAGAACTCGCCGCGGAAAGGCCCGAAGTTCTTGCGGCCAACCTGGTATCCATCGCCGAAGACGCGAAACGGCGCGGCGACGGCGTTGCATCGCAGTGGTACTATCAACAGCTACAAGAGCTAAACGTGCAGGACTTTGGTCCGCGGTTCCAGCTCGGGCTGTATAGGCACGAGCGCGGCGACTTCGAGATTGCCGTCGACGTCTTTCGCAGTCTCGCCGCGGACCGGCCCGATGAACCGAAAACGCGGATGATGCTCGGCGTCGCGCTATTGGAACTCGGCCGCCTGGACGACGCCGAAGCCGCGCTACGACACGCGCTAACCCTCGCCCCCAACGACGCCGACATCCACTACAACCTCGCCCGACTGCTCGATAGAACGGGCCGCAGCAACGAAGCCCAAGAACACATGAACGAAGTCCGCCGAATCGACTCCGGCCAGTAAGTAGAACGAATTTGAAATCCGGCCCGAACGGTGCCAGCGAGGC
>JAJDEG010000724.1 GCA_029259895.1 Planctomycetota bacterium
CCGCCCACCGCCCGAAACCCAACGCGCCGCTCATCGAGCCGCCCCGCCAAAAAAAGCCGCCGCCCATCCACGCTACCCAGCTTTGACGCCCCCAAACCAACCGCCTACAATCAGCGCGCCGAACAGGATTGGGGGCCCCCCTAGCGTTTGTTCAATAAGTCGAGGTCGTTGCCGGCCGGGCTTGGACGGTGCGCGCTGAAGGATTCTTGTGCGATATCGCGGCGGCGGGTGCGTACGGACGAGTTGTTCGTTTGGGCGACCGCGTCAGACCTGGAGGCTGATTGATTTGGCGTACGGGGCTGAACGAATATGCGAAGCGGCACTTTGGAATCTGGAGACCTTGCCAGAATTGGAACATTCCTGCAACTCGCCCGGCGAATACGACTATGCCTCGTTAATAGCAAACGATGGGTCCGCATTCATCTGTGCCCGATATGCGGCCTCCTGGATTTCCTTAGCGTGACGATATGCGATGTCGCCGGATTCACGTCCGGAAACGACATTCTGTGCATAAGCAAGTACTTTTCGTTCAATGGCTTTTCGAACCCACTCCATCTTGAACGTTTGTTTATGAAATTCGGCGAGTTCCTCGGACGACAGAAAAGTTTCGAGCAGGTAGTTGACCTGATTGCCTTCATGCCAAGCCTGGCCATGACCTTGCTTCAACGCGACATATAGAAGCGAAGATGCAATAACGATCAATGACTTGTACGCATCGAAGAACGCGCCCATTTGATCGCCCGCGAGTAACCGCGCTTCTTCGGCTTTCTGTGCTATTGGGCCGAGTTCACTTCCGACTGTTTCAAAGCTGACTTGCTCAAGCACCTTTTCATTGTCCTTCATGTTCGCAATAAGTTCTTGAAATCGGTTCCCTTGGACATGATCAAACATGACCAAGACCATTGGTGTCTTTCGCCGCAGTTCCATTATCGCAGTCCAAATGGCTTGCATTGCGTCAAGACGCTTCACGAACGCGGCGCTGTGGGCTGTGCCGAAGCTTGACCGCGCATCATATTTCTCGGCTTCCGCCGCGCGAATATCGGCTTGAAACACTGCGAACTTTTGGTCGTATTCATGTCGAATCGAGTTTACTAAACGTTCTGACAGCCAAGTCTTCGTAAGAAACACGATACCGGCCGTCAATGCGCCGCTGCCGGCAATCGACGAGAGAATCGTGGCGATCTGTTCGGTCGACAGCATAACTATTCCTCGCTACACGTACCTAATCATTGCCGATGCAGTAAATCACCGTGTCCGTGCGAATGTAGAGTCGATCATCCGCCACTGCTGGACTGGCGTTGAATGTGGCTCTTGGTTCGACTTCGTTGGTGGCTAGGAGTTCGTACTGCGGTTTGGCTGGGAGGACGAAGGCTATGCCTTGGCGGTTGAAGTAGTAGATTTTGTTGTCGGCGAGGATTGGCGAGGCGTAGACTTGGCCGGCTCTGGGGACGCGCTGTTCGTAGACGATCTTGCCTGTGGCGGCTTCGGCGCAGTAGGCGATGCCGAGGTTTTCGTGCATCCAGTAGACGTGGCCTTCGTGGTAGATGGGCGATGTGACGTTGGAACCTTTTTTGCCGAGCCAGACGCGGTGGGTTTCGTCGACGTTGCCGCGGCCGCCGAGGCGGACGGCGAGCGAACCGCCGGTGCGGCCGCCGACGCTGTAGACGACGCCGTCGTGGGCGATGAGGCTGGGGGCCATGTACCAGTCGATCTTGGTGTCGGCGTGCCAGAGTTGCTCGCCCGAGTCGGGATCGAAGCCGAGGAGCTTGCGGACGATGGCGACGACGAGCTCGGTCTTGCCGTCATTCGTTTGCGCGAGGATCGGTGTGTTCCAGGCTTCTTTGATTCCTTTGGCGCGCCAGATTTCCTTGCCGGACTCGCGATCGAGGGCGAACATCGAATCGCTTTCGACGCTGGCGTTGACGATGACGGCGTTCTTGTAGAGGATCGGCGACGCGGCGCTGCCCCAGCCGTTGGTGCCGGTGCCGACGCCGGTCTGCCAAAGCTGGTTGCCGTCGTGGTCGAAGGCCAGCACGCCGGAGGTGCCGAAGAAGACGTAGACGCGGTCGGCATCGGCGACTGGCGTACTTGTGGAGTAGCCGTGGCCTTCGCGGTTTTTTTCTTCTTCGGGCTGCCGGGCGGGCAGGGCCTTCGACCAGCGGATCTTGCCGTCAGTTCGATTGAGACAGATCAGGTGCCGCGTGAGGTCGGCGATGTCGCCGCCGCGGTCGCTGTAGCCGGTGTAGCAGGTGAGATAGATGCGGTCGCCGATGAGGATCGGGCTGGACGCACCGGGGCCGGGCAGGTCGGTCTTCCAACGGACGTTCTCGTCGGCGGTCCAGGTGGTGGGCAGGTTTTTGGCCTCGGCGATGCCGCTGCCGCTGGGTCCGCGGAATTGAAGCCAATCGCCGGGGCGCGGCTCGACGCCAGCGCCGCCTTGGTCGCCGCCTTGGTCATCGCCTGCACAAGCTGCGCTCGCGGCAAACGCGATGAGTGTCATTGCCGCCAACGATTTTCGACTACATTTTTGACGCATCGTGATACTCCTTGCTCTGAAACGGACAACGAGAACCATTTTCCACGCCGCGTATCCTAATCCCGAGCGCGGACGGCGAACAACTGCCGCCGGAGCGCCGAGCTGGCCGTGCGAATCTCCCCAAAGAATGCCTCGTCCGTTTGCGGGTTTTCCTTATTGTGCGCGGACCGGTGGGTGATTAGATTGACACGGTGGAATCTGGAACGAATTCGCTGGGTGGATGCAGCGGAGGCTGCTCGTCGTTTGATCTCGTCGCTAGTTTTCGACGTTCATACGGGAGCCAAGTCTAATGAAAGCGTTCAATCTGCTGATCGCCGCCGCTTTGACGGTGGCTTGTGCTTCTGTCTCGAGGGCGGACTGGAGCGAGGACTTTACCGGCGGAGCCGTAATCCAGCCCTGGGTGTTTGTGGACGATGAGGGCAATGCTCCGCCCGATGCCACGAATTTCGACACGTCCAACGAAGATATTTCGCTGTTGGGCCTTCCGTCGCAACTGCAAATCGGCAACGTGGATCAGTTCGTCGCCGGCATCGTCGGTATCGCCGAGATGAATCCGCTGCCGTACGTTTTTTCGGACGTAACGGTTTCGGCGCGGGTGCGATCGTTGCCGAACGCAAACGTTAGCGGCGGCACGGGGCTGGGGAACAACGATGCCTTCGTCTTCGCCCGCGTGCAGCCCAATCTTGCTTCGTATCTGCTCGCGCTCGACTTCGGCACCGGCTCGGTCGACCTGGTGCGCGTGAACTCGGGGGCGGCCGGCGATTTGGATGGACTCGCCGATCAGGTCATTGCGGGATTCGACGCGACGCAGCAGTATCGGCTCGAACTGACCACGATCGGCACGCAATTGACTGGCAACGTCTACGATAGCTCGAACGGGCTGCTGGCCAGCGTTTCGGCGGTCGACGCCAGCTACGCCGCCGGGTTTTCGGGCATTGGCGCCGCCCTGAGCGAGGATGCCGGAGCAGCGAACACGACGCTGTTGGCTGTGGCCTTCGACGACGTTACGTCGACGACGATCCCGGAACCGTCGACCCTGGCGCTGTGCGGCATGGCGGCGGCGATGTTGTGCGGCGCGGCGCTGCGGCGATGGCAACGCAGTGGATCGATGCAATCGATCGACGCGAAACGCTCACTCCGGTTCATCGAACACGTAGCATAGCGAGCAACCGCCGCGCCATCGCTTCGGCGAATGCTTCGTCGTTGATGTGCTGGTCGAGCTCGACGACTTCCACGCGGTCGGCCGCGCCGGCTTCGCCGAGCGCGCCGCGAATCGCGGCAAACAACGCCTTGCGGGCGGACGGATCGTCGAACGGCTGCCCCCGGGCGTCGATGGCGGACACGCCCTTGGTCGGGAGAAAGACCACGGTCGGTCCTTGCGACGCGGCGAGCTTGCGGCCGACTTCGTCGCCGATCTGCTTGCATTCGTCCGCGGTGGTGCGCATCAGGGTGACGCTGGCATTGTGCTGGTAGAACTTGCGTTCGGCGAACTGTTTGCCGATGGTGTCCGGAGCATGAAAATTGACCATGTCGGTCGCGCCGACCGAGACGACTTGGGGAACGCCTTTCTCGGCCGCGGCGGTGAGGCGGTTTGGTCCGGCCGTTAGGACGCCGCCGACCAGCTCGTCGGCCAGTTCCGTGGTGGTGATATCCAATACGCCGTCGAACAGGCCTTCGCGGATGAGCGACTCCATTGCCGCTCCGCCGGAGCCGGTGGCGTGGAATACGATGACTTCGTAGCCGGCGTCGGCGAGGATGCGGCGGGCGGCTTCGACGCAGGGGGTGGTGACGCCGAACATGGTGGCGGCGACGAGCGGGCGGTCGGTCGTGGCGGCGTCGAATGCGGCGGATTGCTGGGCCTCGCGAGCGCGGACCATGCCGGCCATCGCCGCGGCGGCGTTGGTGAGAATCGCCCTACTGATGCGGTTGATGCCGGAGATGTCGACGACGGCGTTGAGCATCAAAATGTCTTTGTCGCCGACGTAATGGCGGACCTGGCCGGAGGCGAGGGTGCTTACGAGGAGCTTGGGGACGCCGATGGGGAGAACGCGCATGGCGGCCGAGGCGATGGTCGACCCGGCCGAGCCGCCGAGGCCGAGAATGCCGGAAACCTTTCCGGCCGCGGTGTCGTCAGAAAAAATGGCGTGAGAAAGGATGGCGGCTGCGCCGGCGGCGGCGGTTGTGACGGCGTGGCCACGGTCGCCGCGGTGCTGGACTTCGGCCAAATCGGCTCCGGCGGCGCTGTAGACTTGCTCGCGGGAGATGTCGGCCTCGACGGCCGGTTTTCCCAGGCAGCCGACGTCGACCAGTGTGACCGCGACGCCTTGCGACGCCAGTTGCCGACGGACAAAATCAGCCTCGTCGCCTTTGGTATCGAGCGTGGCCAGGAGGTAAACAGACATCGGAGGGCGGCCGGCGGGAGGAAGGAACCGACGATTTACAGTGGTGCCAACGGTTGCACAGAATGGGGAGGCGACGGACAATGGCCTGGGGGTCGGGCGTGCGACGCGAAGCGTGGCGGGATTATCCGCCTAGTCGCTGCAAAACGCAACAATTCCCCCGTTAGCGTTGAACCGAGGATTTCGCCCGAGTCACTTACGCGACAGAGGGTTGTTCGCGCGTACGCCGCTTATCCCAAGACGGTAGGAAGCGAATCCTTTCGTCGAATGCACGATATCGTGGTTCCTTCGGCGAGTGGATTCGCCTCCTACAATTTGCAGTCGTTGGGATGGATACTTAGAACGAGTCGAGTTTAGAACGAGTTGAGGCGGCTTGGGCCGCTTCACGACGATAGGATTTCACAACGAGGCACGTTATGTCGTTTAGAACAGAGCGGATTGGCGAAGTGGGTGGCGGAATCGTCGGCGGACTAGGAACTTTAGCGTTCGCGTTGTTCTTCCTTGGTACGACGGCGGCGACTGGCTTCGGTCAGGTCGATTTTCCCGTGGCTGGATTCGACATCGCTGACTTCGAGGTCGTTGAGGACGCAATAGCACAAGAAGAAGATAAGCCCGCCGAGGAAGCTAAGCCCGAGGAAGGCAGCGAAGAGGGCGAAGACACGGCGACCCCGGCCCCCGAAGCGCCGCCGATCGATCCGGACGTCGTGACGCTCACGCTGGCCGATGGCTCGAAGATTTCCGGCAAGCTGACCGTTAATGAAATCAAGGTCGAAACTTCGTTCGGCGTACTCACGATTCCGATTTCCAAGCTGGTGAGTTTCGCTCCTGGGCTAGACAGCCGCGAGGACTATGCGGCCCGCGTGACGGCCTTGATCGACCGCATGGGCGATCCGCAATACAGCAACCGCGAGCAGGCGGAAAAAGCGCTGCTGGCGATGGGGCCGGGCATCCGCGAGGAAGTTCGCCGCCATCTCGAAGACAAGAATGCCGAGAAGGTGAAGAACCTCAAGTCGTTGTTGGAGAAGATCAGCGAGTTGACCGACGACGAGGACGTCGGCAAGGTGCGAACGATCACGCGGCAGGATATGGTCGTGACGTCGCAGTTCACTGCCGCCGGGCAAATCTCGCCGGCCGAGTTCGAGGTGATCAGCAAGTTCGGCAAGCTGACCGTCAAGCTGGCGGATATTCAGACGCTGCAGCGCCCCACGCAGCGCGAGACCGAAATCTTCAAATCGGTCAAGGTCGACGGCAACCAGCACATCATTCAGAAGGGCGTGCTGAACACGAAGATTCAAGTCGAACGCGGAGACAAAGTGTCGATCAAGGCCGACGGCACGATCGTCATGTCCCCCTGGGGTAACGAATACACCAGCGGACCCGACGGCGACGGAAATCAGTACGGCTGGTTCGTCGGCAACAGCATTCCCGGCGGCGCGCTGGTGGGCAAGATCGGCAACAACGACTCGCCGTTTAAGATCGGCTCGTCGAGCACGTTTACGGCCAAGAAGGCCGGCACGCTGTACCTGGCCATCGGCATGAACCCCGGTCAGGCGAGCAGCTCGTTTCC
>JAJDEG010000725.1 GCA_029259895.1 Planctomycetota bacterium
CCGCCCACCGCCCGAAACCCAACGCGCCGCTCATCGAGCCGCCCCGCCAAAAAAAGCCGCCGCCCATCCACGCTACCCAGCTTTGACGCCCCCAAACCAACCGCCTACAATCAGCGCGCCGAACAGGATTGGGGGCCCCCCAGGCGTTTGTTCAATAATTCCTGAATCGGCCTGGCGAAATTGGCCTGATTTTAGGGTTGCGGCTTGCCTAGGTTGACAGGCTTCGTTCGTGCTTGCGTTTGGCTTCCGATCGCGATTGGGCGATCACGAGGCGGGCGTTTTGGCCGTTGCCCAATGTTGGTCGCTGCTGGATAATTAGCCACTTGCCGTTCTCGGGAAGCACGATTTCGCCGGCCCCCTCCGCCGGCTGTTTTTTTCAGGTGACATGTCATGCGACGACGGGTAGTGATTACGGGCATCGGGTGCATTACGCCGCTGGGTGTCGAGGTGGAGACGATGTGGTCGGCGCTGCGAGAGGGGCAATCCGGCGTTGGGTATACGACGGTGTTCGACGCCTCGAACTTTCCGACGAAGATTTCGGCCGAGGTTAAGAATTGGGACATCACCGACGAGGGCGAGGACGCGGCGGTGTGGAAGTATCGCGGACGGCACACGCGGTTCGCGGCTGGGGCGGCGCTGAAGGCCGTGCGGGACTCGGGGATTCTCGATAAGCCGATCGACCCGACGCGGTTGGGCGTTTATCTGGGGAGCGGCGAAGGCCAGCAGGATTTTGGCATCTTTACGCGGATGATGGTCAACGCGCTCGACGGCGAGACGCTCGATCATGCGAAGTTCAGCAAAGCCGGGCTGGAATTGCTCAATCCGCTGAGCGAGTTGGAGCAAGAGCCAAACATGCCGGCCGGGCACGTGGCCGCGCTGTTCGACGCGCAGGGACCGAACGCGAATTGCCTGACGGCGTGTGCGGCGAGTAGTCAGGCGATTGGCGAAGCGACGGAGATGATTCGCCGCGGCGACGCCGACGCGATGATTTCGGGCGGGACGCACAGCATGATCCATCCGTTCGGCGTGACGGGGTTCAACCTGCTGACCGCGCTGAGCACGAAGAACGAAGAGCCGACGAAGGCTTCGCGACCGTTCGACCGCAACCGCAGCGGGTTCGTGCTGGGCGAAGGCGGGTCGATGTTGATTCTCGAAGAGTTGGAGCATGCCAAAGCGCGAGGGGCGAAGATTTACGGCGAGATCCTCGGCTACGGCTGTACGGCCGATGCGTATCGGATCACCGACATTCATCCCGAGGGACGCGGGGCGGTTGGCTGTATGACGGCGGCGCTGCGGGACGCGAACCTTAATACCGATCAGATCCACTATATCAATGCTCATGGAACGAGCACGCAGGTGAACGATCGCGTCGAGACGTTGGCGATCAAGACGGCGCTGGGCGACGCGGCGTATAGGACGCCCGTTTCGAGCACCAAGAGCGAGATGGGGCATTTGATCGCGGCGGCGGGAGCGACGGAGTTGATTATCTGCTTGATGGCGATTCGCGATAATACGTTGCCGCCGACGATCAATTACGAAACGCCGGACCCAGAGTGCGATTTGGATTACATCCCGAACGAGGCGCGGCCGGCGACGGTCGACATTGCGCTGTCGAACAGTTTTGGTTTCGGCGGGCAGAATGTGACGCTGGCCGTGGGGCGGTTTCGCGGGTGAGAATGGTTTTCTTGACCTAGAGGACGCGGAGGTTGCTTTGAGGCCACAGAGCACTTCACGCACCGACCCCAGAGTTTCTTCATGACGAGTTTCTTCATGACTTCAAAACGTTGGATCCTTTTGCTTGCCGTTGTTTCGGTGTTGATTGCCTCTGGGATTGCCTGGACGGAGCTTGCGCATCGGCCGAGGACGATTGTGATATCGGTCGACGGCATGAGCTGCGAAGGCTGTGCGTCGACGGTGCGGGAGAGTATCGAAAAGCTGCCCGGCGTGAGCGATGTGGCGATCTCGGTGGAAAGGGGCGAAGCGGAACTCATGCTCGACGGCTGGTCGGACACGACCAACGCAAATATCAACAATGCAATCGAAACCGCCGGGTACAAAGTTATCGCGACAGCTAACGAATAGCATTTTCACCTTGCGTTTCTAGTGATCAACAACCAGATATTTCGGATCGTCAAACGACCCGTCGACACGGCAAAGCGTCCGCTCACGCGTCGCAGGATGTGGCTTTGGTTCTTGGACCTGCAAGACTTGTGCAATCATCCCAAGATCAATGCAGCGAACGCCTTGCGCTTGGAGCCTGAGATACGCGCGTTGATCTCCCAATTCAAAGAAGTGCGCAAACAAGATCCACTCCACCCGGGCGAAGCGGATGCCGACGGTGGGTGGGATGCGGAATTCCACTTGATTTTAGGAGCCAGTTTACACATCGCCGGACGCCACGACGAGGCGATTGAAGAGTTGCAGTACGCCGTGGCAAATTCGGACAACTTGCACCATGTCGAAGAACTCGTGATCACTTGTCTGCGAGTCGGAAGGATTGACACTGCCGCCGAAACCGTGAATGCATTGACGCGAGAGCGGATGGAGACCGAGCACGACTCAACCGCGCGTAAGTTCGTGAAATGGGCGCTCCAGTACCCTGGATTTCTCGAAGTGGTTCACGCCGATCAGTGGAAGATGTTTTTGCAGTTGATTGCCGCCTATTCCGATAGTTCACCGATGGAGAAAATGATCGCGTGGAAATAGTTTTCGCCGACGCAAGACTTCCCGACCCCAAACTCCCGACCCTTTTGCCTTATGCCATCGACTCCCACATTTTCGTCCCATCGGACCGACATCGCGGGCGTCGCCGTGCCGGAATTGGCGCGCCGCTTTGGGACGCCGAGTTACATTTACGACGCCGGGAAGATCGCCGAGCGGATCAACGATCTCACGCAGTTCGAGGTCGTCCGCTTCGCGCAGAAGGCTTGCTCGAACATTGCGATACTCGACCTGATTCGCCGCCAGGGCGTGCTGGTCGATGCGGTGAGCGCGGGCGAGATTCGCCGGGCGATGGCGGCTGGATATTCGCCGCATCCGGAGAAGCACGGCGATCCGCATCCGATCGTGTATACGGCCGACATCTTCGACCGCGAATCGCTGGCGTTGGTCGTCGAGCAGAAAATTCACTGCAACTGCGGCTCGCCGGACATGATCGATCAGCTTGGCGAGGCCGCGCCGGGCAGCGAGATCACGCTGCGGATCAATCCGGGCTTCGGGCACGGGCACAGCCAGAAGACGAACACCGGCGGCGAGCAATCGAAGCACGGCATTTGGCACGAGCAACTTGCCGACGTACTGGGGCGGGCCGATCATGGTGGGCTGTCGGTGACGGGCTTGCATCTGCATATCGGTTCGGGAACCGATTTGGAGCATCTATCGCAAGTCTGCGGCGCGATGGAGCGTTTGGCTCGCGAGGTGGGGCGGTCGCTGACGACGATTAGCGCCGGCGGTGGGTTGCCGGTGCCGTATCGAGCGGAGCAGGGTTACGTCGATATCGACGTCTACTACAAGCTGTGGGACGAGAGCCGCAAGCGACTCGAAGAGGCGTTCGGCCATCCGTTGACGCTGGAACTGGAGCCGGGCCGCTATCTCGTCGCCGAAAGCGGTTGCCTGGTCGCCGAAATCCGCGCGATCAAGCAGATGGGGGCGAATACGTTTTACGTCGTCGACGCGGGGTTCAATAACCTGGCGCGGCCGATCCTTTACGGGGCGTATCACCCGATGTCGATCTGCGCGGCCGATGGGTCGAGCGCGGCGCAGCGGCCGGCGAACGATGTCGTGATCGGCGGGCCGCTGTGCGAGTCGGGCGATATCTTCACGCAAGAAGAAGGCGGATTCGTCTCGACGCGGCGGTTGCCGGCGGCAAACATCGGCGATTTTCTGGTCATCGAAGTCGCCGGCGCGTACGGCGCGGTGATGTCGTCGAACTACAACTCGAAGCCATTTGCGGCGGAAGTGCTGATCGCCGACGGAAAGGCCGAGTTGATCCGGGCGCGGCAGACGTTTGAGGATTTGATCCGCGGGGAACGGATACCGAACTCGAGTGCGTAGGGTCGCGGCCGACTGGGCCTACAGCGCCGCTTCGTAGATTGTTGCCAGCGACGCCGCATCGACCGGACGGGGGTTGAATGTGCCGGTCCATTGCTTGGCGGCGTCGGCGGCGAGCCTTGGAATCGCCGCGGCGTCGACGCCGCGCTGGCTCAGTCGCGTGGGCAAGCCGGCGTGGCTGGCGAACTGGGCGACCAGCTCCGCGAGCTTTTCCGGAGCACGATCGATATCGACCAACCCGTTCTGCTGCGGCGCGAGTTCGAGAAGTTCATGGTACCAGCGATGGCACTGCGAGCCGTTGAAGCGGATCACGTGCGGCAGCACGAGCGCGATCGCTTCGCCGTGGACGATGTTGAAACTTGCGGTGAGTGGATTGGCCAGGGCGTGGGCCGCGCCGAGCATCGAATTCTCGATCGCCAAGCCGGCGAAGCTCGCGCCGAGTTGCATGCCGCTGCGGTCGCCGATGTCTTCGGGCCGGTCGAGCACGCCGTGGAAGTGTCGCGACAGCAGACGCCAGGCCTCGCGGCTGAAGGCGGCGGAGGCGGAGTTGCGGGCGTTGGTGACGTAGCTTTCGACGGCATGCGATATCGCGTCGATGCCAGTCAGCGCCGTGACGCGGGGCGGCTGCGTAAGGGTGAGCAGCGGATCGAGCAAGGCCACGCGGAACGAGGCCTTTTTGTCGCCGCAGGCCATCTTGGCGTGCGTCTTGGCATCGGAGATGAGCGCGAAGGATTGCGACTCGCTGCCGGTGCCGGCGGTCGTGGGGACGGCGATCATGGGGAGCATTTCGCGAGCCGCCTTGCCGACGCCCCAGTAGTCCTGCATCCGGCCGCCGTTGGTGAAAACGAAGTTGATGCCCTTGGCGCAATCCATCGAGCTGCCGCCACCGAGGCCGACGATGATCTCGGGATCCCAACGGCGCGCGGCCACCACGCCGGCCTCGACGTTGGCGGTGGTCGGATTTTCTTCGACCTGATCGAAGACGTGGGCTTCGATGCCAGCGCGGCGAAGAGAGACGAGGCCGTGCTCGGTGTGCCCGGCGGCGACGATGCCGGGATCGCTTACGACGAGTGCTCGCCGCGCGCCGAGCTCGCCGGCCAATTCGCCAAGGGCGTCGATCTTGCCGGGACCGAAAACGATCCGGGTGCGCGGATAATAATCGAAGGGGATCACGCGGTGCAGCTCAATGAGGGATGGGCGCGACGGAAACTCGCGCGGCGGGCGGTCACGAGGCGGGAGGCAAGCGGAGGCGAACGGGCGGGCCGGGACGCCGAGGGCATCTCTGAGAATACCACGGCGAATGCGGCGACGCATCCCCTTGCCGAGCGGTGTGCGACGGGGATGGCGATCGCGACGCATGGTCAATCGGCCGCGGCGCGAATAGGCTTTGGGCTGCCGATCGCGCCGCCGCGGTCGGTTTTCCGTCCGCGCAGTTTCGGTCGGTTGCGATTCGTCGTTGGCCGATCGAGGTTGGCCGATCGAGTTATCGCGCCGCGGTCGCACCATTCACTTCCCACGTCAGCGAGGACGCCATCGTGTTTGAACGAGAACTCACGCTCAGCCGTTTGATGCGGCACTATTGCAAGTCGTTGGTGGCCGACATCGACGACGCCGACCTGGCGAAGCAGCCGTTCGAGGGCGCGAACCATCCGGCTTGGATTCTTGGGCACGTTACCGTTACTTTGGACGGCGTGTCGAAGGTGCTCGGCCGCGGGGCGACCGCGCCGGAAAGCTGGGGCACGCTGTTCGGCCGCGCCTCGACGCTTACTACTGACCGCTCGGACTATCCGACCAAAGACGAATTGCTGGCCGCGCTCGACGCCGCGCTCAGCGCCGCATCGTCGGCCGCCGGTGAAGCAACGGCCGAGCAAGTCGCGGGACCGCATTCCATCGACATGCTCAAGCGCGGGCTGCCGACCAAGGGCGATTTGATCGCGATGCTGCTGACGACGCACTTTGCCCAACATCTGGGGCAGCTCTCGGCGTGGCGACGCGCGATGGGCGGAGCGCCGTTGTTTTGAACGAGCCGGGGGAAGGCTCTGCCGCCCGGCGGGTCGCCTTGCCTTCGACGCCGCGGCGTGGCATCATGCCGCATTGCTTCGATTCCTTATCACGCTAGCCTCAACGGCCCGACTGGACCCATGACCAAAACCAAGCCCGTCGAAATGGAAAAACTCGTCTCGCTTTGCCGCCGGCGCGGCTTTCTATTCCAGTCGAGCGAAATCTACGGCGGGCTGAACGGTTTTTGGGACTATGGGCCGCTGGGCGTCGAGTTGAAGCGGAACGTGAAGGAAGCCTGGTGGCGGGATATGGTCACCAACCACAACGAGTTGGTGAAGTCGGCAGCGGCGCCGCAATGCTACGAAATGGTCGGTCTGGATTGCACGATCATCATGCATCCACAGGTTTGGAAGTGCTCGGGGCATTACGACTTGTTTCACGACTTCATGATCGACTGTCGCGAGACGAACAAGCGGTATCGGCACGATCAGGTTCGCGGCCGCTGGGTCGAGGCCAAGGAGAAGCGGATTTTCGTCGCCACGGGGGTCGAGGTCGACCACGAGGCCGAGGACTTGCAGCAGCGGGCACTGAAGTTCTTCAATCTGCGGGCGAAGAACGTCGACGATCTGAAGTGGGACGGCCCGACGGTTTCGCTTACGACCGTCGCGGAGTTTTCGCAAGTGCTCGGTCCCGATGCGAAGGCACTCGGTACGCTTACGGAGCCGCGTGAGTTCAACCTCATGTTCAAGACTTACGTCGGGGCGCTTTCCGGCGAGGAAGGGATGGCGTTCTTGCGGCCGGAGACGGCGCAGGGCATTTTCGTCAACTTCAAGAACGTGCTCGATTCGTCGCGAGTGGGCGTTCCGTTCGGCATCGCGCAGGTGGGCAAGAGCTTTCGCAACGAGATCACGCCGCGGAACTTTACGTTTCGCTCGCGCGAATTCGAGCAGATGGAGATCGAGTTTTTCTGCAACCCCGGCGAGTCGCACGACTGGTATAAGTTTTGGCGCGACCGCCGATTTGCGTGGTATACGTCGCTGGGATTGGCCGGCGAGCGGTTGCGACTGCGCGATCACGATGCCGAGGAACTTAGCCATTACTCGACGGGGACGGCCGACATCGAGTATGCGTTTCCGTTCCTTCCGCCCGGCGAGTTCGGGGAACTCGAAGGCATCGCCCATCGCGGCGATTTCGATCTGCGCAGCCATAGCGAAGGGAAGCTCGACCCAAAGACGCGGCCGCTGCAAGTCGAACTTGGCGAGGACGGCAAGCCGCGGCATCGCGGCAGCGGCAAGGATTTGTCGTATCGTGACGAGGCGACGAACGAGCGGTTTATTCCGCACGTTATCGAGCCGTCGGCCGGAGCGGACCGCGCGACGCTGGCATTTCTTTGCGAAGCGTATTGCGAAGACGAAGCGCCCGACGAGAACGGCAAGATGCAGACGCGGGTGGTGATGAAGTTCCATCCGCGGATCGCGCCGATTAAAGCGGCGGTGTTTCCGCTGGTGAAGAAGGACGGCATGCCCGAAGTTGCGCAGAAGCTGTACGGGGAGTTGAAGCAGCACTTTAACGTGTTCTACGACGAGAAGGGGGCGGTCGGCCGCCGCTATCGTCGTCAGGACGAAGCCGGCACGCCGTTTTGCATCACCGTCGACGGGCAGACGCTGACGGATCAAACGGTGACGATTCGCGACCGCGACTCGCTAAAGCAGTGGCGGGTGAAGCTGGATGCTTGCGTGGAGGAATTGAAGGCCCGGCTGGCGTGATTCGACGCCGACGGTGATCGAGACGCGAGGTTAACTCGTTTCGCCGACTTCGAGGCCGAATTCATTGAGAATTTCATCCGCGGACGTGGCTTCGATGGCGTGAATCTTTGAATCGATCACTCGATAAGCGTCCAGCGCGTCTCCGGCCGGTGCGATCAAGGAGCGTCGCACTCGCAAAACGCGTACGCGAGCATCGCGAACTTCCAAAGCCGCTTCGACGAGCTTTTCGAGCGGAGGCTTTCCGCCGGCGATCAGGCGGGCGAGCCGAGCTTCCTTCCGTTGGCACCCTAGCAGTTTCTTTTGGTGGTATGCAACGTAGCACGGCATCGTCGTGGCATGGAGCAGGAATGTCGTCTTCTGCAACGACAGGCAACGTTCAGCGAAAGTTCGCGCGAGCGTCGCGATTGATGTTGGCGTGCCTGTCGCTCTCTCGTCTCTGCAACACGTCGACCGCGGTCGGCAGCCGACTTAGCTGCGTGATGACTGGCGGCTTGAACGGACGATTGTTGTCGCGCGGGGGGTGGCTGATTTTCAGTGGAATTGGGGCGGGCGAGTTGGTATGGTGATTCGGTGCGCGACGGCAGCTCCGTCAGACACGGAATGCATGACCTAGGGCATACGGTTACACGAAGCGACGGAGAACCAGTCGATGCCACGAAGCGAGATGAAATACCGCGTCGCCGCCATCGGACATACGGGGCGGGGCGACTATGGGCATGGAATCGATGTGGCTTGGCTGGAGGTCGAGCGAGCGACGGTGGTGGCCGTTGCCGATGCCGACAAGATGGGTTTGGCCAAGGCGGCGAAGCGGTTGCACCTCGACGGGGCGAGCAGTTTTGTCGACTATCGGAAGATGCTCGATGAGGTGAAGCCGGACGTGGTGAGCGTTTGCCCGCGGTGGTTGGATCAGCATCATGCGATGGTGATGGCGGCGGTGGAGCGGGGGATTCATGTTTTCATGGAGAAGCCGTTTTGCCGAACGCTGGTCGAGGCGGACGAGATCGTGGCGGCTTGCCAGAGCAAGCACGTGAAGCTGGGTATCGCCCATCAGACGCATTACAGCCCGAAGATCGACGTGGTAAAGAAGCTGATTGCGGATGGCGCGATCGGCGACATCTTGGAGCTGCGGGGGCGGGGCAAGGAGGACGGCCGTGGCGGCGGCGAGGACTTGTGGGTGCTCGGTTCGCACGTGATGGACCTCATCCGGATGTTTGGCGGCGAACCGAAGCGGTGTTATGCCGCGATGATGCAGGGCGGGCGGCCGGTGACGGGCGAGGATATCAGGCCGGGCAACGAGGGGCTGGGACCGCTGGCCGGAGATGCCGTGACGGCGACGTTTCACTTGGAGAGCGGGGCGACGGGCTATTTCGGCTCGCGGCGCGGGGCGGGGGGCGGAGATGGGCGGTTCGGCGTGCAGATATTTGGTTCGCGCGGCGTGATTGAAGTGCTGACGGGTTATCTGCCGAGCGTCAAGCTGCTCCAAGACGCCGCTTGGTCGCCGGGCCGTAGTGGGGCGAAGTGGCGCAACGTCACCACGGCTGCGTTGGACGAGCCGGAGCCGCTCAAGCCGAAAGGTGGACCGTTGCATCCGGGCAACGTGGCGGCGATGAACGATCTATTGGACGCCGTCGAGCAGCAGCGCGAACCGAAGTGCGGGCCGATCGATGCGCGGGCGACGATTGAGATGATTTCGGCCGTATTCGAGTCGCATCGCGTCGGTGGGCCGGTCGACATGCCGCTGGTGAATCGGCGGCATCCGTTGGAGATGCTGGCGGCGGGGGATTGGAAGCAGGTTGAGTGAAGTTCGTAGTTCGTAGGGTGGGTCGAACGGAGTGAGGCCCACCGGAGTTTGATGCTCCGGCTCGGTGGGCCTCACTCCGTTCGACCCACCCTACATCATTCGCGCATGCGTTCACGTCGCTTTGAGCGCCTTCGCCATTGCTTGGTCGAGGTCGTCGCGGAGGTCTTCGAATGCTTCGAGGCCGACCGAGAGCCGTACGAGGTTGTCGGTGATGCCGTGCTCGACGCGGGCGGCTGCGTCGTAGCTGGCGTGCGACATGGACGCCGGTTGTTCGATCAGCGACTCGACGGCACCGAGGCTGACCGCCAATTGAAACAGATGCGTACTCTCGCACATTCGCTTGGCCGTTTGGAAATCGCCTTGGAGCGCGAAGCTGAGCATCGCGCCGAAACCGCCGTGCATCTGGCGGGCGGCGATGTCGTGGCCGGGGTGACCGGGCAGGCCGGCGTAGAGTACCGATTCGACGCGCGGATCGGCTGCGAGATACTCGGCGATCCGCTGGGCCGTGCGGCATTGTTCGCGGACGCGGAGTTCGAGCGTCTTGAGGCCGCGGCTGGCGAGGTACGACTCCCACGGGCCGAGGACGTTGCCCGTGGCGTTTTGGATGAAGTACAGCCGGTCGCGGAGATCCTTGTCGCGAACGGCAAGCACGCCGCCGAGCATGTCGCTGTGGCCGCCGATGTACTTGGTGGCAGAGTGCATGACGATGTCGGCGCCGAGTTCGAGCGGCCGCGTAAGCACCGGCGTGGCAAACGTGCTGTCGACGCCCAACAGCGCGCCGCGGGCGTGGGCCAGCTTCGCACAAGCGGCGATGTCCGTGATCGTCATCCGCGGATTGCCGGGGCTTTCGATCCAGACGAGCTTCGTCTCCGGGCGGAAAGCGGATTCGAACTTGGCCAGGTCGGTCGAATCGGCGAGCGTGACTTTGATTCCGGCGCGATTGCAGATTTTGTGCAGCAGGCGGAATGTGCCGCCGTAGATGTCCGAACCGGCGACGACGTGGTCGCCGGCCGACAGCACCATCGTGGCGGCGTGCGTAGCGGCCATGCCGGAAGCAAATGCCAAGGCCCCGACGCCGGATTCGAGGTCGGCCAGGGTCTTTTCAAAGGCGGCGCGGGTTGGATTGCCGCTGCGCGAGTAGTCGTACTCGCCCCACACGCCGGCACCAGGTTGGACGAAAGTCGAAGCGAGATGCAGCGGCGGCACGACCGCGCCAGTTTGCGAATCGCGCTCGTTGCCGACGTGGATGGCTCTGGTTCGGAATTGCATCGAGCGGGGTGCGGGGTTCGGGATTCTGGGCGCGGGGTTCGCGCGGCAACGCGACTAAGCGAGCGCTTGGCGAAGATCTTCGATCAAATCTTCCGCGTTCTCGACGCCGCAGGCCATGCGGATCATGTTGTCGCTGATGCCGAATCGCTTGCGGTCTTCCGGCGTGCATTCGTAGTAGCTCATCACCAGCGGCTGTTCGATGAGCGATTCGACGCCGCCGAGGCTGGGGCCGATGCGAGGGATTCGCACGCGGTCGACGACGTCGCCGGTCGCTCGCCAGTCGGCGTCTTTGACGAGAAACGTGACCAGTCCGCCGAAGCCGCGCATGGTCTGTTTGGCCACGGCGTGGTCGCGGTGCGACTCGAGGCCGGGGTAATAGACCTTTTCCACGCGGGGATGGTTCGCCAAAAACCGGGCGACGGCCAGGCCGTTTTCGTTGTGCCGCGTCATCCGCAGTTCGAACGTCTTAAGGCCCCGTTCGAGCAGGTACATGTTGTGCGGCGAGTTGATCGCGCCCATGATGCCGCGGAGCTTGCGGACCGGTTCGAGCTTTTCGGCCGAACCGACGAGCACGCCGGCGAGCAGGTCGTTGTGCCCGGCGAGGTACTTGGTGGCCGAGTGGAGGACGTAATCGACGCCGGCGGCGAGCGGCCG
>JAJDEG010000726.1 GCA_029259895.1 Planctomycetota bacterium
CCACCGGCGTGTGCCCCCCCGTTTTTGTTTTTACTACGTTTTATATTTGTGGGCCAACCAACTGTTCTACCCACCCTACGCGGTGCGGTTGTTTCGCGTTCGTTTAGAGCCGCCGCGGCGCGGTCCGCGATCGCATCGAGCTGCGGGGCCATGCGATCGAGAAAGAACTGTGGCTGCACGCCAATCCACAGGATGAACACGCACAGCGGCGCGAGCGCCGCGAACTCCCGCGCGTTCATATCGCTAATTTCGCCGTGGCCGTCGCTGTGCTCGCCGCCGTGCGACGTCGGCTCCTTGAGCGGCCCGAAGAACACGCGCTGCACCAGCCACAGCATGTACCACGCGCCAAGCACGACGCCGCTTACGGCCAGGATGCTGATCCATTGATATTGCGTGGCAAGTCCTGCCGGCGGTCCGGCTTGTCCTACGTCGGCCCAACCGCGCTGGAACATGCCGACGAGCACCAGCGTTTCGCCGACGAATCCGTTCAGGCCCGGCAGACCGATGCTCGAAAACGTAAAGAACACCATCATCGCGGCCAGCCGGGGCAACCGCTTGGCCAGTCCGCCCAAATCGCCGATCTGCCGCGTGTGATACCGCTCGTACACCATGCCGACGATGGCGAATAGTCCGCCGGTCGATAGGCCGTGGTTGATCGTCTGCAATACGCCGCCTTGCATGCCGAGCCGATTGAGCGCGAACAGGCCGAGCATGCAGTAGCCCAAGTGGCTTACGCTGGAGTAGGCGATCAGCCGCTTCATGTCCGACTGCGCCAGGGCGACGAGTGCCCCGTACACGATGCCGGCCACCGACAGCCACAGCATCCACGGCATCGCCGCCGCCGTTGCTTCGGGCAGCATCGGCAAACTGAATCGCAGAAATCCGTACGTGCCCATCTTCAGCAGCACGCCGGCCAGAATCACGCTGCCTGCCGTCGGTGCCTGTACGTGCGCCAGCGGCAGCCACGTATGAAACGGAAACAGCGGCACTTTGATGGCGAAGCCGGCAAACAGGGCCACGAAGATCAACAACTGCACGTGCAGTTCCAGCGGATCCGCCGCCAGCCGTGCCGTCAGTTCGGGAATCGAAAACGTCAGTTTCTCGCCTGCTTCGCGTGCGTTGAGCACGATCGCGAGTATGCCCAAGAACGTCAGCACGCTGCCGGCCAAGGTGAACAGAAAGAACTTGATCGCCGCATACCGCCGCTCCTCGCTTCCCCAGATGCCGATCAGGAAGAATAGCGGGATCAGCGTGAACTCGAAGAACACGTAGAACAGGATGATGTCCTGCGCGGCGAACACGCCGAGCATGCCCGTTTCGAGCAACAGCAACATCGCGAAGAACTCGGCGACGCGCTGGTCGGCCGATTTCCAGCTAACGAGAATCGCCGTCACGCTCAACAGCGCGGAAAGCGCGAACAGCCACAGGCTTAGCCCGTCGAGCGCGACGTGGAACCGGACTTCGATGCCCGACGGTTCGCCGAGCCACGTTTCGTTGACGCTGGCGAAATCGGTGCTTCCGGCCGGGTATGCAAACGCAAGCCAGCCGGCCCCGGCGAGCGTGACGAGCGAAATCGCCAGCGCGACCCACCGCACGGTCGACCGTCCGCTCGGCGCAACCGCCCATACCAATCCCACGCCCAACAGCGGCAGGAAGATCGTCGCGACGAGTACGAGTGCGTAAGTCGACATACTTCTAGTAGCTAAAACCGTATCCAATAAACGACGCCGATCAGCGTCAACACGCCCAGCACCATCGCTAGGGCGTAAAACTGCACCAATCCGTTTTGCAGCGGCCGCAGCACCGCGCCGATCGCCGGCGGAATGCGCCCGACCGCGTTTACCAATCCGTCGACCACCCAGCGATCGACAAAATAAGTCACCGACGCGGCGATCCGCAGCGGCCACACGATCAGCGCCGCGTAGATTTCATCGACATAGAACTTGTCTCGTGAAAGCTGATACAGACCGACGCGGCTGGTCGCCCTGGTCAGCGCGGCGGCTTCGTTTTTTTCGCCCAAGTACATGAACGCCGCGACGCCGATGCCCAGCAGGGCCACGACCGAACTGACCGCGGCGATGTCCCAGTGCATTTTGCCCGCTTCGCCGCCGACGTCCGGCACGATCGCGGCGTTAGCCAGCGACGGCGTGTGCCGCAGGAATTCGAGGAACGGATGCTCGAATAGGTAGCCCACGACGATGGCAAGCAGGGCGAGAATCACCAACGGCACGGTCATCGGCGACGGCGACTCGTGGGCGTGGTGGCCCGCTTCGTGCGGGATGCGCTCTTCGCCGTAGAACGTCCAGAAATACGCCCGGAAGGTATAGAACGCGGTCAAGAAGGCCGTCGCCAGCGCCGCGTAATACAGATAGTGGAACCAATGCTCGTGCTGGCCTGCCGTGTGAACGGAGGCCAGAATCGCGTCCTTGCTCCAGAAGCCCGACAGGAACGGAAAGCCGGCCAGGGCCAAACAGCCGGCCAGGAACGTCCAATTCGTCACCGGCATGATCCGCCGCAGCCCGCCGAAGCGGCGCATGTCGATCACGCCGCCCATGGAGTGCATCACGCTGCCCGCACCGAGGAACAACAGGGCCTTGAAGAAGGCATGCGTGAACAGATGGAACATGCCGGCGAAGACGCCGGCGAGCGAGCCCGTGCCGAGGGCGAGGAACATGTAGCCGAGTTGGCTGACCGTGGAATAGGCCAGCACGCGCTTGAGATCGGTTTGCGTGAGCGCGATCAGGCCCGCGAGCAGGGCGGTGATCGCGCCGATCGTCGAGACGACCAGCCGCGCGTCGGGCGACGCCATGAACAGCGGCATGCACCGTGCGACCATGTAGACGCCGGCGGTGACCATCGTTGCCGCGTGGATGAGAGCGCTAACCGGCGTGGGGCCTTCCATCGCGTCGGGCAGCCAGACGTGTAGCGGGAATTGGGCGCTTTTTCCGCACGCGCCGAGCATCAAGAGTAGGCAAATGGCGGTGCCGATCGCGCCGCCGATGTACAGGTTCTCGCTCAATCGAGCATGGCCGAGCACGCCCCGCGTAGTTCGCTCCCATTTGCTGTGCAAATCTGGAGCAAATTCGTGAACTGCTCCACGGTACTCCTCAGGCGACTTTTCACGTAGTAGTTGCGAAAACGGATCGCCAATCGCCAAAATCGACCGTGAATCTTCGGATTGCTCAAAGTGACCCACATTCGCGGTCGTATCGTGAAAATTCAGCGTCCCATAGCTCGTCCAAATTAAGAACAACGCAATCGCGAATCCGAAATCGCCGACGCGGTTGACGAGAAACGCCTTCTTGCCTGCCGCCGCCGCCTCGGGCTTTTGGAACCAGAACCCGATCAGCAAATAACTGCACGCGCCGACCGCTTCCCAGAACACGTACAGCAAGATGAAGTTGCTGACCGACACGAGCATCGTCATCGAGAACACGAACGCCGCGACCATGGCGAAGAACCGCGCGTAGCCGGGATCGTCGTGCATGTAGCCGACCGAATAGAGCACGACCAGCGTCGAGATGAACGTGACCATCGACAGCATGATCGCCGTGAGCGGATCGAGCCGCAGCGAAACGTCAATATTGAAGTCCGCGCTGCCCAAGGCGTTTCGGATGCCGACCCAGCGGTAGACCGTGACGATCTTCTCGTATCCGACCTTCTCATAACCGACGTGGGTCGCCGGCAAACCGGAATTGGCGGTTTGCGACGCAGCGACGTTTTCTTGCTCCGTGATGCCGGAAAATGTCTCGCGCAGCAATCCGACGCTGCATACGAATGCCAGCGCGACGCAAATCAGCGCCGGCCAATGGGCGTGTTTGCCAAGCTTCCTTCCGAACAGCGCCGTCACCACGGCCGCCAACAAGGGCAGCGCCGGCACGAGCACCATTAAATCCGCAGTCGTCATGAAACCGAGTATTCCATTTTCGCCGTCCACCGGGTCGCCACGTCAAACGCGGCTGCGGTGGAGTTCTTCTTCCGGGTTTGCCGCCGGCTCGACGCCCGAGGGCGTGAGTTGCGGCCAGATCGTCTTTTCCCGATCCTCCTCCGGCACTTCGCGATCCATGAAGGCCGCCTGATTCTCCTCGCGCAGCTCTTGCCAGTAGGTGATATCCAAATTTCCGCTGCGATGAAACAACACGACGAACAGCGCTAGGCCGAGGCCGGCCTCGCAGGCTGCCACCGTGAGGATGAAGATCACCAGCATCTGGCCGCCGAAGTCGTTGTGAAAACGGCCCCAAGCGACGAGGCTCACCGACACGCCTTGCAGCATCATCTCGGCGCACAGGAACATCACGATCATGTTCCGCCGCACGACCATGCCGACCATGCCGACGGCGAAGAGAATCGCCCCGAGCATCAACGAATTGTGCAGCAGCGCGGCTTCGCTCATCGCGATGCACCTCCGCCGTGCGTCTTGCGAGCGTCGGTCTTTTGCCGATCTTGCGCGGTAATCGCCACGGCCCCGACCAGGGCCACGAGCAGCAGCGTGCCGGCCAACTCGACCGCCACGAGATGGTCCGTAAACAGTGTTCCGCCGAGCCGCGCGACGTGCTCCTCGTGCCGAACGTTCGCCGCCAGTTCGGCCACCGTTGCCGTGCCCGCCTCGAATCCGGCCAGCGAACTCGACAGCATCATCGCCAGCACGCCGACGATGACGGCCGGACAGGCACAAGCGAGCAGCGACGTGACACGCCCCCAGCCGACGCGGTCGTAATACGCCGTGCCGTCGGGCTGCGCCAGCATCAGTACGAACAGAAAGGTCACCACGATCGCCCCGGCATAAACGACGATCGTCGCCACGGCCAGGAACTGTGCGCCTTGCAGCGCGAACACGCCTGCCGTGCCCAGCAGCGATAAGGCGAACCACAGCGCGCTGTACACGGGATTGCGCGACACGACGGTCGCCACGGCTGCGGCGGAAGTGGCGGCGGCAAGCGACCAAAAGGCGGCATCCGCGGCCCACGTCCCCAACCCGGGCATCCGCGACATCAGCCAGCCCAAGCCCGACGCGGCCACGACTAGGCCCAGCGCGCGCAGCCGCTCTCCGCTAGGCGGCAGCATCAGCCACAACCCCAAAGCGGCCACGACAGCCGAGCCGATCAGATGTTCATTCGCGGTCAACAAGGTCTACCTCTAGCCAATGCAACAATGTCACGTCGGTTGTTTAACCACGGAGGACACGGAGAGCACGGAGGGAATACGGAATACAGGATGATAGATGCAAACGGGCGGTTGGAGTCTCACGGCGCGATTCGCTCGATTCTCGTGCTTGATTTCGCACGTTGCCTTCTTGCCTTGTGCTCTGTGTCGTCCGTGTTCTCCGTGGTTAAATAACTCACTCGCCATTCTCAAACCGTTCCGCCCAGCGCCGCCGACTTCATGGGTTCGGCGTCTTTCGTCTGGTCGTAGACGCTCAATAGCTTTTCTTTGTCGAAGATCATCTCCTCGCGGCTGCGGCCCGTTAGATCGAGCAAACTCGTCAGCTCGATCGCGTCCACCGGACATGCCTCTTCGCACATGCCGCAGAAGATGCATCGCAACTCGTCGATTACGAAGCTCTCTGGGTACTTCTCCCGATCCGGCCACGGGCTTTCGACGCCGATGATATCGATGCAATGTGCCGGGCAGGCCGTCGCACACAAGAAACACGCCACGCACTTGACCCGCCCTTGCTCGTCCTTGTTCAGCCGATGCACGCCGCGGTAGATCAGCGGGTTGCCGATTTCGGGCCGCTCTTCTGGAAAACTCACCGTCACCTTCGGCCCGACAAGATGTTTTGCCGTGGTCGCCAGTCCCTGAAAGAACAGCGGCAAATACATCCGGCCCACCAAGCCAAGCTGCGGTTCTTCCAGCCACGTAATGTTTGGGTCGTCGGGTTTCATCGCGAGCTTTGTGTAAACGCGTCTATCTCAAATACAAAACTAACCACGGAGGCACAGAGATCACGGAGAATACTCGATTCGTGTTCGTGTTCTTGGCCTTCAACAATCATTTCTCGATCTGCGAAAATCTGCGAAAATCTGCGGATAACGAGTCCCTATTCTTCGATCGCCGTCCGCGCTCGATTATCGGCCGTCAGGGGCTGGGCGATCGCCACGGCCACCCAACCTCCGACTAGCACGCCCCACGACGCCAAGATCAAGAGCAGTCTTGCAAACCAGCTCAGTTCGCCGGCATACGTCCGTTCGATTTCGACGATGGCCGCCATCGCCAGCAGGTTCACCATCCCCAATGGCAGCATCACCTTCCAGGCGAGCGCCATTAGCTGGTCGAAGCGAAACCGCGGCCAACTCCACCGCACCAGCATGAAGAACAAAATGACGAGCAGGATTTTCACCGCCAGCACGAATACCCGCAAGACGGCCACGCCCCAGCCGATTTCGCCGCCGCTGCCGGTGATGCCCCAGAAATGCCAGCCGCCGAGGAACAGAATCACGATCAAGAACGACGCCGTGATCATGTGGATGAATTCGGCCGTGAGAAACAGCACGAGCTTCATGCCGCCGTATTCGGTGTGATAGCCGCCGATCAGTTCCTGTTCGCACTCCGGCAGGTCGAAGGGCAACCGCGCCGCCTCGGCGAATGCCGCGACGACGAACACGACGAATCCGAGCGGCTGACTGATCGCGTTCCACACGCCGGTCGACGCCTGATGCGTGATAATGTCGCCCAGGTTGAGCGAGCCGCTGGCCAGCACGACGCCGAGGATGCCCAGCCCGAGCGGAAGCTCGTACGCGATCAACTGGGCGCTCGACCGCAATCCGCCGAGGAAACTGTATTTGTTGTTGCTCGCCCAACCGCCGAGGATGACGCCGTAGACCGCGATGCTGGACAGGGCGAACACGTAGAGCATGCCGACGTCGACGCCGGGAGCGACGACCAGTTCGATGGGCCGCGCCACCGCGCTGCCTGCCTCGATGGTCCCTTCGGCGGTCCCTTCGACGGGCACGACCGCCGGCGTTACGCTGCCGAACGGGATCACGGCAAAGATTGCCACGGCGGCGGTCATGATGACGATCGGCGCGATCACGAACAGCCGGCGATCGACGTGCGACGGCGTGAAATCTTCCTTGAGCAGCATCTTCACGCCGTCGGCCAGCGGCTGGCCGAGGCCGAACAACTTGATGTTGGTGAGGGGCACGCCGACGCGGTTCGGTCCGCGTCGATCCTGCACCCACGCGGCCATCCAGCGTTCGAGCAGCACGAAATACGCCGCGGCGGTCATCAGCCCGCCGACGAGGATGGCGATCTTCGCGATGGCTTCGATTAGTTCGAACATTGGGGGAGGGGCGCGGGATTCGGGGCGCGGGAATCGGGATTCGGGAATTACGTTGCGGCGGGTTCGGGTTGTTCTGCGGCGAGCTTCACTCCCGTCGCTGGCACGCCTCCTTGTGCGGCGGCGAAGAACGGAATCGTCGCGGCGATTTCGGCCATAACCGTGCGTGCGTCATACAGGCCAGACATTCCCAGCAGCCGCCAGAATATCTGTCCTTCGGTCCAAACGCCGGCCGGTGGACGCACAGCCCAATCGAACGATTGGAGGTGATTCGCATGGTTGACATACGACCCGGCCCGTTCGGCGAACGAAGCACCGGGCAATTGGTAGTCCGCCGCGTCCCATAGGTTAGATCGGAACAGGTCGTGTACGACGAGCAGCTTCGGCCGGTTAATCTCTAACTGCCAGGGCGCGATGTCGACGTCGCCCAATTCGGGCTGCCAATACCCGCCGCTCACCCAGACACCCTCGTAGAACACCCCGGCGTCGTCGGCGATGTGATCGCGATCGATTATTTCATTCGTTCCACGGAAGTGTTCGAGAATCTCCTCCACGCCGCGGCGATTCGGGCACTTCTCGGCGCGAATCGTAAAGCCGTTCTTAAATGTTTCATCCGGACCGTCGAAACTCGGCACGTCGCCCAATGCGAAGCGCGCATCGGGCTGCAACGTGCGAAAGTACTTGACGAGCAAATACGCTTCTTCGACCGTCAAGTGCGGCGAGACAATTGCCGCGAGCCATTGCTCGTCCGCAACCAAGTCGCGCAGCCGTCGGTCGATCTCGGCGAGTAGCGGCGACCACTCGATTGTTTCGTACTCGCCGTTGGCCATTCGCCGTCGTGGCTCCGTCAACCGCTGCTCACTGTGAACGTGATGAAATCCGTACCGCCCTTCGTCGCACATCCACCACTGGTTGACTTCTGGGTTCTCGCGCGGCTTGAGGCGGTACACCCGATCTTGATTCTCTTCAACGGTGATCGAGCAGCCCGTCGAGCAGCCGGCGCACACGCCGTCGTGCTTCTTCATGAACCACACGCGCTGCTGATACAAAAAGTCCTTGTCGCCGAGCGCCCCGACTGGGCAGAGGTCGACGACGTTGCCGGACATCTTGTTATCGAGCGGGTAGCCGGGGAAGACGTCGATCTCTTCGTGCGAACCACGGTTGATGACCATCAATTCCGCGTCGCCGGAGATTTCTCGCGTGAACCGCACGCAGCGAGTACACATCACGCAGCGGTCGACGAACAGCGTTACGGTATCGCCCATCGGACGGCGGCGGCTGGTGAACGGGCGGATGTCGGCCCGCCGCTCGTCGCGACCGTGCTCGAAGTGGTAATCCTGCAAGTAACACTCGCCGGCCTTGTCGCAGATCGGACAGTCGATCGGATGGTCGATGAGTAAATCTTCCTCGACCATCGCGCGGGCGTTGCGAATCTTATCGCTGTCGGTGACGAAAACCGAGTTGTCCGATGCCGGCGTCTGGCAGGCGGGGACGAGCTTGGGCATCATCGTGATCTTGCCGGTGGCCGGATCGCGCGTGCC
>JAJDEG010000727.1 GCA_029259895.1 Planctomycetota bacterium
GCCAGCGACGGCTTGGACTTCCTGCATAATGTGCGTCGAGAGCAAGATCGTCTTTTGCTTACCTAGTTGGCGGATGATCTCGCGGACTTCGTGAATCTGGTTTGGGTCGAGACCGGCTGTCGGTTCGTCGAGGATCAGCACATCCGGCTCGTGCAACAGCGCTTGGGCCAGCCCGACGCGCTGCCGGTAACCTTTGGAGAGCTTTCCGATCGGCTTGCCGATCACGTCGCCTACGCCGCACAACTCGACGACCTCGGCGCAACGCGTTCGCTTGACGCTGCCGCTCATGCCGCGGGCGTCGGCGAAGAACTCGAGCAGCGATCGCGGCGACATGTCCGGATACAGCGGGCCGTTCTCGGGTAAGTAACCCAGCCGTTCGGCCCCGGCGATGCGATCGTTCGCCATATCGTGACCGGCGATCCGCGCTTTGCCGGCCGAGGGCGACAGGTAGCCCGTGAGCAGCTTCATGGTCGTACTCTTGCCAGCCCCGTTCGGGCCGAGAAACGCCACGACTTCACCGCGCGGGATCGAGAACGATACGTTATCGATCGCGGCGAAGTGGCCGTAGTACTTTGATAGGCCTTCGGCTTCGATCATCGCCGGCTCGCCTTGCCCAGGCGCGACTTGTCCCGGCGAAAGCGCGGCGACGACCGGTTGGTTGGAAGCGGAATTCTGCTCACTGGCCATCGAAGAGTGCTCCGTTAAGTGTTCGCGGACGCCGCGCTCGGCGGCCTTGCGTCCTAGTCGCGCCGCATCGCCGCTTGCGTTCGTTGCCTCGCGCCTAACCATATCGCTGGACGGGTAGATTACGCTGCATCTTACGGCTCGCCAACCGACGCCGTCGCCTCGGTTGCGCTTCGATGCGGTCGCAACTCTCGCATGCGAAAGCCGCTTGCCCCGCATCGCTTCGAGAATCCGCCGCAAGTCGCCCTGGCGAGCGACAGAACATATCAACCGTTGAACATGATAGCGCGAATCGGCACACCCGGCAAGTCGCCGGGGCGTTCGGCAAGACGCTTGCGACGACGGCGGCAAACGAGCGAGGCCTACGCGCCAAGCGAAGATTTGCCGCAACATCGCTTTTTTTGCGATGATCGTTGGTTACTTTGCCAAGCCGCCATTGACGGCAATCGTCTGGCAGTTGATGTAATCGTTTTGCGGCGCGACCACGAAACGGACCACGCGGGCGACGTCTTGAGGGGATCCCCAACGGCCGGCGAGGCTTTCCCGTTCGGCCCGTCGCTGCCAGTACTCCGACGCCTGATCGCCCCAGGATGTCTTGATCCAGCCCGGCGCCACGCACACGGCCCGGACCTCCGGAGCGAGCGTTTTGGCCAGGCTGCGCGTGAAGGCGGCGATCGCGCTCTTGGCGGCGGCGAAGAATTGGCCCGAATCGCCCTCCATGCCGGTTTCGGCCTGATCCCAACCGATGTTGACGATCGCGCCGCGGCCGCGTTGTTTCATCCGCTCGCCGATCGCTCGGGAGAGACGAAACGTGCCCGCCACGTCGACGCGGAATAGCAATTCCAGCTTTTCGTCGGCGGAAAGCTCGGAACTTGGCGCGGAGAGAACGTCCGCGCCGGCGTTGTTGACCCAAATGTCGACGCCGGCTTGCCACTGCCAAGCGGCCTCGATCAATTTTCGGCACGCATTGGCGTCCGCTACGTCGGCGAGTTGCACGATCGAATCGGTGCCCAGCGCGGAAATCTCGGCCGCCGTTTGGTCGGCGCCCTGGCGATTGCGGTGGCCGTGTACGACGCAATTCGCGCCGGCGGTGGCGAGTTCGAGCGCGATCGCGCGGCCGATGCCGCTCGACGATCCGGTAACGACGGCCGTCAGCCCGGCGAGTTCGCGTTGCGGGTCGACGGAAGGTTGGGCGCTCATGATGGCGGAGGTCCGTCGAATGACGCGGGACGAAGCAGCGGCGTCTTTGGTATACGGAAACGCGAATGCTTACGGCGCTACTCGCCCAGCGTTACGCGGCCCGTGACCCATACGACGAGGAACACGAGAAACGTGATTAGCAAGACGCCAATAATCGATTGAAACATGAGAGGAGGCTCGCGGCTTGAGGCTAGAAGGCGGTTTGGCGTTGGCTCAGAACCTAATCCGACAACCCGTGGCACGGTCAGGAGACCGGCCACAACGACGGCATGAAGGCGTTTGGGCGATGGCTACTCCGGCGCACGCCCTTCGGCCAATTCCCGATCCCATTCGTCCATCAGCGGCCAGTCGACCGCACAGGTGCCGAAGTCGGCCATGTGGAGGTACGTCTTGACGCGTTCGATCGTCCGTTCAATGAGGCCATTGTCCTTGCGAAACGGCGGGCCGTGACTGGGAAGCAGCCACCCGACGTCGCTCTGGCGGATGCGTTCGAGCGAGGCGAGAAAGTCGCCAAGGTCGCTGCCGTGGTGGGCGTCGATCGCACCGATGCAGCCGTCGCGAAAGATATTGTCGCCGCTGAGCAGCAAGTCGCCAAGCCGAAACGCAAGCTGGCTGTCGGTGTGGCCCGGCGTGTGCCAGACTTCAAGCGACAGGTCGCCTACTTGGATCTTATCGCCGTCGCCTACCTGCCGATCGACTTTGACGGGCGGCATTTCGAGGCTGATACCCTGTGCGGCGATCTCGGCGAAGGTGAGCAGTCGATCGCCGGACTCCATGGCAGCAACCGCTTTGCGATGGGCGGTGACCGTCGTGCGGAGAATCTGCTTCGCCTTGGCAAGCCCCTGTACGTGATCGACGTCGGCGTGCGTGGCGACGATCGTTTGGCAATTCGCCAACGGAAAGTCGAGCTCCCGAATCAGATCGATGATCTCGTCGACCGTGTCTTCGTAGCCGATATCGACCAGCAGCCACTTCGGCCCGTCGTAAATCAAATAGACGCAACACCCAATACGGTGTCCGGCCTGGTGATTCAACTCGATAACGTTGGGAAACAGCGGCTTTCGCTCGAGCATGACGAAACGACCCTATCCGAGGAGCGAATCCGCGGGCAAAAACGGGCACCGGAAGCAGTCGCGGCAACGCGTCGCCGATGCCAAACGCCAATGCCAAAAAACGCCGCCGAACGCGGCCGGAATTGCAATCGCGCTATTCTATGTTCCGGAGGGCCGCCGAGCAACGGCCAAGTGATGCTCTGCTGCGCCCTGCGGCGAACGAACTCGAACTTCGCGATTGCCGATTC
>JAJDEG010000728.1 GCA_029259895.1 Planctomycetota bacterium
CTGCATATTCAATGGCATTCATGTCGGCTTTTCTATTTACAGCCCGCAAAAACATGCTATTGTCCCTATCTTCTCTTCTTGGTGGCAGGAGGCCAGAATATCCCGATGCGTTTACCAACGACGCCTAGATTCTGACGTAGACTTTCCGTTGGGCAGTCGCCTCTCGGCTCCGCGCTCACCTCTTCGATTCCTCTCGCTTTGATTGGAGCAGGCCATGAAATTGACTCAGGTCGGCGTTACCGCTGCGCGCAAGGCGCGCGTCCGTAAGGACTTACGTCAACCACGCGGTCTTCGGCACGAAACGCTCGAACAACGGCTGGTGATGTTCGCCGCCACCGGCTATCAATGGACGAACACCAACGTTTCGGTCAGCTATCTCCCCGACGGAACGAGCAGCGAGGGCTATTCCAGCGGTCTTTTCGCTCTGCTCGACGCCGTCGCCCCGCGGGCCGCCTGGCAGAGGGAGTTTGCCAGGGCGCTGCAATCTTGGGCCAACGTCTCGAACCTGAACTTCCACTTCGTCGCCGACAGCGGCGCGGCATCCGGGACTTCGGGCAGCGCCCAGGGGGACAGCCGATTCGGCGACATTCGCCTGGGGGCGCACGCTCTCGGCGGGCCGCTGGCCTACGCATACTACCCGAATAGCTGGTCGACGCTGGGCGGCGACATCACGATGGCCACGGAAAAGGTCTTCAGCATCGGATCGTCGCGCGATATTTATTCCGTCCTGCTCCACGAAGTCGGGCACAGCGTTGGCCTGGGCCACAGCGATGCAGGCTCGGTGATGTACGCCTATATCACGGGCGTTTACGGCGGCCTGACGGCGGACGACATCGCCGGGGTTCAATCGCTTTATGGCGCTCGCAGCCAAGATACTTTCGATGCCGTCGGCAGCAACAACAGCCTAGGCACGGCTTCCGTCCTGTCCGTCGGCAGCTCGGGCACGCGAACGGCCAACGCCGACCTGACCAGCATCGCCGACGTGGACTATTACCGGTTGTCGACGCCCGTCGGCACGGACGGTTCGCTGAGTGTGACGCTCGACGCCCGCGGTCGGAGCTTGCTGGCTCCGAAGCTTTCGGTATACGACGGAAACGGGTATTTCGTGACGTCGGCCGACGCTGGCGGGAATTACGGAGGTTTTGTTACCGTTGCACTGACCGGGCTGGCCGAGGGCGAAACGTATTACGTCGTCGCCGACGGCGCGACCGGCGATGAGTTTGGCATGGGAGCGTATCAAATCAGCGTGTCGTTTGGCTTGACCGGCGGAACCGAGCCGCCGCCAGACCCGACACCCGACCCAACGCCCGATCCGACCGGCCCCGTGGCGGACCGGTTCGAGTCGAACGACACGTTCGCCTCGGCGACGAATCTCGGCAAGTTCAATAGCACCGGCCAAAGCGGCCTGTCGCTACACACGAGCAGCGACAGCGACTTCTTCCGATTCTCGGTCGCCAAAAGCGCGACGTTCAACGTGTCGGCGCTATTCAGCCAATCCGGCGGCAACGTTGACCTCGAAATCTACGACAATCAGCAACGATTCATCGCCGGCAGCAACTCGACGAACGACGACGAATCGATCACGCTAAGTCTGTCGGCGAATCAGGACTATTTCATCCGCGTGTTCAGTCCCAACGGGGCGACTAACGATTACGATCTGTCGGTCGCCAAAGTTGGCGGTGGTGGAAACGGTAATGGAAATGGGAATGGCGGCGGAAAGGGCGGCCGCGCATCGGACGGCACCGAAGGACACCCCACGTTCGAGTCGGAAGCCGATGAGGCAGCGTACTACACGCCCAACGCTCGCCATCGCGACGTCGGCGCTGGCGAAGCGCCGGTATTGAGTCTCTTTTCGATGGATCGGACGCCAGCTGGAAACTCAGCGTTCGCCGCCGGCAGCCGAGCGGCCAACACGTCGCTTAGCGCACGACCTGCGCTGCCCGCCGCCGATGCGACGTTAAAACTATGGGCGACGGATTCCCGGCAGCGGCGCGATGAAGGAAACTGGGCTACGTTGGCTGCCGACCAGGTTGCCACGCGAAGCCACTCGTCGCGCGGCGGCACAGCCGACGCGCTTCGTGCGAGTCACCACGTCGTACATCGCACAGGCGACCGGATCATGGAGAGTCTCAATGACGCGGTACTCGCGACGCTCTGATCGTCGCGCGCCAACGGCAGGACTTTTACGACGCAACCGACGTTGAGTCTATTCGGCTCCCAGCCGCGACATCAGTGTTTGCAGCACCGAGATTGCCTCCAACCCTTGCAAACCAAAGCATTCGTAAAGCAGCATCAGCGAAGAATTGAAATTCGCCGTCGCGATCTCTTGGCGAAGCGACATCGCCTTGGTCATCACCTCGGGCGAGCGGCTAAGCTGCTCGGCAAATGTTTCTGCGCAGCGCCGGCCCCGCTGTGCGTCGACGTCGAATAGTTCCGCGAGCGATTCGCCGGCCGCGTCGAGATCGCCGGTGAAGATTTGCGTGCCGAACGAACGGAACGATGCCTCGCCCACGGGAGCAACGTCGCCCGGTCCGACGTCCGACGGAAGGACGTCCGATGGCCCCGTCAGAGATTGGGCTCGCTGCGGGGCCGGCAGCGCGGGCGTTTCGGCCCGGCTGCCGAGTGCCACGTCGTTGGTGTCGAGCACTGACGCCGCCGCCATGCCCGCACCGGCGTCGGCGGACATCGGATGCGCATCGACGCTGGCCGTCGCTTCCTCCGGCGGAAGGTGATTGAGCATCGCGTTGACGTGTGCGAGCCGCGTTACGATCTGCTCGTAGATTTCGTCGATCCCGCCCTGAAACAGTCCCCCCTCGGCGTCGTCGAGAATCTCTTGCCTGGCGTCGAGAACGCGTTCGGCCAGCCGAGCGACAAGCATGTCGCGGGCCTGCCGGAGAATCAGAATGGCTTCGGTCCGTTGCGTCATGGCTCGATCGTTCGCGTTATCGTTGCGGCCGAAATCGGGCGAATCGCCTGGCAGACTGGACGCGCGCGACGATTCGCGACGGCAATCCAAGCGCGGCATGCGTCGCCCGGCTTGCGTGCAACAAGCTCCTCACCGTTCAATTCTAAACGGCGGCCCGCAGCAGAGCAAAAATTTTGTCGTCCGCTGCCGCGGCGATTCAGCCGGAACGTTTAGGCCGTTGCGGCGGCCGAATCGGGTGAATTACCCGTGCGGCTTCGCCATTTCCACGGCCGCGGCCGGCGATGGTGCGGGTTTTTTCGATTTCTCGGCCGTCTTCAGCACGCCCGAAATCAGCACGACCAGCACCGCCAGCACGGCATTGATCGTCAGCCACTTGCGGGCGTTCTGCCGGAAGCGGTCGGCCATCGCGCTGCGTCCCGAAAGCACGCTGGCAATAAAGAAGATGCCCATCGCCAGGAGAAACTTCACGCCGAACAGCGGATGATAGAACTTTGGCAAATCGTAGCCCGGAATGATCCGCATCGCATAATTCACCAGACCGGAAACCAACAAGAACGCGATCGACGCCGCGACGAGCTTGGACCATCGCCGCCGGATTGCCGCATGCAGCGATTTCCGCGATTCCGGCGTTAAGCTTTCCTCGATCGCGGGCAACAACGCCAACCGCGCGAAGAAAGTCCCGCCGACGGCCGTGATCGCCGCGAAGATGTGCATCCAACGAAGCAAGACGTCGAGCCAATTGATGCTGTCCATGTCGATCTATTGCCGAGAGGATTGGGCCGAGTGCGCGTAACGACGCGAAGCGACTTGGTCGCGTTAGCGCCGGCTCCCAGCCTATCCGCTCCGCTCGCTTTTTGCCATGCCCTCGGCGCAATTCGGCGTCTAGTGCGGCAAACTCTAACGCGACACGGCGCGCGCCGCACGAATCCCCGACCGCGCGGAACGCAACGGCCGATCATCTCCCAGGACGTTCGATTCCAGCACACCATCGACCGCCGAACGGGCCAACGTGCGTCGCGATGTCGCGTTCGCCTCGCCCGTTCGGACCGCCGGCGAAGCCGCACGTCGGACGCGAGCCGAAAGCATGTCGTCCGCTGCCGCTAAGGCCTGATCCCGAGCGGCGCGGGCTACGATTGCGGCGGATGCGGCTGGGCTGGGGGGTGGTGTTGGGTTGTTGGAGGCTTGGTAGCTGCTGATGAAGGAGGCTACGTCGGCTGCGGTGACCGTGCCGTCGTTGTTGAGGTCGCCGGTTAGGTCGGCCGAGCCTAGTTTGTTTCTCAGCAGG
>JAJDEG010000729.1 GCA_029259895.1 Planctomycetota bacterium
CGCGCGGATTGCAATTCAGTACGGCCGCGCCTTCCAGTTCTTCAAATCGCGTCGGGCCGGTGAACGTGAAGTCGAGTTCGTCGTCGTCGAGCACGTGCAGAACGAGTACGTCGTGCCCTCGCTGCCGCAGTTGGCCCAACCCCTTGAACAGCCCGTCGCGTTCGACGAACAAGTCCGACAGCAGCACGACCATGCCCCGCCGCGGATCGTGCTCGGCCACGTCGCGGAGGACATCGAACAGCGACGTCTTTTCGTTGGGCGATTGCTCGGCCAGGGCCGCCACGACCGCGTCGAGGTGCGTCCGCCGCGTCCGGCTTGGCACGCGAGCGCGAATCGCATCGGCGAACGTCACGCAACTCACCGCGTCCTGCTGCTTGAGCAGCAAGTACGCCAGCGCCGCGGCCGCCGAAGCCGCGTATTCGTACTTCGAGAGCGGCCCGCTGCCATAGCTCATGCTCGCCGACACGTCGACCAGCAGCGTGCAGCGGAGATTGGCGTCCTCCTCGTACTGCTTGATGTAGAGCCGGTCCTGCTTCGCCCACACCTTCCAGTCGACGTTCCGCAGATCATCGCCGGGCACGTATTGCCGATGCTGGCGAAACTCGACCGACTGGCCAAAATACGGGCTGCGGTGCATGCCGGAGAGAAAGCCGTCGACGATATGCCGGGCGCGCAGTTCCAGCCGACCGATCCGTTTGATCGCGGCGGGATTGAGCAGCACCTTCGTGTCGGGCATCGTCGTCAAGCGGGTTCGAGGCCGGTTCGTTTAACCACAGAGGGCACGGAGGACACGGAGGAAATGCAAAATGCAGAATGAAGAATGAAAAATGCTGTACGGCGACTCAGCCGCGCCGCTCGGCCTACGCTCTTTCTTCATTTTTCATTCTTCATTTTGCATTTTGCATTCTTCCTTCCTCCTTCTTCATTTCGTCCTCTGTGCCCTCTGTGATCTCCGTGGTTAAAAACTCAACGTTCCATTCTCAGTTGGCAAACATCTTGGCAAACCGCGCGTCGCTCGTTAGTTCTTCGTCGCGGGTGGGCGTGATCGCGATCAGACGATCGACCAGGTCGTCGGTGGTGATGCCTTCGCTTTCGGCGGCGAAGTTGACGACGAGGCGATGCCGAAGCACTGGTTTAGCGAGCGCTTGGATGTCGTCGGTCGAGACGTGCGTGCGTCCGTGTAGCAGCGCCCGCGATTTTGCGCCGAGCAGCAAGAACTGCACGGCTCGTGGTCCCGCGCCCCAGTGGATCAGCTCGCGCACGAAATCTGGCGCACCGTCTTCGTTGGCTCGCGTCTGCCGCACCAGGGCGATGGCGTATCGAATAACGTGGTCGGCCGCCGGCACTTCGCGAACAAGCCGCTGTAGGTCCAATATCTCGGCCGCCGACAATACGGCCGTGACTTGTTCGACCAGCGTCGACGTCGTTCGACGGGCGATCTCGAATTCCTCCTGCGCCGACGGATATTTGACGAACACCTTGAACATGAAGCGGTCCTGCTGCGCCTCGGGCAGCGGGTACGTCCCTTCCTGTTCGATCGGATTCTGCGTCGCCAGTACGAAAAACGGATCGGCCAACTGGTGGCGAATCCGCCCAACCGTGACTTGCCGCTCTTGCATCGCTTCCAAGAGCGCCGCCTGCGTCTTGGGGGGCGTGCGGTTGATTTCGTCGGCAAGGATGACGTGCGAGAACAGCGGCCCTTCGAGAAAACGAAAGTCCCGCGCGCCCGACGTTATGTTCTCTTCGATCACGTCGGTGCCCGTGATGTCGGCCGGCATCAAGTCGGGCGTGAACTGGATGCGGCTGAACGACAAATTGAGCGTGCGAGCCAGCGTGCTGATCATCAGCGTCTTGGCCAGGCCCGGCACGCCTTCTAGCATGCAGTGCCCGCGGCTGAACAAACAGATGAGCAGCTCCTCGATGACGTGGCTCTGGCCGACGATCACGCGCGAGAACTGATCGAGAATCTTCTTACGAGCCTCGCCCAATCGGGCAACGGCCGAGTCGTTGTTTTGCATAGAGTTCAGGGGTCAGGATTCGGGGGTCGGGATTCGGCATTTGGGATGTGTGGTCGCGATCGAAGTGTTTCCCCCCCGAATCCCGAATCCTGAATGCCGACCCCTATTTCACCGTTGGTAAATTGGCAGCGCCGCGCCGTCGAGTTGCAAAATCGTCAGGTTGATCGCCGTCGTATACACCGGGCCGACGAAGCCTTGCTCCCAATAAGCCGTGCGGCCATCGTCTTTCACGTCGGCGAGAATCTTCTTCGTCGTTTCGTCGCGATACTTCTCCCACTTCGCGCCGCCGTCGCGATACATCGCCTGAGCGTAGTAGTAGTGCGCGTAGTGCCAGTGACCGAAGCCGTCGGTGCCCAATCCGTTGAGGTTCTTCTCGCAATATTCTCGATACTTCGGCACATACTTGTCGTCGTACTCGCCGGCGTTGTACAGACAGGCGATGGCCGCGGCGGTGATCGCCGGGCGGCTGCTGCCGCCTTGCGAGCTGTATTGCACGCCGCCGTCGGCATGCGTGCATTTGTGGATGTATTCGACCGCCTTGTCGACGACTTCCTTGGGCACGCGGATGCCGGCGTTGCGGCAGCTTCGCAGACCTTGGACTTGCGTCACGGTGGTCGAGCCTTCGTCGAAATTGCCGCCGTCCTTGGCACTCACGTAACCCCAGCCGCCGGCCGAAGTCTGCGCACGGCCAGTGAACTCGACCGCCCGTGTGAGCACGTCGACGAGCTTCGCGCGGCGGGCTTCGTCTTCTTCCTCGCCGAGCACTTGCGAAAGGAACAGCAGCGAGAAGCCGTGGCCGTAGGTATAGCGGTCGTCGGTTGCCGGATCGCCGATCAGGCCGTTTTCGCGCGAGCGATTGATTAGGTAGTCGACGGACCGGCGAACGTTCTCTTGATACTTCCCCTGCGTCGTCGTCGAACCTTCGCACAAGAACGCGCAACCGGCCAGCGCCGTCATCGCCGTGGGATACGCGCCGTTCTTGGCCGTCCAGTTGCCGACGCGCGACTGCGTCGACGCCAGCCACTCCAAACCGCGATGGACGACGGCCTGCGTGCGCGGATCCCGCTCGGCGGCCGCGGCGCGCGACGAGAGCGGCCCGGCGACGATCGCCGCAATTACCGTCAACAATATTGTGGTCGTCTTGTGCATTCGTTGCGTCCCGTTGCTACTCGCCTTACTACTCGTCGTCGAGGTCGTCGTCGCCACCGAAAATATCTTCGGGCGTTCGACCGCCGGGATCGGCCTGACGTCGTCCTAGCTCTTTGAAAAACGAACCGATCGCCCGAGCCTGCCGCGCTGCTTCACCGTCGGGATCGTTGTCGGCCAGTTGTGCCGGTGGTTCCGGCGCTATCGGTTGGCTCGTATATCGGAAAGTCACCGTCAGTGCGGGCAACGCACAGGTCGCCGTGCCAAGTTGTGGATCGGCCGTCCAGTGGCAACCGTAGGCCGAAGCGGCGTCCAAGTCCAATCGGCTGAATCGGTAGCCGGTCGTCGCGTCGACGTGCATCACCGCGCCGCCGGTCCTTTTGTCGAGGCAATAGACATGCGTCGTGAACCGTACTCGGCGATCGCGGCCCTCGCCCAAGTCGGCGTGCCGCATGAACGCGAGCAGCGGCAACTGTGGCGGTTGGGAAAGCATGAGGCCCTGGTCCTCGACTTCGGCCGGCACTGGCCACTGCCGCGCGCCCGTCCGTGCGTTAAGGGCATATACGCGCCCGGTCACCAACGGCGCTTGCCGCGTGATCCATCGCACCTTGTTATCCTTGCTGTGGTCGGGCGTCTTGCTCCGATTGGCGACCACGATCATTTGCTCGGCGGACTCGATGACGTGCAACGAGACCAACCGAGGCTGTCCCGATTCGTCGTATTCGCTCAGCAATTGTTGCTCGAATGCCGGATTGCCGGAGAGGACGTCGACGAGGGCAAACTTTCCCGACGGTTCGAACACGGCGACGCGGTTGCCGAGTACCTGAGCGACCGTCCCCTGGGCGACGACGCGGTTCCAGCTTCGCTCGCCAGACCAGGCGTCGAGCAACCCGATGGCGAGTTGGCCGTCGTGTTGTCCCCACACGAGAATCTTTCGGCCGAGCGTCGTCATGCGGCTCATTTCGCTCGGCACTCGACGCGTTCCCATCGGCAGGCCGTCGGTCATGCGAAACACGAGCGCGTCGGCGAGGCTGTCGTGCGGCGCGGCGAACAACATTTCGTCGTCGCCGAACAGTTCGCAGCCAGAGGGAATATTAGCGACCGTCCACACGAGTTTGCCGGTGGCCGGTTCGACGCACACCAATTCCCTTCCGCGCTGGTAACACACGCCGGCGTCGGTGATGGGTCCGAGTACGCCCTGCACGTTGGCGTCAGAGTCGACGGCGCGAAACTCGACTTCGCCCCAGCGTTTGGAAATTTGCCCGCGGTCGACGCGGCGACGCCGTTGATCGTATCGCGGCGACGAGTCGTCGTCGGACTTCATCGCGAGCGGCTGTTCCCAGGCCGTTGCCCTGTGTGCGTCGAGCGGCGCGGCAAGCCCGTCGATGGCGACGATCCGATCTCCCGCCGAAAGGATTACCAAATGGCCTCGCTCGCGGGCCACGCACACATAGGGATCGATCTCACGTTCTTCCGCCAGCGGGCTGCTGAGCGCGGAAACGTGAAGCCGGTCCTTGCCGAGCGCGTCTCGCGTCACCAGACGCTGGGCGTTGCGTTCGAGAATCAGTTGACCGTCGCCGACCGCCAAGCCGCGCGGCCCGACGACGGGGACTTTGTATTGCGTTTCGCGCGGTTGGTTTACGCCCGTCCGTTTGCCAATTTCGATCTTAACGTGACCCACCGGCCACTGGCCGCCGGGTTCGTCGATGGCCAGCGGCGACGGCGTATCACCGTCGAGGGAAAGTTGGGCGAGGATCGCCTCGGCCGCCGAGTGTCCCGTGACGCGGCCTTCCGTCATGCCGTCCATTACGCCGTCCAGTACGACGTCGCGGAACTCGTTTTCCAGCCGCCCTGCGTGCGCCGCCGCTAGCGAACGCCGATTCGATTTCAAATACATATCGCCGAGCAGCGCGATTGCGCCGGCGGCGATCGACTTGTCGCTCGCCCCAACCAATCCCAGCACGAGCTGCTGCGCGTCGAGCAATTCTCCGCTTTCGATCAGCAGGCGGGCGAGTTTCAACGATGCCGATTGCGAAGCGGGATGCCCGCCAAAATAGGCCACGGCGGGCTTCAACGCTGAGAGTCGTCCGCTCTCAATCGCCGCATCGACCCTCTGACGGATGGCCGCGTCGATCACTTCGCGCTCGAGCGGCGCCGCCGACTCGACGAGCGTGGCGAGTTGCGCCCTCATCCATGCGTCGCGGCGCACACGACGATGGGGATCCGGCTCGATCATCTCGTCCCAGGGGCCTCCCGAGTCGATGATCTTCAAGTACCGATCCAACGCCGCGCCGCGATCGCCGATCTGTTGAAGTCCGGCGGCGGCCACGCGCTCGAATTGTTCTCGCAGCCGGCCATCGCCGATGAGCCGGTCGATTTCGTCGAGCGAATCGCGATGCGCCGCGAAGTCGGATTGAAGTTTATCGAGCAGCGCCCCGGCAAGCAGCAGCGACGTGTGCCGCCGCAGCGGGCTATCGGCTTCGGCGACATCGATTGCACGGCGAAACGATGCAATCGCGTCGTCGAAGTCGCCGGCACGAGAACTCGACCCATCGAGCAACAGCTCCGCGCGACGCGCCAGTGCCCACGCGTCGTTTTCGTTTTTTGCCAATAGGGTATCGACGCGTCGTTGCAGCGAATCCGTTTGCCACAGCGCTTCCAGGCCGGTCACGCCGTAGGAAATCAATTCGCCGCGAAAGCAGATCATGTTGCCGAGCGGCAGGCGTCCGACTTGCCGCCGTTCGATGATGTGGCCGTCGTCGAGCTTGATGGCGATCAGTTCTCCGTTGGAAGTCGGCAGGTAATACCGGTCCTCTCCCGCGAATCCACGTCCGGCCGGAAGGCATCGTTCGCCGCTGGCCGCGAATCCAAACTCGTCGCTCGTCCACTCGGCGGCGCCGTCGTCCAGCCG
>JAJDEG010000730.1 GCA_029259895.1 Planctomycetota bacterium
CCACGCCGTGCTCCAGCACGCCCTCGCGATAGTAATTCGCCAAATGGATCGCGCCCGAGGTGGCCGCCACGTAGACCAGCGACGGCATGGTGAGCAGAATCGCGTTCATCGTGCCGCCGGTGTAATACACCAGCGCCAACGAGATCATGCCGCCGTAGATGCCGGTGATGAACACGATCATCACCAGCGGCATGCTCCGCAAACACCACCACGAAACGACCAGTCCGATAGCGACCGAATAGCCGGCCAACAGGAATAGGGCGCTTTCGCCTTCCTCGTCGAGGGCGACGTTGTCCACCGGCGGACCGCCCATCTTGATGTCTTCCCTGGAGAGCGCCGCCACGTCTTGCGCCCGGTCGCGGATGATATTGACCGCGTCCCGCAGGTGTTCGGCCCCGTAGTTCGACAGCGTGATCACCATGCAGGTGGTCTGCTTGTCCGGCCCGATGAAGAGGCCGTTGAGCCGTTTGAACGCCTCGGCATATTCCAGCGGCGGCGTTCCGCCTTCGAGTTGGTCGATCAGGTCCGGCCCCGTGACGATGCTGGCGAACAGCCACGGCTTCTTGTCGTGCTCGGGATATACCAGCTTGCCATCGTCGTCCTTCGAGGGCTTGAGCAGATCGGCCTTGAGCAGTTCCAGCTTCGTGGTGTTTTCGAGCGTGCAGCCTTCCCAACTGACCAGCACGAACTGCTCGCCGGCGAAGTACTTGCGAAACCAGTTAAATTCCTGCGTCTCGACGTATTCGTTCGGCAGCCATTCCTTAACGTCGTTGTGGTTGCTCTGCAGGGCGCGCCGTGCTCCACGAAACGTGAAGGGGAGCATGAATACGACGAAAATCAGCACCACCAAGCCATAGCGGCCGTAGAAATTCGGTCGATTCATGGCTCGTGCGTCTTCCGGCGACGGAAGGCCCAGCAAAGAAGTCGTGGCACAGATAATCGAGCGTTTCGCGGCGTTCCGTCGCACGCCAACTCGAAAAGGGCGCGTTTCGCGGCGGGCGGAGCATCAACTCCGGTTAGATTCGACCTTTCCAGTGTACTCGGCAGCCGAATTACGGTCCATGCCGCTTGAAATACCACCCACAAGCAGGGATTGCGAGCGATTCGCAGCGTCGCGACGGCACCGATCCCGGTGGCTCACTCGCTGGCGGAAGTGCCGCTAAATCGCCGCGACTACAGCGCCCGCCGATAGCGTCGCGGCCCGCGACCTCCGCGCCCAAACGGCGGCGGCTTTGCCGGCGGTGCTTCGTCGCCACCGTCGCCCATTTCGTCCAGCACCGATGCGTCCGCCGTCGGCTTGGCGACCGTCTCAAATCCGTCGATCTCCGCCCGTTCCAGCAGCCGATTGATCCGGATTTCGATCCGCGTCAATTCGTTCCCCTCTTCAGGCGCGACGAACGTATACGCCACGCCCTCGCTCCCCATCCGACCCGTGCGGCCGACGCGGTGAACGTAATCGTCGCAAAACTGCGGGATATCGTAGTTGATAATGTGCGAAATCCCCGACACGTCGATGCCGCGCCCCACGACGTCGGTCGCCACGAGGTAGCGAACCTTTCCGGCGCGAAACGCCGCCATCACCCGATCGCGCACGTTCTGCGCCAGGTCGCCGTGGATGCACTCCGCTTCCGAAAGCTTCCGCGCCAATCGGTGATGCACCTTGTCGACGCCCCGCTTCGTGCGACAAAAAATAATCGCCTGCTTCGGCTGCTCGCGCGACATCAGCGCCACGAGCAAGTCGAACTTCCGTTCGCCGTCGACCGTGAAATAATACTGGTCGATCGTGTCGCCAGAGATCTCCACCGGCGAAAAATTCAACACTTCCGGAGCGTCCATATAACGCCGAGCCAACCGCTCGACCGGCGGCGGAATCGTCGCCGAGAGCAGCAGCGTCTGCCGGTCCGTCGGCGCGCGGCGAAGAATCTTCTCGATATCCGGACGAAAGCCGATGTCCAGCATCCGGTCCGCTTCGTCGAGAACGATGATGTCGACGTCGTTGAGCAACAGTGCCCCGCGCGACATCAAATCGAGTACCCGGCCCGGCGTTCCGATCGCCACTTCCACTCCGCCGCGAAGCTTCTCGATCTGCTGGCGAATCGGCTTGCCGCCGTACAGCGCCACCGATCGCGCCCGTTGCCCGTCTGCCAGCTTCACGAATTCGTCGCGAACCTGCACGGCCAACTCGCGCGTCGGCACCAGCACCAGCGCCTGCGGCCCGCGGATTTTCCCGTCGCGAAGCCCTTCCAGAATCGGAATCGCAAACGCCGCTGTCTTGCCAGTCCCCGTCCGCGCCTGCCCCATCACGTCGACGCCTTCCAGCGCACGCGGAATCAGCCCCGCTTGCACGGGCGTGGGGCTCTCGTAGCCCGCATTGGCCAGAGCCGCGAGCATTTCATCAGAAAGTTCCATCTGGTCGAACGTCGTGTCCGACCGCATCGATTCGGCAGTAGGCAAGCAACACAATCCACGTCTGAGTTAATTCGTCGGTTTCTACACCTAAAGCTAGCTGCCCAAAAGAGTTTCGTCAACAGGACGCACATCGGCCGGACCGGCGACATAGACGCCAGCGGCATAGACCCCATAACACCGCACCGCGACGCCCATCGCCGGCAACACCTCGCCGTCCTTACCAGAACAAAACGTTAAGAATGCCCAGCAAGATCACCGTGCCGAGCATGAACGCCGACAACAGCCTTCCAGGCCGCCAGCCGCCGGGCAGCGGCGACTCGTAAACGCGGTCGGACGGCCGAAGTTCGACCGTTTGCGGAGATTGAAACGGGTTCTCGATCAGGCGGACGTCGACCATGCCCACATCGTAGCATGGCGGAGCAGCCCGCGCCGCTGGGCACAGAGTCCCTAATACGGCGACCCTAGTTCGGCGCGGCAAAAGACGGCGGTGCGATCCAGTCCGGTAGCGGAGCCGTGTGCGTGGCGAGCGACGGGTCATCCGTGTTCGCCGTCGGTGCGAACAACTCGAACATCGCCATCGTCAGCACTCCCGGCCGGGACGCCGCGATCGCCGAGTTCATGTCGGCCGCCGGCGCCGGAAGAGGAATCATGGCCGTCGACAACGCGCTTTCCTCCGTCGCAACGCGCTGCAAGCGATTCCGACCGTGCGGAACGAAGGGCCACTGCAACGCCGTCGAGCGTCGACCCTGTCCACCCACCGATCCAACGGCCGCACCGTTCGTTGCACCGTTCGTCGCACCGTAGCCTGCACCGTAAGCTGTACCGTAGACCGACAACGTCCGGATCGGGTACTTCCCGGTTCGCACCGCGGCCGTATCCGCAGCCGTATCCGCAGCCGCAGCTTGCGCCGATCGCGACGCTACAAACGAAGTCGGTGGCTGAACGATTGGGCTAACGATCGACGCCCTGTCGCGCGCCTCGCGATCGAGATGTTGTTGCGATTGATGCCGTTGCTGAAACTGCTCCCATGCCGAAGCGCGCGGCGACGGAGCAGCGGCGACATCCGCGGCCGCCAACTCGGCAGATCGCTCGGCAGATTGCTCGACCGGTGCATTCGCCCCTTGGACTTCGCGCCGATGAACTTCGCGCCGATGAACTTCGCGACGAGGGTCCGCTCCGACGAGGATCGCCGCACCGAACCGCTCGTTCTCGAATGCCGCCCGCTTAACAGCCGATGGATCGGACATCGCGGGCGACTCGAATGGCGACGCCGCGTTCCACTTCCACGGCGGCTGGGAAGTCGCTTCGTCGCCGCCGGCAAGGTCGTTCGTCGGGTTCGTCCATAGCTCGCGGATTGCCGGTTGCGCGTCGAGCGACGTCGCCGGCATCGGAGCGCTCTTGTCGTTCGCGATCTCCTCATTCGGGAACAACGCCGCCCGATTCTCCGCGCGGAGCGCCGCCGTCCGTTCGTCGGCAATGTTCGGCACCGCCGGCGTACCCTTCGCCAACCGCTCGTCCACTCGCTGCCTGGCCGCGTGTGCGACGCGATGAAAGTCCGCCGCTGCCTGCTCTGCGTGAATCGCCAGGAGCCGCTTGTCTTGATGTGGATCGATCGCCCGCGCCGCCTCGCGATCGGCGTCGGCCAAATCCTGGTTGCCGAGCCGTTCGTACGCCATCGCGCGGAAGTACCGAGGCTCGGCGTCGCTAGGACGCAGCACGATGGCCCGCGCGAAGTCGTCGCAGGCCTCGCGAAGGTCGCCCAGCGCCAGCCGACTGCGCCCGCGCCAAAGAACGACTTCGCCGTCGTCCGGCGGCTCCTTCAGCAGAGCATCGCACGCAACGACGGCGGCTTGCCATTGGCATTCCGCGACCAGCCGCTCCGCCGCCGCCCGTGGCGAAAGAGGTGCTTCGTCGGCCGGCCACAGGCACCAAGTACCGATCGCCGCTGTGGTCAGCGTGACGACGAAAAAGAAGGCAATGAACGGATGACGCATGAGGTGATCTTGTCTCTAGCGGCGTTGCCAGCCGAGTGCCGTGCCAGCCGAGTGCCGGGCCTGCCAGTGCATCGGCCCTATCGTTCCATAATAATCACGCCGCCAACCGCCTCAAGCGAAACGTCGATAGCGACGCCGCGCAAAGCGAAGGCCGCCGCCGTAACATCCCGAAATCGCCGAAATCGCGGCATCACGCGCGCCACCGCCCGCCAGTCAACATGGGCAGCATCGATAATACGCACAGATTGGAGAAACGGGTCGACCGAACCCGAAAAATCGGTAAATCTCATCCACCCAAACCAATTTTCCGCCCGCCCACTCTGCGCAACGCACCCGTGCGGTCACCCGCGGCGATTTGCGGCATTCGCGAACGAGCGACGCACACGCATCGGCCGAATTAGTTTTTCGAGACGGCCCGCTACGTCAAACCTCGTTGGGGCAGGTGGGAACCGGCCGTACGGTTGGTTCCTGTGTACATAGCAGGCCGTCTCTTTTCGTGCGCTTAATCTGGCATACTCGCTGCCTACCACCCGGCGGTCAGCAACTCGTATTTCCAGAACGGATTGCCGCAGCCAGCGCAGGTCTCCCCGCTCGGCATCACGGCTCCGTTACACGTCGTGCAGTCGAGAATACTCGGCAGCAGCACCAACTGCCGATCGCGCTGCGCCTGGGCATGGTCCGCCCTCTCGAAGGCCAACGCCGTGGCCAGCCGGATGGCCAGCGGCAGCAACCGGTAGATGACCAACGGCGCTCGCGTCGCCTCGGGAAACGCCCGTTCGAGCACGAGCGAAAAGCCGCGCCGCCGGTCGTCCGGCGACTTGCCGCGATAGCCTGCCAACCGCTGCGCAGCCGGCGTCCCTAAATCGCGTTCGTCGACCAACAGCGCCGCGATCCACGATTCGCACCAGCCGTCACCGCTCGCTTCACCGCTCGCATTACCGCCACGCACGTACGCCCGCTCCTCGGCAAACAACGCACACTCGCAAGCGAAGAACGCGTTGAGTTCGCCTTTGGCCCGCGCTTCCGCTTTGGTGGCAGACGCCGGATTGTAGAACGAATCGACGCCGATGTGCTTCTCGACGTCGCCGTGAATTCGCGTAAACACGAGATCGGCCAACACGGCAAACGCATCGTCGAGACGCCCCACGACCGCTTCGCCGTCGCGACGGTCTTCGTGTGCGTTGAACTGTGCGATGGCGGCTCGTCGCCGCTCCGCTCGTTCTGGCCCGGTCATGCCGATTCGTGCCGTTCTGCGCGGTGACGAAGCGCTGAAGCGCTTTACGAATACGCTCCACGTCGAGCGTTTTTTCCACCATAGCGGTTCGCTCCGCCAATAGCAAACCGCCAGAGGCAATCATTTTTCAACGGCGCCACAAACGAGTCGCTTACCGCGCCACAAACGACGAACGGCCCAGACGCCGCAAGCGACGTCTGAGCCATGTCGTACCGACCGTTACCGTTCGATTGATGCCCGGACTGAATCCTCAAGCCTCAAGCCTCTAGCCTCAGCTCTACCGATTCACTTCCAGGCCGAAGTTGAGCGCCGTGACGAACAAATCCTCGCGGTTGTTGCCGCCGATGCCGAGCGTCGGAAGTTGGTAGACGACCAGGCTGCTCGCCCGGCCAATGCCGTCGGCGTACATGCCCATGAAGCCGATCTTGGCCGCCACGGCCTTCGTAAGTTGATACGACGTTTCGACGCGTAGTTCGCCGATCGGCGCCCATTCCTCGTACCGCTCGTAGTGGTCGAAGTTCGAGTTTCCGAACGCCACAGAGGCATTCTGCACGAACGCTTGATTCAACTGGCCGGGCTGGCCCTGATTCACGACGCCGGCCGGCAGATTCCCCGCCAGTTGGCCCCGTTGATGAACGTTCTGGAAGTTGAAACCGGCCAAGAACCGACCTTCGATCGACATTAACCACTTGCCGCGGCGACTATGCCACCGACCGCCGACCTGCGGGCCGACAATGTTGTTGTCGATCCGCGAATTCCAGAAGCTTTCGATTTGCAACTGCGTGATCACGCCGTTCGAGTTCGGGGCACTACCCAACTGGGAAAACGCATTGCCGAAACCGCCCTGAGCGTTCACCTGGAAATCTTCATTCATCTCCAGATACCGCGCTCCGATGAACATCTCGAGCACCGAAGCGTTATGCAGCGGGCGAAAGCGATACATCTTCATCAGTTCCACACCCGACGTCTCGGCCGTATTGCGCGTCGAGAGGTGATCGAACTTGGTCGGCATCGGACCGAGATCGCCGTAGTCGACTTCAGTGATGTTCGTGGCCGGCGTGTCGCCGATGCCGTCGTTGTCGGAGTCGACGAATCGACCCGCGCCGCCGGCACCGTTGCGATTGTCGTCGAATCCATCGCCGTCGAGATCGTAGAAACCATCGAGCATGAAGATCCGCTGCCCCGGTGCCAGCACGGCCCCCGCGGCAAGGTACAGATCCGTCACGTCGGGATTGATGAAGTTCACCGCGACCTGCGTATCGACGGATTGCTGGAGTTGATCGTCGTAGTCGAGCACGCCGCCGATCCAGCCGGTGCTGCCGTCCCAAAAACCGATTTCGTACTTATTGCCCCAGGCGAACGGAGCGTTGCGAACGCTTTGCCCGTGCGCGGATGCCTGATTCACGAACGTCAGACCGTCGGTCGATGCGACGTAGTTGCCCGGATCGCCGAGCGAGTGTGCCTCGGGCCGGCTGATTTGCCAGTTCGCTCGGGCGTAACTAAAGAAAACGCCTTGCGTCCAGGCCTCTTTGCCATCGTAGTCCTGGTCGTCGACCTTGGCGATCGCGAACGGTTCGTAGTCGTGTTCAAAGTCCGTCGGCCCGAAGGGCTGGAACTTGTTCGACGACGGCGTCCAGGACATGCCGCCGCGGTCGTAGTTGTATTGCGCCTGGGCAACCATCGGCACGGCGACGATGGCGGCCAAAGCCACGAGTCGAAGAATAGGGCGGAAGATCGTCATCGCTTCTCTCACCTTGCCAAAGTGGTAAACGGTCGGTTTGTCCCACGCCGCGCCAAAGCCGGGCGGCCTGAAATCTCGGTATCTGCCGGTGGTATCGGTAACTCCGCTTGCGGAAGTTAAGCAAGAACGGCAAAGCCTGCCGAAAATCCGGGTTGTATCGCCCGACTGGCAACCGACCCGGTTGGCTAGATAATCTAGGAAGTCGCCAGCGCGACGAATTCGGTCATTCGCGTGCCTCTGGACTTGCCGCTAGCCTGGCATTCACGCAGTACCACAACGAAATCCGGCCGCGCCATGCCCCGCTTCGTCGTCCTCCGCCACGAAATGCCGCCCGACGCGGCTCGCCCATCGCACTGGGACTTCATGGTCGAATGCATCATGGTCGAGCAGGATGCAGTGCTGCGCACGTGGGCGCTCGCCGAAGAACCGACGCCCGACCGCCCCATCGCCGCCGAGTCGCTCGAAGACCATCGCCTCGCTTATCTAGACTACCAAGGCCCCGTATCGAACGACCGCGGCAGCGTGACGCGGTGGGACCGCGGCGTATGCACGATCGAAGAAACGACCGACCAAATAACGGTCATCGCGGTACAAGGCGAAAAGCTAGTCGGCCGCGTCGAGATTCAAATTCACGCCGATGAATCGCCATCCGCAATCTTCACCTGGCGACGTGCGGCTCCTACCTCCCGCACCTAGCAGCCCGTTGAAAAAGGGGGCAGACCCTTGGGGAAACCTCGTTTTCGCCGGAGAATGCGCCGTGCCTGAGAGGGTCAGATCCCTATTTCAACAGGCTGCTAGCCCCGGTTCCCAGTCCCTGCTTACCGGCTCGACACGATCAAGAACTCGCCGCTCGTCGAAAACGTTTCGTCGGGCGCGAACGTGTCGGACTTCACCGGCTCGATCAATGCCGCAATGCCACCGCGCGTGACCACGCCGATCGGCTTGCCGTTTTCCACGACCACTAGCACGGCACCGTTGCCGCGAACGAAAAAGTCCATCAGATCGTTGAACGACGTTTCCGGCTGATAGCGCGGCACGGTCTTCGACATCACGTCGCGCACTCGCCGCGTTTCGCTGTTGCGGCCCGTCGGCAGATCCGCCACGGCTTCGTCCGTTAGCAGCCCAGCCAAGGCGCCCGACTTCTCGGTGACGGGCAATGCCGTTGCGCCCGTGCGGCGAAATTTCGCCGCCGCTTGCACCAACGTATCATCGACCCGCAGCGACGTTGCGCACGGAATCATCACATCGCGGGCCGTCGTGTCCTCGAAAAGTTTTCCCGGCGCGGCCAATTCATTCCAAAGCAACTCCTCGTCGGCGAACTGCCCGGATTGGGCCACGGCGTCGCGACCCGAAGTCTTCGCGGTGGCGACGGCCTGCCGTGCCCGTTCCAGCAGCGCATCGGCCGTTTCATTCGTTTGCCATTCGGAAACGACGCCGCACGACGCCGTAAGCCGTAGCGGATTCTCGCCATCGCCAATTTCCAGTTTGGCGATCTCCTGGCGGGCCAATTCCGCCCACGCCATCGCGTCTTGGTCGCGTTCGTCGCCGAGCCACACGGCGAATCGGTCGCTGTCCGTGCGCGCGAGCAAATCGTTCGGATCGGTCAGTTTGCGGAGCAAACCGGCAACGGCGACGAGCGCTTCGTCGGCCGCATCGCGTCCAGCCACAATCGCCACGCGGCTGAACCAATCGAGATCGATCAGCACGAGTCCCGCCGGGCGGGGCTGTGTCTGATGAGCCAGGGCGTGCCGCAGTTTTTCCAGAAATCCTTCGCGGTTCGACAGATTCGTCAGCGCGTCCAGCCGAGACTGCATGGCCACCCGCCGGTCAACCTCGGCCATCCGCGCCGCGGCCCGCATCCGGGCGAGAAACTCGCCGTACACCACCGGCTTGATGAGGAAATCGTCGACGCCGGCTTCCAGCGCCGAAGTCACCGCTTCCGCGTCGGTCGCACCGCCGAACAGCAAAACGTAAGGATTGTCGCCGCCATCCGCGGCCCGCAGTGCTCGACAAAACGCCACACCGCCGTCCGATCCGAATGCGTCGTCGACGATCACCAGCGACGGGCGACGCGCTTCCCATGCGGCAAGCGCCGACGAAGGTTCGGCAGCAGAACAAACGGCGTACCCGAATTCCTTGAGGAACCGCGAGAGATGCCGCACGAGCTGCGCTTCGTGGGTTGCCAACAGCACCGACAACTGTTTTGCCGCCATAGGAATACCAGCGCTCGCATCGAAGGCGACGCGCGCGCTGCGAAACGATCCGCGGCGTGCAGCGTCGTATTTGGATTGGATCGGACGAGACGTGCGAGGGCGCGCCGCAAGACGCGCCGTCTTTAACCTATGCAAACCTAACATACGCGGCGGCTCAACGACGCCGATCGTATCTAGATTTTCCGCCCGGGCGCGTCGCGGCGCGATTGGTCGCGTGACGTCGGTCGTCGCGATTATGGCAACGCTGCGGCGCAATGCGATTCGAACCGACCCCTCGACTGGCCAATTCCACCTCAAATCGACCGATTCTCAGGCCGACGAATGCTATGTTTCCAAAGCCGGTAAATCCGGCGCGCGACGTATTGCGCAGTTATTTGGAATCGTCCGGCCGGCCACGTGAACCACGGCTCCACGTTCGCCGTCGTCGTACATCGTCGCCAATTCAACATCGCCATTTCACCGTCGTTGCAGCGCCACAATACTTCAACCCCGCGATGATCGTATGTCGACCCGCACGCAAGTCATGCCGGATTCCGCCGTCGGCGCGCCTTGGCTCGAACGTGAGACAACGTTTGGCGAACCTGCCGAGAAGATCTGGCTCGTCCAGTTTCCGTTCACGATCGGTCGTCAAGATGCCGCCGATCATGCGATCAATTGCACGCGCGTCTCGCGCGAGCATTGCCGCATCACGCGGACCGGCAAGGGATACAAGATTCGCGATCTGGGTAGCACCAACGGCACCTACGTCAACGGTGAGCGGATCGACGAAGTGCCGCTCCACGACGGCGACCTCGTCAGCGTCGCCGACATGGAGTTCACGTTCTTCTCCGGCGAAGCCTCGGTGGAAGACGCCGCGACGCAACGTATTGCTCCCAAGTCGGCCGGCGCCGCCGAAGACGTCGTCGGCGACAGTCTCGTGCAAACCGTTCGCTGGATGAACGAAACCACCACGCAGGGCGGTTTGCAGACAACGTTTCAACGCATCGTGTCGCTCGAAGGCGGGCAAACGTTCGGCTGGGATGTCGTCGTGTTCGACCCGGCCGACGCCATCGAACAAGCGGCGCAAGCCCTGCTCGCCGGCACCGACTGCCGCGTCACGCGACGCGCGCGGCAAGTGTCGCGGCTCGTGGCGATCGAGCGGATCGCCGCCGCCCGCGTCGCCGGCAGGGCGTTGTTGCGCGTCGACCCGATCGAGCTTGGCGACCATACGCTCGCGACACGTCTCGGCAAACTGGCGAATCTCCTCGGTCGCGGCCGCGTCGTCGTCGACCTCGATGAGAGCGTCACCCACGACGCCCGCCAATTCCGCGCGTTTTGCGAGGCGATGGCCGAACAAGATGTCGCCGTTTCGCTACGCGGCTTCGCCGCAGGGCGAGCGCAAATGGCCGACTACGCGGACTGTCCGCCGCAGTTCGTCCGATTCGCGCCGCAGATGACGAGCGACCTGGCCGGCAACTCGCGCCGCAAGAAACAAGTTCAAGCGGCTATCGAAGCCGCCAGCGAATTGGACGCGCAAATCATCGTCACGAACGTCGCCGACGACGAGCAAGCAGAGTTATGCCGAGAGCTAGGTTGCCACCTCGCCGTCGGTGCGTACTACGGCGGACTCCATCCGATCCCTCAAGTTCGATAACCCAAATAGTTCGATAGCGTGTCGTCGACGTGCCGTAGATCGAGTCTGGAAGGCCTAGCTCGATCTCCTCAAGGGCAGCTTCGACTGCGTCATCGACGGCCGTACCGAAAACGTTTCGCCAGCGCCAATCGCAACGATCCGATCGCCAGAAGATAGTCCGAAGGACGGCGGCCATCGCCGACTGACGCAAACGAACGCCGCCTCGCCCGCATAGGTCGCCACACGTGTCGCTTCACAACGCACAAATTTCGGAGCCGATCGCCGGATACATACTCCGCGAGCGGATCGGCGCCGGCGGCTACGGCGAAGTGTGGAAGGCCGACGCGCCCGGCGGGCTGGTCAAGGCCGTCAAGCTCGTCTACGGCTATCTCAACGAAGAACGGGCCACGACCGAGCTAAAAGCATTCAACCGCATCAAACAGGTGCGGCATCCTTTCCTGCTGTCGCTCGAACGCATTGAGATCGTCGAAGGCCAACTGGTGATCGTCACCGAACTGGCCGACAGCAACATGAAGGAATGGTACGAGGAGTGCCGCAAGGCGGGACTGCCGGGCATTCCACGCGACGAGTTGGTCGGCTATTTGCGCGACGCCGCCGATGCGCTCGACTACATGTCCTCGCACTTCTCGCTGCAACATCTCGACGTCAAGCCCGAGAACCTGCTGATGGTCGCCGGCCACATCAAGGTCGGCGACTTCGGCCTCGTCAAGGATCTCCGCGATGGCACCGCGTCGCTCATGCAAGGCATGACGCCGATCTACGCGCCGCCAGAAGTGTTCGACGGCCGAGCGACGTCGCAGAGCGATCAGTACAGCCTGGCGATCGTCTTCCAAGAGATGCTGACCGGTCAGTTGCCGTTCCCTGGCCGGACGCTGGCCCAATTGGCGTCGCAGCACCTGCACAGCCCGCCGCGGCTGAACATGCTCCCGGCGGCGGATCGACCGATCATCGGCCGTGCTTTATCGAAGGATCCGGCCGGTCGTTTCACGAACTGCCGCGAGATGGTCGAGTCGTTGGCCACGGCCGGCCTTGCCGCGGCTGCCGGAAAGTCGGCCAAGGACGAAGCCGAAATCGACACCAAGTCGATCCTCACCAAGGCCACGGCCGTATTCGAAGGTGGCAAAAGAAAGCCGCCCGCCGACGACGGCTCCACGCAGGCCTGGGCGGGCGGCGTCGACGAAGAGAACGACGAAGAAAACTATTCCTCGCGGCCCCGCGCGGCCACGATCCCGCGCTTCAAGCCGCCGCCGAAAGCCGTCGTGCCGCATTGCGGCGAAGTGTTCGAAGCCCAGCTAGAGACGTCGTTCGTGGAGTTGCCGCCCATCGACGTGGCCGACGCAACACCGCAACTGCGGCCCACGCTGTTCGTCGCCGTCGGCGGAGCGGCCGGCCGAGCCCTGGTCCAACTGCGAGCGCGCATGGCCGAACGGCTCGGCGATCTCGATGCCGGTTCGGCGATGCAGTTCCTTTGGATCGACACCGACACCGCGGCCATGACCGAACTGTTGCGCAAGGACGAAACGCCGCCGCTCAAGCCGCACGAAGTCCTGCAAGTCCCGTTGCGCCGCACGCAGGACTACCGCGCCAACTCGAAGCGGTTCCTTCAGTGGCTCAGCCGCCGTTGGCTGTACAACATTCCGCGCAGCCAACTCACCGAGGGACTTCGACCGCTCGGGCGGCTGGCGTTCGTCGACCATTTCGATACGATCCGTCGTCAACTCGAAGGCGCCATCGATGGCATGATGGCCCCCGAAGCGATCGCCGCGCTGGCCGAAACCACCGGTCGAGACGTTGCCACCGACGAGCCGCGCGTGGTCGTGCTGGCCTCGATTTCCGGCGGCACGGGCGGCGGCATGGTGTTCGACGTGGCCTACACCATCCGCCAGTTGCTCGCCGATCGTTCGCTCGCGGACCGATTCGTCACCGGCGTACTGCTCCACTCCACCGACTGGCACGCCACGAATCGCGAGCTGGCCATCACCAACGCCTACGGGTCCATCGCCGAGCTGTATCACTACCTCAGCGACGGCGGAAAATATCCCGGCGATCCCATTTGCGGATTGCCGCCGCGAACCGAAGACGGTGCGCCGTTCGCCGAAACGTACCTCGTCCATCTCGGCGACAGCCTCAGTAACGAAGACTTCCAGCAGCAACTCGACAACGTCGCCGAATATCTGTATCGCGAATCTGCGACGACGGTATCGGCCACGCTCGATGCCTGTCGCCAAAATAGCATTCGCCAGTCGAAACAATCGAAGTTCGACATCCTCGTGCGGACGTTCGGCGTTGTGCATTGTCGCGTCGCTCCGTCGGACGCGACCGCCGCCGTCGAGTCGCTCTGCAAGACCGTCATCGGCGAATTGTTCGGGCGACCCGACGCGGCAGAATCGCGCGGCGGCGCGGCAGCCTCCGGCTGGGCGAAGCGCGGGTCGGGCGACGCTTTGCCGGCTCGGGCGGCGAAATACATTGCCAACCTTGTTCAGCCGCTCAAGCAGCAAGAATCCGTCGAGGACGCCGGCGCCGTGTCTCGAGAGCTCGTGTCGACCGCTCTCGACGAAGCGCTCGCCCCTTGCGCCGCCGAATTGGTCGCGGCCCATCGACAGACGGCCGCCGAAGTGGTCGCCCTGTTGGCGGCCGGTGCGCTCGGCTCACAGCTCGAAACGATCGTGGGCGAAGTCTTTGCGGCCGCCCGACAGAAAGTCGCCGATGCGGCCCGCCGGCTCGACCTGGCTTCGCTCGTCCGCTCGCAGCACCAAGACGAGCAAGGCACGATTCCGCTGTTGCCGGCATGGGTCGAGCGGGCCACTCCGTGCTTGCCCGGCGGCGTCGCGGCGCGGCGGTTGATCGTCTGCGCATCGGAGGACTCGTCGGCGAAAGAGTTATGCGGATCGATATCGAAACTCTGCAACCGAACGTCGAACCTCGTACTAACCGACGACGCCGGCCTGGCCCTGATCGACGAAACCGAGCAAGTCTCGCTCGTGCAGCTTGCCGCCGCGATCGCCGAATACCGCAGCGAATACGGGGACATGGCAAGTCGGCTACACACGCGCGTCGACATCGAGTGGACGCCCATGCCAGACGTTCGGCCCGCTGCGGCAGTTGCGGTCGCCGCGAGCTAAGTCACTCTGGCAATAAAGTCGTCGCCGCCGACGTTGCCGCCAACGTCATTGCACCGGCGTTTCGACGGGACTGGCGTCTCGCAAGCTAGCCCGCGGCGATTCGTCATCCGCCGAAGATACGGTAGCCGACGGGATCGGCAATCGTCGCAACAGCCAGTCCGTCTCGCGCGTCGCCGGCACCTCCAAATCGCCCGGGGAAACCAACAAGCGAATCAGCCCCAGCGTCGATGTCTGCGGGCGTTCGGCCTCGTAAAGCAGCGGTCCGAAGGCATCGCGCATCGCGCATAACGTTGCTGCGTCACTGGCGTCCGCGCTGCTCGGGCACGTTCCCTCGATCGTCGCCTGCTGTCCGTCGACATCGAACCCGATCGCCAGTCGTTCGTAAGCGATAAGGTCGTTGCCAGCGTCGTTCTCGCGGCCGACGTCCGGATTCGCCGCCCTCATGCCGAGCGAATCGACTGCCGAATCGATGAGCGATCGTCCGACGACGCCCGGCCCGGCCTCGAACCGGCCTACCAGTCGAGTCGCGCGGCCATCCGCAAACGCCAGCTTTTGCAGCGTTATTTCGGCCTCGCCACTCAGCTTATGCGGAAACTGCCGCGCGACGAGCGCATCGAGATCGACGCGACGCAGTCGGCCGATGAGTTCGCCGCTCCAACGGTCGCCACCGCTGTTCGACGCCCATAACTGCCCGGTGAAGTCCGCTCGCTCGCCCAGATGGCGCAGGGCCGGAAACACGCCCCGCACCGCGGCCAGCGGCAACGGCGCACCGCCCGTCCGCAGTTCGAGTCGCGTCGTCAGCGGGTCCGCTCCGTGCGAACGCTGCACGACGAGTTGTACGGGTTCGCTGGACGGACTCTCGGGCAGCGAAAACCGCAGCCCGGCCCTCGACGCCTCGTCGCCGCACGCCAATTGTCCGCCAACTCTCGACAACGTCACCGAATCGCCGGCATCCGCGCCGTGAAGCGTCAAGCGTTCGACCGAAAATCGCAGTGGCGGCTGCCGCGTCGCCCGCCGTACGCGCAGCAAGCGGTCGACGACATTCCACAGCCGGTCGAGCTGCGCGGCGTCGGCTTCGACGTGCGCGGCAATCAGCGACGTCCCTTCATCCGTTCGGACGCATTCCAAACGCTCGACTTCGGCCACGACGCGCCGCGTTTCGCCGTCGCTAAGCACGACGCCCGAATAAATCGCTACGCCAGGCCGGGGATAGGCGACGTCGTCGATCGACACGGCCAACTCCAACGCCGCGGCGAGTTCGTTCTCCGCCTCACTCTCGCGATGCGACGAATTCGCACTGGCCGCCCATGCCAATACCGCGATCGTCGGCGCAACGCACAGCGCCAAGAAGGCGACGCGACAAAGCGTGCGGCGGGTGGTTTCGTGAAGCGACGGCACAGAAATCGTCCTTCGCACATCCGTGTTGAGGGAACGGCAACCGCTCGGTTAACGCTCCCGCGCCATTTCGAGAAACAGTTTGTACCGGGCCTGCATTTCGTTGAGGCTGTCGTGGCCGAATTTGTCGGTCAGCGCGCGGGCGACTTCAAATGCGACGACGTTTTCGACGATCACGCTCGCCGCCGACACCGCGCAGACGTCGCTCCGCTCGTAGCTCGCCGCTTCGGGTTGCTTGGTTTGCAGGTTGATCGAGTCGAGCGGTTTGCGGAGCGTGCTGATCGGTTTCTTCGCCGCGCGAACGACGAGCGGCTGGCCGTTGGTCATGCCGGCTTCCAGGCCGCCGGCGTTGTTCGTGGGGCGCGCGAAGCCGAGGTTCGGCGTATCGCGCTGGGCCGCGTCGTAATGAATCGGGTCGTGAACCTGCGAGCCGGGCCGACGCGCCGCTTCAAACCCCAGGCCGATCTCGACGCCCTTGATCGCCTGCACCGCCATGACGGCCTGTGCGATCCGCCCGTCGAGCTTTTGATCCCACTGGGCGTGCGTCCCCAGGCCGAACGGCAAACCCTCCACGCGGACCTCGACCACGCCGCCGAGCGTGTCGCCCTCCTTGCCGGTGCGGTCGATCAGTTCCTTAATCTCAGCGTCGCGAGCCGGATCGAGCGCGTAAATTTCGCTCTCGTCGCGCCGCGCTCGCTGCTCTTCCAGCGTCCCGGCCAACGTCCCGGCCAGCGGTGCAATCGCAACGCCGCCCAACTCAACGACGTAACCCAGCACATCGATGCCAAACGCCGAGAGCAACTGTCGCGCGAGCGCCCCGGCCGCCACGCGAACGGTCGTCTCGCGAGCGCTAGCCCGTTCGAGCACGCCGCGAATCGAGCCGAGATATTTCACCGCGCCGGTCAAATCGCCATGCCCAGGGCGCGGCCGAGGAAGATCGTCGAGCGTTTCCAGCTTGTAGTCGCGATTGACCACTTGCAGCGCGATCGGGCTGCCGATCGTCGTCCCATGCCACACGCCGGAGAGCACGTCGACGCGGTCGGTTTCGATCCGCTGCCGCCCCCCACGTCCGTATCCGCCCTGTCGCCGCCGCAGTTCGGCGTCGATAATAGCGGTGTCGACGTTGACGCCGGCGGGGAATCCATCGACCAAGGCGACCAGCGCCTTGCCGTGCGACTCGCCGGCGGTCCAATAGCGTAACATGTTATGTGGCAGTAACTTGCGTGAACGAGACGGGCGGTGTGCGAATGCTTTTTCGACTACAATGATTGTAGTTCGCCGTCGCTCGGCGAACCAGAGCGGTTCGCCTGCTAGCCATGCCGCCGAGTGATCGGCACCCCGCCGCACGTTTCCCATGACCGCCATCCTCGGCATCTCCGCGTTCTATCACGACTCGGCGGCGGCATTGGTCGTCGACGGCGAGATCGTCGCCGCGGCGCAAGAAGAGCGATTCAGCCGCAAGAAGCACGACGAGAGCTTTCCGGTGCAGGCGATCGAGTATTGTCTCCGCCAGGCGAAGATTTCGGCCGACCAACTCGATCACGTCGCCTTTTACGACAAACCGCTCACCAAGTTCGAGCGCCTGCTCGAAACTTTTCTCGCCTACGCGCCGGCCGGCTTTCGGTCGTTTCGCCACGTGATGCCGAAGTGGCTCAAGGAAAAGCTGTTTCTGCCCAAGGCGATAGACGCCGGGCTCGGCGGCAAATACCGCGGCCGCTACGTCTTCACCACGCACCACGAATCTCACGCTGCCAGCGCGTTCTTTCCGTCTCCCTTCGACGAAGCCGCCATCCTTGCCGTCGATGGCGTCGGCGAATGGTCGACCGCCTGCATCGGCGTCGGCCAGGGCAACCGCATCCGGCTGGATCAAGAAATCCGCTTTCCGCATTCGCTCGGGCTGCTCTACTCGGCGTTCACGTATTACCTCGGCTTCAAGGTGAACGGCGGCGAGTACAAGGTGATGGGCCTCGCACCCTATGGAGAACCGAAGTATCGCGATTTGATTCTCGAACATCTCGTCGACCTCAAAAACGACGGTTCGCTGCGGATGGACATGCGGTACTTCAACTATTGCCAAGGCCTGTCGATGACGTCGGCGAAATTCCACCAGCTCTTTGGCGGCAATCCGCGAAAACCGGAAAGCCCGCTCGGCCAGCGCGATGCCGATCTGGCGGCGTCGGTGCAATCCGTGACGGAAGAGATCATGCTCCGCATGGCGCGGCATGCCCATCGACAGACCGGCCTAAAGAACCTGGTGCTTGCCGGCGGCGTGGCCCTCAACTGCGTTGCCAACGGCCGCATCCTCCGCGAAGGCCCGTTCGAGAACATCTGGATTCAGCCCGCCGCTGGCGATGCAGGTGGATCGCTCGGCGCGGCGATGTTCGTTTGGCATCAATTGCTCGACCACCCGCGCACGGCCCAGCCGACCGACGCGCAGCGCGGCTCGCTGCTCGGCCCGGCGTACACGGACAAAGAGGTCCGCGCCTTCCTAGAGGCCGAGGGCGTCGCCTACACGGCGTGCGAGAGCGACGAGCAGCTTTGCGACCGCGCGGCGGCGCTGTTGGACGAAGGCAAGGTCGTCGGCTGGTTTCAGGGGCGGATGGAATTCGGCCCGCGAGCATTGGGATCGCGGAGTATTCTCGCGGACGCCCGCAATCCGTCGATGCAGTCGGTGCTCAACCAGAAGATCAAGTTTCGCGAGTCGTTCCGGCCTTTCGCGCCGATCTGCTTGCGGGAGCACGTCCACGAGTGGTTCGAGATGCGCGACGGGCAGGAC
>JAJDEG010000074.1 GCA_029259895.1 Planctomycetota bacterium
AAACAGCTGATGTTGCGTGTAGACCCGCGGACTGTACCGATGAGCATACGCCGGCAACGCCGACTCGGCGATTCGATGAGCCTCGACCAACAACCGCCGCGGCGATTTGGTCGTCTTCATAACCACTACTACGAATCATCCAACGCCATCGGTTTAGCTAGCACTTAAAGGTTTTCTACTGAGCGGTTGCGACTACTTTGCCGCGGCCTTCCGCTTCGGCTTACCGGCCAACAGCCACTTGCGGATCGTGTTCGACACGGCCAAGAGCCGCTCATCGCTCACGCGCTCTTCGATGTATTGGCTCGTCATATCGTTGGCGGCTTCCGTGTGACCCATAATCAGCCGCAGCGCTTCGGCGTCCCGCGCTCGCGAGCCGATCGTCGCTGTCGCGTGTCGCAAGGAATAGAAATTGCAGCCCTTCCGCTTAATGCCCATATCGTTAAGCAGCTTTCGCGTTTCCTTGCTCACCGGATTGTCGCTCGATTCGGCTTTGAACCACGAGCCGCCGTATTTCGTGACGAACAGCAACTCGGCGTCGGCTTCATCCTTCGGCGTCGGTCGCACTCTCAGCCACGCCCGCAGTCCCTTGACGGTTTCCGGCCACAACGGGCAACGCCGCAGAGCGTGCGTCTTGGGCCGTTCGTACTCGATCCAGCCGCCGGCGAGGTCGACCGCTCGCATCGGCAGCGTGCCACAGTCGGCGTTGCCGAAACCGCAGTTGATGCCGAGCCAAATCATCGGCCGCAGCGCGCCGTCGGCTTTATCGAGCATCGCCCAAATCTCGGCGGCGTCGAACATCTTGCGGTCGCGCTCGTTCTTAAGCTTGCGGAGAAGTTTCTTAGGCGGCCGTGAGAAAGCTTTGCCAAAGCCAATAGGCCGGTCGATATGCCCTTCGTCGCTGCCGTACTTGAATACCGACTTGACGCACGTGACGAACTTCGACAGCGCCACCGGACCGAAGCCGCCGCTCTTGCCGGGCCGCTTGGCGACGGCGGCGCGAATCCGCTCGAAATCCTCCGGGCGCAGGTCGGCAACTTCGCGATGCCGGCCGAACACTTCGATGATGCGTTCACAGACACGCTTGTAATCGCGCCACATGGCGTGGCTTAGCTCGCCGGTCGCCACGAGCGATGCTTTCCAACCGAGAAACAGACTCACGCAGGCGTCAACGTCGAACGCGCCTTCGACGGCCGGACGATAGGGGCGGCCCTTTATCAGGTCGTCCTTTGCTTCCTCCCACCGCAGCAGAGCACCGGGCAAGTCGTGCCACACGCCGAAGAAATGAATCTTGCCCTTGACCTTTTTGCACCACTGGCCGTTCGGGTGCGGCGTTAGCGGGCAACCGTCCGGCTTGGCGGGCTTCTCGCCCTTCGTGCCACGACGGGCGCGCTTCGACTTGGCGGGGCCGGTCGGAGTGGTAGACTGACTCACGGATGGCACCTCGGATTTAGCGGTTCAGGTGTTATCCGACAACCGCTGGTAGGCGCCGGCGGTTGTCGCTTTACTTGTCTCCAATGCTAAACGGTTGTCGGACGGTTGGCGAGTAGAAAAGATCGGCTCTCAGACGAGGGGAGAACGGAGAAAAACAACGGTAAAGAACGCAGTCGGGCCCGTAGCTCAGCGGTTAGAGCAGGGGACTCATAATCCCTTGGTCGGGGGTTCAAATCCCTCCGGGCCTATTATCTTGCTTCGCGGCGTAGCCCGAGGGCGATTGGCACGCGTCGCGGTTATTCGACCAAGAAGGCCGAGCGAAAGCTGCGGCGGTTGATGTCGTCGGCCTTTTTGCACTCCTGGCCGCCGAGTTCCTTCGTGCCGTCGTCGCTGAGAATCTGAATCAGGCCGGGCTTGCCGGGATAGTGAAAGATCGACTCCGGATTGAGGCCCAATTTGGCAAAGTCGACGGACTTCACGACGACCGGCTGCTCGCGCTTCTCGGCGGACCAGCGGAACAACTTGAACTGGCCGCCGCTGTCGTAGTGGCCGCCGACGATCCAGTAACATTTTCGGGCGGCATCGTGCTCGATGCTGCGAATGCCCAGCGGGCGGCCACCGTCGGCCAGCGAAAGCTCGATCGGGTCGCCTAGTTCCGCGTCGGCCCCGTCGTCGATGATTTCCTTGGGATTCTCGATCGGTACGATCAGCGCTTGCCCGCCGGGAATCGGGTTGCGCATGGCGACGAGCAAGTGCCCGCCCGGCGTGCCGGTTAGGCCTTCGATATTGAGCGCGCCTTCTTTCTTGGGCGCGAGTTTTGAAGCCGCTTCGAGGCGATACCTCGCATATCGTTGGTCGGCGATCATCGTGGCCAGCAAGTCGCGGTAGACGTAACCGACGCCGACGACGGTTGCCTGGTCGCCCTTGCCGCTCAACTTCGTGCAAAACAGCCGATGTCGGCTCTCGCGAAGTTTGTCCTTCTTGTTGCGGCCGTGGGATGTGACCCAGAAGATGCGGCCGTAGAGCCAGCAGGCCCCTTCGATATCGCTCTCCGGTTCTTTCGCCTCGGTTTGCAAATGCGACGTCATGTCGCACTCGGCCAGCGGTTCGTTCGTTCGGTCGCGATGGTAAATGCGCAGCGTGTTGTCTTCGTCGTTGGCGACGACGAACCGCTCGCCGTCGATGGCCACGGCGGCCGAGGCGTCGCACATGCCGTGGTAGATCGGGCCGGCCTTGAGCCCTTCCGCCGCCGAAGCCGTATCGGCCAACATCGGCGCGCATATTGCCAAACTAGCGACGAGACTCGCCCATGCGCGCAAGAAAAAAGCGCGGCCAGTAGCCGCGCAAGAAATCAATAAGTGTTGCTTCATGATCGTTCCTCACGGAATGCACGACGCGGTTCTTGCGTTGCATCCGCGCAGGGGCGTTGCGACGCATCCAACCTACGGTCACCGGCGGGAACAAATTCCAAGCCGGCGCGTTACTCGTCTTCTTCCTTGCGGCTCTTCATCATGAAGATCAGAACGCCGATCAAGCCCGCGGTGACGATGCCGATGATCGTGTAATACAGCCAACCGACGGCCAACAAAGCCATGTTCCACCTCGTCGCATTTGAATTGTATATCGATTAACCAACCGCGCAACGAACGCCGTCCATCAGGGCTCGTTCGTCGAACGGCAAACCAATGGACATTTTGCTTGGTATCAAGCAAAAACACAAGGGTTACTCGCCCGGTTCCCTCGTGGGGACACTTTGGCGACGGATGGCCAAGGCCACGCCCGGATCGACCATGGCCGCAGTGGCCAAATGGACCGCGTCGGCACCGGCCGAGAGATACCGCTGCACATCGTCGGCCGTCGTCGCGCCGCCGCAGCCGACGATCGCGAAGGAGAGACCTTGCCGATTGCGCAAGCGGGCGAATCTATCGACTTGGGCCAGCGAAGCCTCGCGAATGCCGCGGCCGCAGATGCCGCGGCGAGCGCCGTCGAACAACAGCGAACCGTCCGCGCCGCGGACCGTCGTGGCGATGCTGTTGGTCATGGCGATGCCGCCGATCCACGGGCCGACCGCGGCGACGAGGCGTTCCGCTTCTTCGTCCGTCGCAACGCAGCCGATCTTGATCAGCAGCGGCACGTCGCCGATCGCCTGCTTGACGCGCTCGGCCACCAGCGCCGCGTCGGCCGACTGTTGGAATAGCTGGCCGTCGCACGTGCTGACGTTCGGGCAGGAGAAGTTCGTTTCGATCGTGTCGGCACCGGCTTCGACGGCCCAGGCGGCACACCTGGCGTAGTCGTCGGCAAGTTGATCGACCGACCAGCCTTCTTGGACCGTGCCGACGACGGAGACGGATAGCACCTTGCCCGGCGGCAAGCGGCGGCGGGTTTCCGCGATGTCGGCTCGCCACACATCCGGCGACTTCGAGGGCATGCCGAACGAAACCGCCCAAGTGCCG
>JAJDEG010000731.1 GCA_029259895.1 Planctomycetota bacterium
AAATCGCTGCAAACTCGACGGCACCAATATCGGCACCACGCCAAAACCGCCCGCCGCAACGCCAAACACCGCAAACGTTTACGCCGTTCGCGCTCCCACTGGAAATGTGGTGCCCCGTAAGGGGTTGCGAGTTCGGATCTCGTGCCCTCCGCTTCTGTAAGTCCTTGCCACAGCCTATCTAACGTCAAACGGGGTCGCCAGTTACGGCGACCCCGTTGCGTTTGGTGGTGGGGTTTCGGGCGTGCAAACTGTGCCGCTGGACGGCGAGTTTGATGGCACCAATGTGGGCACCTTTTCGAGAAGGTTGGCACCGTAGGCGGCACCATTCGCTGACGTCTGGGCGGGCGACGGCCGTGATATGAGGACTCAACGCCCATTTATTGGTTTTCGGCCGAGCCCGAGCGGGACGCGATGTTAAACTGAAACGAACTACAAGCTCGGAGCGTCTCCCGGCGCAACCGATATGGGAAATGTCGGCTTCGCCGGCTGACGAACGTATTACGCCAAGGAGAAGCTAATGCGCTTCTGGACCACTGCAATTATCGCGCTCGCGATCCTCACTTCGCGCGCCGCCGCCGACATTATCACGGGCGCGGACGACGGCGCACCGGGCGGACACGTCAAAGTGTTTGACGGCCAGACAAACGCACTGTCCAGTTCCTTCCTGGCCTATCCCGCTGCGATTTCAGGCGGCGTGCGCGTTGCTGCTGGCGATGTGAACGGCGACGGTTTCGCCGACATCATTACCGGTGCAGGTCCGGGCGGTGTTGGCGGCCATGTCAAAGTCTTCGACGGCAAGACCGGCGCTGAGCTACGCAGCTTCTTTTCCTATGACGGTTTTACCGGCGGCGTGTTTGTCGCCGCAGGCGATGTCGACGGCGATGGTTTCTCTGAGATTGTCACGGGCGCGGACGACGGCGCACCGGGCGGACACGTCAAAGTGTTTGACGGCCAGACAAACGCACTGTCCAGTTCCTTCCTGGCCTATCCCGCTGCGATTTCAGGCGGCGTGCGCGTTGCCGCTGGCGATGTGAACGGCGACGGTTTCGCCGACATCATTACCGGTGCAGGTCCGGGCGGTGTTGGCGGCCATGTCAAAGTCTTCGACGGAACGACCAGCGCTGAGCTACGCAGCTTTCTTTCGTTTGACGGTTTTACCGGAGGTGTGTACGTCGCCGCTGGCGACATAAACGGCGATGGCTATGCAGACGTCATCACAGGTGCTGGCTCCGGCGCGCCTGGCGGGCACGTCAAGGTGTTTGACGGGCAAAGCGGCTTGCTGTCGTTGTCATACTTTGCCTATCCGACCGGATTCAGCGGAGGCGTCCGCGTCGCCACGGGCGATGTCGATGGCGACGGAATCGCCGACATCATCACCGGCGCAGGCCCCGGCGGAATCGGCGGGCACGTCAAAGCCTTTAGCGGACTGTCCGGCGCGGAACTCCGCAGCTTCTTTGCTTACGACGGCTTCACGAGCGGAGTCTTCGTGGCCGGCGCGACCGACAACGTTCCCGAACCCGCCAGCACGGCTCTGCTGCTCTGCGCCGCACTTACCCTAGCCGCAGCCCGGACGCGGCTCCGCCGCTGAGTTGGAATTTCGGCTTTAGCTGTTGACGGGCGTCGGCGACGCTTAGCGTCTTGCAGGCGGTAGCTTTCGCCTTTGGTTTCGAGGATGTGGCAGCGGTGCGTGAGGCGATCCAAAGCCGCCCCGGTTAATCGTTCGCTGCCGAGCACCTCGGTCCAATTCTCGAACGGCAGGTTGGTCGTGACAATCAGGCTGTAGCGTTCGTACGCCGTGGCGATCACGTCGAACAACAGTTCCGCCCCGGCCTTGTTGGCGGGGACGTAGCAAACGGCCCGCGCCGATGACGAATCCGATCGCCCGACGTCGCAATCGGCGGATGCTCGTCAATTCGCGGTTCAAGGTTATGGCCATCCGGCTTTACGATCCAAGTTGCCGATGTGAGCCGGAGCGAAAGGTGCAAGCGATAAATGGCGCGTAACTTTCAAACTCTGTGGCGGCGACGGTTTAGCGTAGATTGTTAGCTACACGATGGCGAGTATGACCCGGTCAAGATCCGCAGTACGGCGTCCCTCTCCACGAGATCATTTCCCAGACGGACGGAGAGTTGACTCCTCTGGCCAGACCGCGCCAGCAGCTATCCATCCCTTTAGTTTTGCAACCTCGTCCTTGGTCAGTGCGGGAAATTTCCCACGCTTCTCCAAGGGCGGCATTTCGAGATCCTCCACCCGGTCTTGTACGTAGCGGATCAACGGGCTGGCGTCGGGCTTGCCAGAAATGACTACGGGCTCGCCGCGATTGCCACCTTTGAGCAGCGAAACGCGATTGCTCATCGCGAACCCGCCCTTTGGCCGTTTGCCGCCGTGGCACGCCACGCAAGACCGCTCCAGCAAGGGCTGGATGTCGCGAACGAATTCGACGGGCTCGGTTACATTGTCGGCCGTGGCGGCAACCGGCGAATCAGTGGGATCAGCCTTGGCAATCGCCGGGGCGGTCGGCGGTGTCTGCGATGGATCCAGCGACGTGGCCAGTGCCATCACCGCCCAACTTGCACCAGCGCTCGATATCCAGCCGTCCTTGCCGTGAGGGAAGCCGCTGTCCATCGGCGGTTGGAAGGGATGCGTGCGAGTGCGTACTCGCCAAGTGCCATCGGCGAGTTGCGTGCGAAGTAGATAGTCAATGCCGCGGCGCACCGCAAGATTGTCCGGCGGAGTCCTCGCCCCTTCCATCAAGGCGTACAGGGACTGGCCGGTGCCGTACGCGTCGCTGTCCAATCCGGCCAGTTGGCCCCAGCCACCGTCGTCGCGCTGCTCGCGCATCAACGCCTCGGCAAGTTTCTTCACCGCGCCGGATTCCTCACCCGCCCACGTCAGGCCCAGGATTTGGTGTGTGCGTTGTTCGTTTGTCTCCGCGTGGGCGTTCGTCAGCCAAGCACGAGCGCGTTGCACGCGAGAGTCCAATTCTTGCCGACGCCCCGGAATGCCAAATGACTTGATCGCATGTACGGCCAGCGCCGTTGCGGTAATGTCACTCGCTTGGATGGGAGGACGCGGAATGTTCCAACTCCAGCGGCCGTCGGTGTGTTGAATCGTGGCGAGCAAGTGGACCAACCCGTCCGTCGCCGTTGACGTCGGCTCATGTTGTAGGCTAAAGGGCAGCGACGTGTACCCAGCAAAAATGGCCGGTTCCGGATCGAACACGATTTGCAGACCATTTTCTGGGGAAGAAATCATTTTCTTTAGCAACGTGAGTTGATGGGCCGCCGCGTCGCGGTCCGTGGCAAGGCGCCGCGATTGCGCGAGGCTAATCGCCGTCAGCGGAAGTTGTTGCTGGTGACAGGATACGCAATCCTGTTTGCTGACGTGCCGAACAAATGTGGCGACGGATTCCTCCGCCGTCTTCGTCAGGGGAGGCAGCGCCCGTTGAATGGCCTCGGCCACGTTCTTGGCTTTGGAAACGTCGGTTTTTTCCGCTACGGATTCTCCACTTTTGAGCCGTTCCGGCAGGTTCTTGGCACCCGCTTTGAGCAGCGTTCGCACGATTGGCGTGTCGCCGCGTTTGCGCGCAAGCGACAGCGGAGTTTGTATCACGCCGAGAAAATTATCGACCGGCTGTCCGCCTTCGGCATTCGCGTCCGCGCCATGGGCAAGCAATAGTTCGGTGAGTGCCGCCGAGGCATACTCCGATGATGCTGCCCAATGCAACGGTGTGTAGTTGGCGATGAGATCACGTCGATCAACCTCCGCGCCAGCAGCCAGCAGCAACCGTGCGACGCCGGTGTGTCCTCCCCACGCCGCCTGCTCGAGCGCGCCGCCTACCACCGTGAACTGGCCGACGTTTGCTCCCCGCTCGAGCAAAGTCTTAACCAAGGGCTCATTGCCGAGAAACGCGGCCCACATGAGCGCGGTGCGGCCCCCGCCCCAAATGAAGCCGTCAGTATTCATATTCGGCCTCGCATTTACGTCCGCGCCGTGGTCGAGTAGTAGGCGAACAGAGCTCTCGTCTTCGGCCGCTGTCGCCGCCATCAGCGCCGTCGCGCCGTACAGGTTCGTTGCGTTGACGTCTGCGCCGTGGTCGAGCAGAAGTTTCACGGTGCCGCTGTTTCCGGCCTTGCGTGCGGCAAGGATTAGCGCGGCGTTGCCGAGTTGGGATCCGGCATTGACGTTGGCGCCGCCCGCCACGAGCAACCGGGCCTTTTCTTCGGACGTGGCAGCGCGAATGAGCGCCGTAGCGCCGGCCTCGTTGGTCGCGTTTACGTCAGTGCCGGCATTGAGCACAAGTTTCAGCACGTCGGCACCGGCATACAATGCAGCCGCCATGAGCGGCGTGTCGCCGATGTCATTTCGCGCGTTCAGATCCACGTCGCCTTTCAGCAATTCCCGGACGGCGGCGGCGTCCCCCGCACGAATAGCTTCAAAGAGGGCTGCGTCGTCCTGCGGGTCGAATGCAAGATCGATAATGTTCGTGAAGCCGGAATAGGCCACGGTCACGTCTGTTGTGACCGGCCGTTCGGCGTGGCGCGTCGTGTTAAAAAGCACGAGTACGAGGCCAATCACGATGGCCGTTGCGCGGAGCATGGTCGCGTTCATGATGCGTCCTTTGGATAGCTGGAGTTGTTTGTGTGGTTTGCGTGAAATCAAACAAACATCGCCGTGAGCGCGCAAACCGAGCGTCTGAAGCGGCGTCGGGCCGGTGAGCTGCCTTCTTTGCGGTTGGGACTCACCGGCCGCTTGTTTCGACTGCTAACTTTTTTGCGAAAATGAGGTTTACGTCTTGCTGTTACGAATGCCTCCGGTCGCTGGACGACACAGTGCATGAATGTGAAGGCCAAGCCCGACGAGAGCCCAGGTCATGCCCACCAACACGTATCCGATGACGCAATTGCGCACGAATACATTTCGCGCGTCGATCGTGTTTGGAATAACGGCTTGAAAAGAGTAGATCGGAACGTCGCTGATCGCACGGCAGATTTCGATCGCCCAGTAGAGCGTCCAGCACTCACCGAGGCTGAACAACGAAAAGACAATCAGGGACGTCAATAGTCCTCGACGCTTGCCGCGATACGTTGCGACTCCGCTTTCGACAACCAAGAGGCAAATCGCGATGGTGAACGCAGTTGGTCCGAGGCCGTATAACACTTCACTTGCGTCGGGACGGCGAATCAGAAACTGAACGATGGCGAACAACGCGAGATGCGTGACGCCGATGACCGAGAACGTAAACACGGTAAACGCGCCGGCCACGAGCGTGACGTTTCGTCGATACCAGCGCCACATTCGCTGGCGCGCCGTAATCGCCCGGGCGTGAATCGGTTCGCCGGAAAGAAACCGCCGAAACTCATCGGCGACTTGTTCGGCGGTGCCGTAGCGTTTGTCGCGCTCCTTTTCGAGGCACTTCATCACGATCCAGTCCAACTCTCCACTGACGAGGCCGGTGAGTTGTTTCGGATCGAGACTGCGGTTGGCGGCGATCGACGGCAGCGATTGGCTGGAACTGAGGCGAGCACTCGGCCGTGGCGGTTCCTCCTCACTGATGATTCGCAGTATTTCGTCGAATGCGGCCGATCGCAACCGTTCCTTTTCGAGCGGTGTATTCCCCGCGAGCAATTCGTACATCAGCACGCCCAAGGAGTAGATGTCGCTCCGCGTGTCGACGTCGAGTTGATTGAACCGGGCTTGCTCGGGGCTCATGTACTCGAACGTTCCGACGATCTGGCCGAACTGCGTGAACACGGTCGCTTCGGTGAGCGGCTGGGCGATGGCCTTGACCACGCCGAAGTCGATGATCTTCGGCACCGGCTGGCCGTCGTATTCGGCGACGAGAACGTTCGAGGGCTTGATGTCGCGGTGGATTATGCCTTTTTGATGGGCGTGCTGAACCGCTTGGCAAACGGCGATCATTAGCTCCAGACGCTGGGCGACGGACAGATGGTGCGCATCGCAGTACTCCGTGATCGGCAGGCCCTTGACCAACTCCATGACGAAGTACGGCCGGCCATTCTCGGTCGTTCCCGCATCCAGCACTTTCGCGATGTTAAGGTGCTCCATCATCGCCAACGCCTGCCGCTCGGCCTCGAACCGGGCGATCACCTGACGGCTGTCCATGCCGGCCTTGATCACCTTGATCGCAACCTTGCGCTGGATGGGTCGCGTCTGTTCGGCCATGAACACCGTGCCCATGCCGCCCTCGCCGATTTGCTGCAACAGCTTGTAGGGGCCGATCTGTGTGCCGGGGCATTCGAGCGCTGGTGCGTCAGACGCGTGCGTGAGCGACGGCCCCTCCATGAAGCTGCCGAGTTGCTCGTTCTCGGCCAGCAACGAATCGACGCGCCGCCGCAACGCGGCGTCGCCCGCGCATGCTCCGTCTAGAAAGGCGGCTCGTGCGGCGGGATCCGCCTTAGTCAGAGCGGCGGTGAAGATTTCTCGTTCGGTCATGGCGCAACCATTTCGCATTTGGGTCTAAACACAGTGCGTAATCCACACGCCAACTCGGCAAGAAATCTGGTCGATCGGCCGAAATTGCTCAATCGGCGTCGATTTTCTGGTGCAGCCAAGCGCGGGCGTATACCCAAATATCGTGGGCCGAGCGAACGGAGATCCCCATTGCTTTGGCGACATCGCCCATGCTCAGGCCGACGAAAAACCGCAATTTGACGAGATTGGCAGCCGTCGGGTCGATCTCGGCGAGGCGATCCAACAGATCGTTTACGGCAAGCAATTCGTCCGCCGGACGTCCGGCCACGATCGCCGATTCATGCAACTCCTCGCGCCGTGCGCCGCCGCCGCGCTTGGCCGCGTTCCGCCGCCGGGCCTGATCGACCAGAATCCGCCGCATTGCCTCGGCCGCGGCGGCAAAGAAGTGTCCGCGGCCATTCCAGTGCTGCGCCTTGTCGACGTCGACCAATCTCAGATAGGCGTCATGCACCAGTGCCGTCGCCTGCAACGTCTGCCCCGGCCTCTCCTGCGCCAGCCTCGCCGCCGCTAACTTGCGTAGTTCGTCGTAAACCAGCGGCAACAATTGCTCGGCCGCCGACGGATCGCCGGATTCGATCTGCGACAGGATGCGGGTGACATCGCTCATTCACCTTCCATTGTAGCCGGCCAGACCGTCACCTAGCAAAGTCACCTGAACCGCAATTCCACGAGACTGTCGATTCGCCACGCCGGTCGCGGACTCCGCCTATGCGGTCGTACCTTCACTACCC
>JAJDEG010000732.1 GCA_029259895.1 Planctomycetota bacterium
TGGGGGGGGGTTGTTGAAGTTGTTGTGTGGTGTTGGGGGGGTCGTGGGGAGACAGATCGTGGGGAGCGAGCCCCCCCGCACCACTTTCGCACGGCCGGGTGGGCCTCGCCCCGCTCGACCCACCCTACGAATAATGCCAGCGAAGAAACATATGACGACGCATCAACGCATTCCCATCTGCGCCCATCTGCGACATCTGTGGATAATCGTTCGGCTGCGATCAACGACGCCTCTGCGTCCTCTGCGCAATCCTCCGCGTCCTCTGCGTTAAAAAACAACCAACTCAATTCCGCGCAAGCCGCTGCCGACGTGCGGCAGTTGATTCGTTTGACGATGGAACTGCTCTCCTTTCCGCGGCACTTGTCGCAGCACGTGGGCGGGATGGTGATGACGCGCGGGCCGTTGTGCGAGTTGGCGCCGATCGAGAATGCCGCGATGGCGAATCGGACCGTCATCGAATGGAACAAGGACGATCTCGACGAGTTGGGCATTCTTAAGGTCGACGTGCTGGCGCTGGGCATGTTGACGGCGATTCGCAAATGCTTCGATCTGGTTCGCACGTCGACGGGCCGCGAATTGTCGCTGGCCACGGTGCCGGCCGAAGACCCGGCGGTGTACGACATGATCGGCCGCGCCGACACGATGGGCGTGTTCCAGATCGAAAGCCGGGCGCAAATGAGCATGTTGCCGCGCCTGCGGCCGCGATGCTTTTACGATCTGGTCATCGAAGTGGCGATCGTGCGGCCGGGGCCGATTCAAGGCGACATGGTCCATCCGTACCTCCGCCGCCGCAACGGCGAGGAGGAGGTCGAGTATCCCAGCGAGGCGATTCGCGAAGTGCTCGAAAAAACGCTCGGCGTGCCGCTGTTTCAGGAGCAGGCGATGCGGCTGGCCGTGGTCGCTGCCGGGTTCACGCCGGGCGAGGCCGATCAGCTTCGCCGCGCGATGGGCGCGTGGCGGCGGACTGGCGTGATCGAGCGGTTTCGCGAAAAGCTGCTCAGTGGCATGACGGAGCGCGGCCTTGCGCCGGAGTTTGCCGAGCGCGTGTTCAAGCAGATTCAAGGTTTCGGCGAGTACGGCTTTCCGGAATCGCACGCGGCCAGCTTCGCGCTGTTGGTTTACGTTTCGGCGTGGCTGAAGCACTACTACCCCGCGGCGTTCGCGGCGTCGCTGGTCAACAGCCAGCCGATGGGTTTTTATGCGCCGGCACAATTGATTCGCAACGCGGCGGAACACGGCGTCGAGGTGCGGCCGGCGGATGTGAACGCGAGTGCTTGGGATTGTACGCTTGAGCCCGCGCGCGATGGCTGTGCTGATTTGTTAACCACAGAGGACACGGAGGGCACAGAGGAAGAGAGCAGGGTGGAGTTAGGTGCGGCGTTGAATAGGACGGGATTTGATTCAGTATCGCGTGTGGATGAAAGGCATGTATCGCAATTATCCGGTGAAGCGCCACAGCACCAATCAACAATGTCGTCGACGATTGTGGATGCAACCAACACATTCCCAACATCTCACTCGGTGTCCTCCGTGTCCTCTGTGGTTAAAGCGAACGACGTTGTGCGCGCGTCGGCGTTGCGGTTGGGGTTGCGGTTGATCGTGGGTTTGCCGCGAGTGGTGGCCGATGCCGTGGTTTCTGCGCGGGCGGCGGGAGCGTTTCGTTCGTTCGACGATTTTGTGCGGCGGACTGGATTGGGTCAGGCGGCACTAAGGCGATTGGCCGAAGCCGATGCGTTTCGCTCGTTGGGGATCGAGCGCCGCGCGGCGCTGTGGTTGGCGCTGGGGAAGGAGAAGAAGTTGCGCCCGCTGCCGTTGTTCGATGCGAACGGTGCCGGTGACACAAGGGATCGAGATGATGCCGAGACGTCGCCTGCCGGGCTGCCGCGCTTGACCGACGAAGAGCAGGTGATGGCCGACTATTCCACCGCCGGGCTGTCGCTGCGGGCGCATCCGCTGTCGTTTTATCGCCGCGAGCTCGACGCGCTGGACGTGTTGCCGGCCGCCGCGCTGGCCGACGTGCCCAACGGGCAGCCGCGGGTCCGCGTCGCCGGGCTGGTGCTGCTGCGGCAGCGTCCGGCGACGGCCAAGGGAATCACGTTCGTCACGCTCGAAGACGAAACCGGCACGGCCAACCTCGTGGTGCATCCAGGCGTGTGGCAACGGTTTCACGCGGTCGCCCATCGCTCGGCGGCGATTGTCGCTCGGGGGCGGTTGGAAAGCCGCTCGGGCGTGATCCACGTAGTCGTCGATCGGCTGGAAGATCTGCCGCGACGGCTCGGCGAATTGCGGGTTCACTCGCGCGACTTTCGCTAGTAACGCCCCGTGCGAGCACGGCGAAAAACTTCGACTTACGAATTGCCCCGATTCAAGTTCCGTAATTCGCGACGGAATTGCGTAGGGCGGGTCGAAAGGAGTGAGGTCCACCGGGTTGTGCCGCGTCGCATGGTGGGCTCCGTTCGACCCACCCTACAGAATCGCGAACCGTTAACTTAAGTCCTTAGGAACGGTTGACGTAGCAAAACTACCGTGGTAGTATTACCGCGGTAATCGAATTTGCGTGGCGGGCAGTCCACGATTTGGCGGCCCACGTCTGGCGGCGAAGCGAAATCTACGAGCGACGAACATGGCGAGCGACGATCGAACTTACCGGCTGGGCGACTTGCAGCTTGAGATCATGAAGGTCTTGTGGCGGCTGGGGTCGGCGACCGTGGTGGACGTTCACGAGCAGCTTGTCGGTGAGCCGTTGGCTTATACTACGGTCGCCACGATGCTGCGGAAGATGGAAGACCGCCGGCTGGTCGCGCACGACGCGCCTAGCGGCGACGGCCAGGGGCGGCGGTTCGTCTATCGGCCGCTGGTGAGCGAGCGCGACGTGACGCGCGGCATGGCGGGCGATCTCGTCGAGCGATTGTTCGAGGGGAGTCTGGCCAGCACGGTCAGCCATTTGCTCGAAGAACGCGACGTCAGCGCGGCGGAACTGGCCGAGGTGGAGCGGTTGATACGCGAGCATAAGCGCGGTCGGGCGAAGCGACGTTAAGGACCTGTCCCAGTCCATGGCGGTGGTTGCAAGACGGCAGTTCCAAGACGGCGGGTGCAACATGGCGAACAACCTTTGGCACGATTTGGCGACGGCCGTTTCCGGCGGAGCGTTGACGATAGCACTGGCGGCGCTAGTCGTGGCGTTGGGTGCGATGGCCGTGAGCGCCGCCTCTGCCGCGACGATCGTGCGGCGGACCGCGTGGCAAGTTGCCGTGGTCGCGACGCTAGGATTCGTTTTGCTCGAGCTAAGCGGCGTCGGCGCGGCGTCGTTGACGGTTGTTGAATCGGTAACCGCGCGACAGAGTCTGCCGGCGACGCAGGCCGAATCGCATCACGGTGAATTCAATCGATCGGCCGAAGTGCCGTCGCCAAAGACGTCGCCAATGACGTCGCCGACGGTCAACGACACCGAATTTGTACTTTCCGACGACGATTGGGATGCCCTCGCCGATGCGTGGATTGCGACGCGGGCAGAATCGGCGTCGGAATCAGAATCGGAAATCGCCGAGCCGATTCTCGCGACAAGTGACGCGACGCGTGCCGCGATTCCAGCCGAGTCGGAGCGTGGCGCGGTTGCGGCGTGGCCGCGTTGGCTGCCGGTCACGCTGGCCGCGGTTTGGTTGGCCGGCGGACTGTGGTTTTTGGCGCGGTTGATGCTGGCGGGCCGGGCGATGCGTGCATTGGCCGGACGATTGCCGCCGTATGTGGATCACCTTGAGCGCGACGACACGGATACGTCGTCGGACGTGCGGGAGTTGGCCGGGGTGTGGGGCTTTTCCGGAGCGGTGCGGTTGGTGGCCTTGCCGGCTGGTGCTTCGCCGATCGCGTTTGGCGTGTGGCGGCCGACGATTGGATTGCCGAGCGATTTCGAGCGGCGATTTACGCGGCCGCAGCGGCGAGCCGTGTTGGCGCACGAGCTTGCGCATCTGGCCGCCGGCGATCCACTGTGGCGGTTGCTGGCCGATGGGTTGGCGGCGGCGTTGTGGTGGCATCCGGCGGCGTGGCTAATGCGGCGGCGGCTGATCGAAGCGAGCGAAGCGGCGGCCGACGAAGCGAGTCGGGCGTTGCCCTCGGGCGCGGAGCAGCTTGCCGAGGCGTTGGTCGTATTGGGCAAGCGGATGGCCCGGCGGCGCGTTGGCGCAGTTTTTGGCGCGGATGGAGATTTTCGTTCGTCGCTGGCACGTCGCGTGGAGCGACTGTTGGTGGAGTGCGACGAGCCGTGGCGGCCGGTTTCACGTGGCCGGCTGCTGGCGATTCGCGGCGCGTGCGGCGTCGCGGCGGTTGTTTTCGTTTTATGCGTTGCTAATTGGGGACGCACCCAACTTTCCTCGACCCAAGGAGAATCCGAGATGAGAACGTTTGCACAAACCTGGCGACAGTCGCTGTGCGGCGTCGCGCTGGCGATGTTGGCCAGCGGGCCGGCGACGGCCGACGATGCGACGAACGGCGTGGCGGAAGCGGATGCGAATTCCGTGCTGGTTGCTTTCGCCGACGATGACGAGGAAGAGGGCGAAAAAGAAGGCGAGCACGAGGGGCGCGAGCGCGGACGAGGTGATCGAGACGGTGACGATCGAGAGGCAGGCGGAGAGAGGCGACGAGACGGCGAAGAACGTGAGCGGGCTGATCGGCGCGAACGGGGAGAAGGCGAGGAACGAGAGCACCGTGACGGTGAACATCGTGAGGGTGAGCATCGCGAACGCGAAGGGGCCGAGCGCAATGAAGCGCGTCGCCGCGAAGCGCAGGAAATCGAGAATCGCATCCGCCGCATTCGCGGACGGTTGGCCGAGCTTGGCGATCGGGAATCGGACGAGCGGCGTGAGTTGGCCCACGAAGCCGAGCGATTGATGCACGAACTTCGCGAGTTGGCCGGCGGCGATCGCGAACGACGGGAGCCCGACCGAGAGGGTGCCGAACGCAACGAAGCGCGGCGGCGCGAGGCGCAGGAAGTCGAGAATCGCATCCGCGAGATCCGTAATCGCATCCGTGAGTTGGGAGATCGGCAGCCCGACGCGCGGCGCGAATTGGCCGGCGAGGCCGAGCGGCTGATGCACGAACTTCGCGAGTTGGCCGGCGGTGACCGCGATCGGCGCGAGCCCGACCGACCAGAGCGCGACCGGCCGCGCGGGGATCGACCGGATGGCGATCGACCGGACGGTCCGGGCCGCGAGCAATTGGAGCACTTGCGAGCCGCCATCGAGCATTTGCGTGCGGCCGGCATGCACGACTTGGCGGAGCGTCTCGCCCGCGAGCATGAGGAGAGGAATCGCCGCCGCGAGGGCGGAGATCGACCTCGACCGGATCGGCCGGAAGGCGACCGACCCCGTCCGGAACGTCCGCAACCGGATCGGCCCAGGCCGGAACGTGACCGTCCGGACCGTCCCGAAGGTGAGCGGCGAGACGGAGATCGGCGCGAGGGAGATCGTCCGCGACCCGATGGAGAGCGGCGCGAGGGGGATCGCGACAGGCCCGACCGACCGGAGGGTGATCGGCGCGATGCGGACCAGGGGCGCGAGGCGGCCCATCGGGCTGCGGAAGAATTGCGGCACGGGCTGATTCGAGCGTTGGAATACGCGAAGTTGCGCGCGGACTTGCAAGCCCACGTCGAAGCCCTGCGCAACGAGTTGAAGGCCAAAGAGGTTGAACTCGATCGCGCCCGCGAACTCATCGAGCAGAGAGGATCGCAGTAACGTGTACGGACCGACGATGCTTGCCGCGGCGCGCAAGCGGTGCGGCGATCGATTCGAGCATTACATGCAAAATGCCCCGGCGGACTTCGCATTGCCTGCGGAGTTGGCCGGGGCTTTGTTGTTGTTGCGTTGGTATCGCTCGTCGGTCAGTTGGGTGACTCGAACTCGTGGCACTCGAAGCAGGTCGCGGCGATGGCGTTGGTCGCCGGGCGGAGTGCCCAATGCTCGCTGCCGGGTGCGTGGCAGCGGCCGCACGATTGCAGATCGCGGGCGAGATGGTCGGCGGCGGCGACATTCGTGGCGGCGTGGGTGACCGTGCTGGCGGCAGCGAGCGCGTCGTGTTCGGTTCCGTCGATCTTGGGCGGCCAAGCGATCGGCATGAGTGCGGCGGCGGCGGTCGACGAATTGGGAACCAATCCGCCGTCGGGGGCGACGGCCCGCTCGACGCCGAGAACCGCCATCGCGGCGAGCGCGCCGGCGAGAGCTGCAACGGCCACGAACCGCCAGCGATCGCCAAAGGGCGTGCGACGGCGGCGGGCTTCGGTGGTGAAGCGCATGCGGCGAACCGCCAACTGCGGACGCTGCTTGACCGTCACCGGCTGTGTGTGGCTTTGTGCGCCGCTGTGCGCGCCGGGCGGTACGTCGTCCCAATAGCCGGGCAGCCCCCAGCTTTCCTCCGGCGGAACCGATTCGTGGATCAAGTCGAGGGCCGGCCGACGCGCTTCGGCCAACTGCCGACACTCCGGGCACGCGCCGAGGTGGCGCTGGACGGGTTGATCGCTCGCAGCGCCGGAGGGAAACGGGCCGCGCGTGAGGATGTCGAATACCTGGTCGCAATTCATGTGAGTCGGGGGTCGGGATTCAGGAATCAGGATTCGGGATTCAGGATTCAGGATTCGGGGGATGAGCGATTCGACCTCAGTTCGTTGACACTCGGTTCACTGGCGGACGGTTCGGTCAGCATTTCCGATAGCTTGAGGAGGCCGGCTTTGACGCGGTTCTTGGCCGTGAGGAGCGCGCAGTCCATGGCGTCGGCGATTTCTTGAAACTTGAGCGCGGCGAAAAAACGCAGGCGGAGGGCGTCGGCTTGCGGCTCGCTGAGTTGGGCGAGCAAGCGGTCGAGCATTTCGGCGCGTTCTTTCGTGAGCAAAGCGGCCAGCGGCGTGGCGGCCGGGTCGAGCGCGTGGTGGTCGATTGGCGCGGGGTCGTCGCTGCTTTCGGTACGGTCAGTCCAGTTGGCGACGCGGCCGGCACGGGTTTGGCGTCGGCGGACGGCCGTGCATTGATTGAGCAGGATCGTCCACAGCCACGTGCGAAAGCCGCGGCTGGCGTCGTAGGTGTGGCGCGAGCGCAGCGCGGCCATCAGCGTTTCTTGCGCGGCCTCTTCCGCCCAATCCTCGCGGCCGAGACGACTACGGGCGACGCGAACCAGCGCGGTTTGATACCGCCGGGCGATTTCGGCAAAGGCGTCTTGGCGGCCATCTTGAGCGCAGCGCATCAATGCGGCGTCGGATTGCTCGCGCACTTCGTCCACGAGGGGGCACTCCGTTTGAGATTTCGAGCAGGCGCGGCAAGGACGCACATCGGGCGCACGCTCCGCCGCCAACCTAATTGTGTGCTTGGCGCGGGTGGAAAAGCAACGGTTTGGCGCGAAAGAAATCCGGTTGGGCGAGATGGGAAGCGTGATTCCCGGCAATCGCCGCGCGGTGGCAAGAAAACCGGATTCGGCCGGAACAGGACGATTCGCCGCCATTGGGAAGTCGACGGACGGGGATTGGCACCCTAGTTACCGCGAGGGAAGCGACGCCCCGCCTTCCCCGCCGCCACGAAAGCGTGCGAACCTTCCTGTTCCGGGCCGATCCGGAAGTACCAGCGGCGCGTCGACTCGGCAAGCACCCCATGCCGCCGAACCGATTTGCCTAAGGGACGCCGATTTCCTATCCAACGTCCGCTTCCTAATTTATCGGCCATTCGTGCTAGCATGGTTAGCGCTAGCGCGCGGAAAAGCGCTAAACTTTGCCGCGACCCAACGGGATGAGCGGACGACCAGCGATTGACGGCCTATTCCTTGACGCAAACCAAGTGCCCCTCAGTGCGGAAAATGATCGCACCTTCGCTGATTGCCGGTGAGGCGAACGTGCGCTCGCCGAGGCGGTTCTCGGCGACCTGTTCATACTTTTCGCCGGGGCGGACGACTTTGGTGACGCCGTTATCGTCGGTGAAGTAGACGAGGCCGGCGGCGGTGACGAGTGAGCCGCTGTAGTGCGAGCCCATGCGCCGCGTCCAATGGACCTTGCCGGTCGCCGTGTCGTAGCAGGTGCCGATGCCTTC
>JAJDEG010000733.1 GCA_029259895.1 Planctomycetota bacterium
TTCAACCTCCGCGACAGCACCGTCAAGCATCGCCAACGCCGCCGCATGACGACTTCCAACGACGCCTCGTGTGCGGCAGCCAACCAAGCACGTCGCACCAGCCTCTCGGCACGCGGCGACGATTTCCAACGCCGCGGTCAGCCCGCCGCAATAGTCTGGCGACATGCGAAACTGCCGACAGCTTCCCAAGTCGAGCGCCATTCGCGCCCGCGCCGCCGAAGTGATGCTCTGGTCGAGGCAAATCGGCGTATCGAGCGATTCCTGCAACATTGCGTGTCCGACCAAATCGTCCGCGTCCAGCGGCTGTTCGATCGCCGTCACGTGAAAGTCCTGTAGCCGAAACAGCATGTCCCGCTGGTCCAGCGTCGCCGTGCCATCGAAATCGACGCGGATTCCCAGCGACGCAAACGTTCCCCTCACGGCCCGCACGACGTCGATTCCCCAACCCGGCCGAAGCTTGAGCGTGATGTCGCTCGCGCCGCGCTCGACAAGTCTGGATATCTCGGCGAGCAATTCGTCGATCGACGCTCTCTGGCCAAGCGGCTGCGTAAATGCAACGTTCCGCTCGCTGCCGCCTAGCGCCCTCCACAACGGCTTGCCTTCGATACGCGACGCCAAGTCGCGCCACGCGCAGTCGACCGCCCCTTTGGCCAGCGCGTGGCCGCGAAACCGATTCATCCGCTCACTTAGCGCATCGGCCGAGTCGACCAGCCGGCCTACGATTTCCGGGGCCAGGCAGTGTTCGAGAAACGCCAACGTGCCCGCCGCCCATTGTTCGCAGTCGACCGGCACGGCATCGACGCCAGCTTCGCCCCAGCCGGACGAGTCGCCCGACACGAGCCTGGCAATCAGCGAGTCGCGTGACTCATCCGCATCCGGCGAAACAACGTGAAACATCTCGATGCAGTCGATCTTCATGCGCTCGTCTTACCAGCTCGGTTACATTCCGAAAAACACCAACGGCCGCAGCACGTCAAAACCCAGCCGCGCGTCCGGCAATCCGCGGATCGGCATACCCGCGATACACTCCGTCGCGTACGAGAATCGAATGAGCATCGCCCTGTCGCTTGGACGTTCGCACGTCGTGCCCCATCGCTCGCAGCGCTTCAACCATCTTCTTCTGCGAATCTCGATCGGCCTCAATCTGCACGCGATCCGGAAACCAGCCGTGATGTAACCGCGGCGCATCGACGGCGGCTTTCACATCCATCTCGAACTCGCACACATTGACCACGACGCACAACACCGTGTTGATAATCGTCCGCCCGCCGGGGCTGCCGGTGATGAGCACTGGCTTCCCACCGCGGGCGACAATCGTCGGCGTTTGCGAACTGAGCATGCGTTTTCCAGGGGCGATCAGATTCGCCTTCGTACCGATACGGCCGCGTCGATCCGTGTGGCCAGGCCGCCAGTTGAAGTCGCCCATCTCGTTGTTGAGCAGAAACCCAGCCCCACGCACCACGACGCGCGAGCCGTAGCTCTGCTCCAGCGTGTAGGTGTTCGACACGGCCATACCATCGGCGTCGATGATCGAGAAGTGCGTCGTGTGTTCGCTCTCGGCGGCGAGCTTGATGTCGCCCGCCAGCGACGCACTGCTCGTCGCGCGATTCGCGTCGATGCCGGCCGCCAGCTTCGTCGCATACTCTTTCGTCGTCAAATGCGGCGGAATCTCGACGAAATCGCTATCGCCCAAGTGCGCCGCGCGATCTCGGTAGGCACGCCGCATGGCTTCGATCATCAGGTGCGCGGTCCGCGGTGAGTCGCGGCCGGCACTTCGCAGATCGAACGTTTCGAGGACGTTAAGCATCTCGACGAGGCAAATCCCGCCCGAACTTGGCGGCGGCGGGCCAAACACGTCGTAGCCGCGAAACGTGCCGTGGATCGGCTCGCGAACTTTCGCTTCGTAACTCCCAAGATCATCGAGCGAGATCACGCCTCCGCCGCGTCGCATTTCGGCGACGATTTGCTCGGCGATCTTACCGCGGTAGAACCCATCCGCCCCGCCATCCGCAATCAGACGCAGCGTCGCGGCAAGTTCCGGCTGCTTCAGTCGGTCGCCCGCTCGCCACGTTTCGTTCTGGTCGTTCTTGCCAAACACGCGCCGCAACTCCGTAAACGGCGCGGACGCCTTGTCCTGCAACACGTCGTTGAGCGATTCCGCCGTCGCCGCGTCCAGCACAAAGCCCTCTCCGGCCAGAAGAACCGCCGGCGCAACGACGTCCTTCCACGCTAACTTTCCGTGTCGCCGATGGGCCAGCGCAAGCCCGCGAACCGTCCCCGGCGTGCCCACCGCGCGGTGGCTGAGGACCGTCTCGTTCGGCTCGAACATCCGCACCGTCGCCGCGGCCGGCGCAGTCTCGCGATACTCGATGCACTCTGGCCGCTTTCCGGCCGGCATCACCAGCATGAACCCGCCGCCGCCGATGTTGCCCGCCTCGGGCCAGGTGACGGCCAAAGCGAACGCCGTCGCCACGGCGGCATCGACGGCATTGCCGCCGCGCTTCATCACGTCCAACCCCACGTCGCTGGCCGGCGCGGAAACGCAAACGACCATCCCCCGGCGACCTTCAACGACGTCGCCGCGCGGATCCGAACGCACCACATCGTCGGCCGCCAAGAATCGCAGCGGCGCACTTAATAGCAAGACAATGCAAATCGCACGCAACATGCCGGCGGTCTCCGAATCTCGGCCGATGGCCCTCTGTCACTGGCCTCATACTCCCCGTGCGGTTCTGCTCGCCACGGGTGGAAGAGACCTCAGTATACTCGCCGAGCAAACTCGCCAAAGCCCGCCCTGTTGAAACGGAGACGTGCACGCAAGATTGACGGCTCGGCAAACGCCGCGACCAATCCGATCAGCGGCCCGCCGCTTGCACGTTTTGCTTCTTCGCGATTCGGTATTTCCAGTTCTCGTGCCAGATGCGGCTCTTCATCGACTTCAATTGCCGTTGCAGGTCGATCATCTTCGAGCGAGCCGTCGCGTACTTCGCCGACACCTGCTTGCTGACGCCAAGCCAGTAGTCCATGCACGCCGTCGACTTGATTTGCAGACGCTGGTTGTCCTCCAGCTCGCGAATCTTGGGGTTCTTGCCCATCGCTTTCTCGCAGGCACCGTCCACGTGATGGGCCTGCTTGACGAGTTCCTCGCCATTCATCTGAATCAGCGTGGCCGCCGGCTCGGTAAGCCCCTTGCGATTGGCGTCGAGGCTCTTTAGCACTCCGGCGTCGATCTCCTTGGCCGTGAACCCGCACCATTTGGCCGCCACCCACGGCGCAGCGATTTGACCGAGCGGCATACTGATGAGCGATAGCGGCCCCTTGACGAGCAGATACTTAACGAGCGCGCCTTCCGACGCCACCGCGATCTCTTGGCCGCCGATCGTAAACAACCGGCCGATCAACTGCGCTTCTTCCGCGAACGCCGGATTGCCCCACACGATCCGGCTCAGGCGAGACACCTGAACGCCCCGCTGCGCCGCGATGACGCCACGGATGCCCTGAATGGCGAGGTTGCCGATCGCGAAAAACGCCAGCGTGATCGCCAGTTTCGCCCACTCGGTGGCCCATTCCAACTTGGCCTTGGCGGTCATCAGCGCGTGGATAACGGCTTGGTATTCCTTGGCCCAATAATTGGCGCGAAAGTACAAGTGCCCGTTGGTGACGAAGAGTGTCGTCTGCGTGCCGAGCTGCTGGCATAGATCGGCAAAATGCTTGCGTTCTTTCTCGGCGGCGGCCGGGTCGTATTTGTGTTTCTTAACGATGACGGCGGCGATCTCTTCCAGGTCCGTAGCCGTCAGCTTGTAGACGATCTTTAATTCCTTGTCGAGCTGCTTGTCGAGATAGCTCGTCGTCTTGCCATTCTTGCCATTCTTTTTTGCCGCGTCTCGATTGGCGTCGCCCTTGGGCATCGGATTGCCTCCATTGGAAGTCGCAAGGTGAGGCGAGCCACCGCGACGACAATCCGCGTACCGAGACGGTCCACAACATGCCGAATTCAACTCGCCCATTCGGTCGCGCCGAAGCGATCTCGCGCCGAAACCGGCGCGGAATCATGCCGAACGAAATCGGACGCGACTATCAGTATTTTCCGCCGCGCCGCAGGCACGGTTGCTAGCTTTCTTGCGAACGGGCCGAAAAAACGTCGATCCAGCCGGAATATTCCCACGAATCCGGCTACAATCGCGCTACAACCGAAAAGCCGCGCCGCCCGCGCGAGTTTTGATGCCGCCGCTGGAGCACTGTCGTGATACACCGTTTCGCCGCCGCCGCCGCACGCGCGCTCCGAATGCTCGTTCTGTTCGTCGGCTCGCTGCTGCTGGCGACCTGCCCCGCCGCTGCTGCCGAAACGGACGCGGGACGTGCTGCGGAACCGGCGATGGAGCCGATTCGTGTCGCCGCGGACGGACGCGGTTTCGTGCTGGCGAAATCCGGCAAGCCGTTCGTGCCCTGGGGCGTGAACTACGACCACGACGAACGCGGCCGACTGATCGAAGATTATTGGGCGGACGAGTGGGCGAAAGTCGAGCAGGATTTCGGCGAGATCCGCGACCTCGGCGCAAACGTCGTCCGCGTCCATTTGCAGTTCGGCAAGTTCATCGACGCCGCTGCTGAGCAAAACGGCAAGCCGAATCGGGCGGCGTTCGATCGGCTCGCCAAGCTGCTCAAGCTGGCCGAACGATTGGAGCTATACCTCGATATCACAGGCCTCGGCTGCTACCACAAGGCCGACGTACCGTCGTGGTACGACGCGCTCGACGAGAAAACGCGCTGGCAAGTCCAGGCGAACTTCTGGCGCGCCGTCGCCAAGACCTGCCGCGATAGCCCGGCCATCTTCTGCTACGACCTGATGAACGAGCCGGTCGTCCCGGCTGGCAAACCGCGCGAAGATTGGCTCGGCCCCGCTTTCGCCGGAAAGCATTTCGTGCAATTCATCGCGCTCGATCTGGCAGATCGAAAGCGTCCCGACGTCGCCTCGGAATGGATCAAGACGCTCGTCGCCGCGATTCGCGAGCACGACCGCGACCATCTGATCACCGTCGGCCTCGTGCCCTGGAGCCTAGATCGCCCCGGCCTCACCTCCGGCTTCGTTCCAGAGCGCATCGCCCCACACGTCGACTTCATCGCCGTCCATCTTTATCCCGAGACCGGCAAGCTCGACGACGCACTCGAAACGCTCAAAGGCTTTGCGGTCGGCAAGCCCGTCGTCGTCGAAGAAACATTCGCCCTCAAATGCTCGGCCAAAGACTGGCGAACGTTCGTCGACCGCGCCGACAAAAACGCGAGCGGTTGGATCGGCTTCTACTGGGGCCAAACGCTCGCCGAGTGCAAGCAAGCCGCAACGATCCGCGACGCGATCATGGCCGCGTGGCTCGAAGAATTCGCCAAGGGGCCAAAGTAGCGTGGGCTGTGCCCGCCGGCGTTCAAAGTCCGACCCCTGCGCCACTTCCGGTGGGCACAGCCCACGCAAAGAAACTCAAGTCCTTTCGCGCGCTTGGCGAACGAGTTCCTCCGCGCCTTGGTCGATCAACTGTTTCGCGGCACGCTGACCGACCGCCAGAAATTCGTCTGCCTCGCCGACAACTTTCGCCGACAGCTTGCGTTTGCCGTCGGCGCTAAGCACGGTTGCCGAAAGCGCAAGCGAACCGTCCTCGCCAATGCGGCCGAGCGCTCCAACCGGTGCCAAACATCCAGCACAAAGCGCGGCCAGCAGCGCCCGTTCCGCGAGAACCGAACAACGCGTCGCACGATCGTCCAACCCGGCAATCGCCGCGAATGCCGAATCCGCCGACGCCACCGCATCCGTCCGCACCTCGACGCCCAACGCACCCTGCCCAACCGCCGGCAGCAGCGTGTCCTGGTCGATCCGCCAGGTCATGTTCTCGGCCAACCCAAGCCGCGCGACCCCAGCTTCGGCCAATACCAGCGCATCGTATTGTCCCTCGCCGAGCTTACGCAACCGCGTATCCACGTTCCCGCGGATGTCTTCCATTTTCAAGTCCGGCCGAACGTGCCACAGATGCGCCCGGCGACGCAAACTGCCGGTGCCGACGCGCGCGCCGCGCGGCAGATCGACAAGCGGGCGGCCATCGAGCGTCACCAACACGTCGCCGCACGGCCCGCGCTCCGGTATTGCCGCCAACGTCAGCCCTGGCGTTGCTTCCGTCGGCAGATCCTTCAAGCTGTGTACGGCGACGTCGATGCGGCCGTCGAGAAGCGCCCGCTGTATTTCTTTGGTGAACGCGCCGACGACGCCGAGATTTGCGATGGTGCCGCCTTGGTCGCGATCGCCAGAGGTCGTAATCAACACGCGCTCGACGGCCACGCTGGCCGACTCCAAGCGCGATGTAACCCAATCGGCTTGCCATTGGGCAAGCGGACTAGCGCGGGTGCCGAGTTTGATCGTCGTCGGTCGGGCCATACGAAGTCTGATTACGAGAACGGGATCGATGGGCGAACAAAAGCGGCCACCCCTGAGCACCGTTGCCAAACGGCAATGCGACGACACGGGCCGGCGTCTTACGAACCGCCCGGCGACGGCGGAATTCCGGGCGGCGTTTGCGTACCGGCAGGCGGGTCAATCGTCGCCTCGCCCCGCAGCCGCGCCAAGTTTTCCGGCGACTGCCACTGATGTTCGGCAACCACCACGCCGCAGCTAACGAGGTACTCCAAGGCCTCCTCGATCGTCAATTTCAGGTCGAACACCTCGCTCTTGGGAAACATCACCACGTAGCCCGTCATCGGCACCGGTGACGTCGGCAGCAGCACGGACATCACCGGCTCGCTGGCCGCGGACGCCACGTCGATCATGCCTTCGCCCGTGACGAAGCCGATCGACCAAATGCCCGTCCGCGGATACTCGACGGCCACGACGCGGCTGAACGTCAGTTCGCTCTTCGAGAGCATGAAGTCGGTCACCTGCTTCACCGACGAATAGACATTGCGCACGATCGGCAACCTGCGAACGACGCTCTCGAACTGCCCCCATACGAATCCGCCGATGCGAGCCGCCATCAGCTTGCCGAGCAAGTACGTGAGCAGAATCACCACGCACACGAAGATCGGAATCACGACCTGCGGCTTAAGATATCGGCTCTGAACGTACAGTTCCAAGACCTTCTGCGCCGACTTCGGAACTTCTTCGCCCGCCAGATAGTCCTTCACTCGCAGATACATCTCGGCCGGCACGTAGTCGCCGTCGGTCACTTTCCGGTAGGGACGCCCGTCGATCTCAGTGCGATCCGGCAGCGGGCCGGTAATGTCGAACGTGCGGATTTCGTCCTCGAATTGGCGAACGATGATCGCCCGCACGCCCGCTTCGACGTACTTCAGCACGTAGGCGTCCAGCGTTCCCCAAATCCACACGAAGATGACGATCGTCAATAACGGTGGCAACACCACGGCCATTCCGCTGAGCACCGCTCGGCGAAACGGGCGTGCCGGCCCGCCGTTTGAATCGTCTTGTTTCTTATGTGCATTCATCCCACACGCCATTCTGGCGGATTGTCGCTCCTTGACAAGCTCGCGACAATTTTCGGCGAACTCCTCGCTGCCGCGGTAGCCGCCACGTCGCTTCAGGAATCGGCTCGGGCCAGCACCGCGACGAACACCGCCGCTGCTCCGGCCCGCAGCAACGTCGCGGCGGCCTCGCGACACGTCGCGCCAGTTGTCATTACGTCGTCGACCAAGAGGATTCGCGACTTGTGCAACGAACGCGACCGGCGTATGCGAAATGCTCCGCGGACGTTCGCCTGTCGCGCGCTCGGCGGCAGGCTCGCTTGAGGCCGCGTGTTTCGGCGGCGAACTAAGATTCGCGAGGACTCGCGCACACCGAACGCTCGGGCCAGCCGCAGCGAATGTCGCTCCGGGCTATTCGCCCCGCGAAAGAACCGCCGCATCCAGTGCATCGGCATGGCCACGACGCGGTCAACCTGCCATGCCGCGATTGTTTCGCCCAGTGATTCCACCAGAAGATTTGCCAGCGCCGCGGCCAACGGATACTCCGCGGCCCGTTTGGACCGCAGCACAGCTTCGCGCAGTTCGTACTCGTACGCCCCGATGCAAGCCGACGCGGCGAATGTGAGCCTCGGCCAATCGCCACAACGCGAGCAATCCGGCGCAAACGCCGGCACGAGACCGCAACATCGCGGGCAACGCGGCCGCTCGTCGCGTCCAAGTCGCTCGCGGCACGAACCGCAAAGCGGCGCCGAATCCGCAGTCGCGCACGATACGCCGCAAAACGAGCAGACGGGTGGAAACAACAGGTCGCGGGCGGCCGTGGCAAAGGCTGGCGACGTCGAGTGCATCGTAAACGACTCCCCGAACCGATAGCTTCACAGCGGCCAAAGCCCTGAAACTCGCATGGCGACGGCGGCGAGTGTTGCATTCGCGACCATTCAAGCGAAAAGCGGATCGTTCCCGCGTTGATCCCCTTCCAATTGGACCACACCCTCAGCGCAAGAAAAAGGGCCGCCGGAATGCCCGGCGGCCCTTCGGAATTGCTAATAACTATTTGCTAAATCGACTACGCGTTCTTACGACGACGCAGGCCGATCAAAGCCACGCAGCCCAGGGCTGCGAGAACGAACGACGACGGCTCCGGCACACCGACGCTATTGACGGAAACGCCTTCCAGGCCGTTAGCCGAGAAATCGAAGTCCATGACGAGGTTCTCGCCAGGGCTGCCGGCAACGCGCAAACCGAAGTCATAATCCGTCGGCACAGGCTGCGTGTCAAGCGTGACACCAGGAATAACCGTCAAGCCTTGGCCTTCGAGCATCGCCACGACGCCCGCCAAATCGGTATTCGCTGACGGGTCGATCTCGATATCGAAGAATACGTCAAAGAACGAGTCGACTTGGAATTGGCTATCAATGTTTAGCTTGCCGGCCGGACCGCCAACGGGAACATCAGTAGGACGACGGCTTCCAGGGAACGGAACGTCAGTCGCACCAGTCGGATCGCCACCGAACACAAAGAGGTCGGTGCGGCCACCGCCTTCTACGCTCAACATTGCATGAACCGTGCCGTCGGTGGCACCCGGAGCATCGCTACGAACACTCGTCGTACCCGCTCCGAAGAAAATCTCTTGCGGCGTCGTGGCGTTGTCGACGCCCATCGCCCGACCGCCGACGTGCATGACGAGCCCCGTCGACCGACCTGCGGCATTGTCCAACACGCGCAACGTCATGGTTTGAACCAAAAAGGCACCATTGGCCGCATCGTACAACGGGTCGAGATTGCCAACCGCGGCCGACGAAATGCCCAACACGCGGTCAATTCCACGGCCATCGACAACGCCGGCAGCCCCATTCCAAAGCAACGCGCCATTGGTATTCAATTGCGGTTGTTCGAGGATTGTCGAACCGCCGGCCGGCCAACGGCTCGTCCCCGTTGGGAATTGGTTCGGCGGAGCCTGGAACACATAACCAGAATTCACGATTGTGCTGCTTACCGCCTCGACCACTCCGTCGTCGGTAGCATATAGATCCATGCTGTAGCCGTTGACGAACTGATTGGCGTCGCTGAACTGGACCCAGACATCCAAGTCGATTTCTTGCCCCGGCGCAAGATTCTCTAGCGCAGGAACCCCGCCGGCGCCATCTCCGGCTGGAGAAAGAATAACCCTAACCCCAGCGTACGACGAACCGCACATCAATGCGATTGCCAACGCTACAACAGATAATCTCAAGATCCTCGTCATGAAGCAACTCCTTAATAACCAACAGGTGTGAATTACGAATTTGAACGAAAAACCAAAGCTCTGATAAACTATGCACCCCGTCTACGCCGCCGCACCACATAGCCGCCACCCAGCACGGTCATTGCGGCCGCGGCAAGAAGCGAAAGGGCACCCGGCTCCGGAACCGCCGCCGGCGACGGCGGAGGATTCGCGAGTAAAGCAACGAATCCGCCGATGTCGGCGAAATTGGTCGGGCCGTCCTCGTTAATGTCCGAGATATACGAGGCCTGTAGCCAGGGGAACTGTGCTTGGAAGTTGGCGACGCTGCTCAGCGTCCCAACGAAGCCGCCAATATCCGCGAAGTTGATAGCCTGATCGCCATTGAGGTCGCCCTTTCGCGAACGCCGCACCTCAATCGTCCCGCCAACGTGCGGAAACGCGCCCGGGTTCGTCAGAAACTGCGTGTCGTCGAGCGCCACGGTCTTGACGAAGCCCGTGAAGTTCGTCGAAAGGTTGAATGCAACGTTAAACGTGCCCGTCGTACCACCAGCGATCTGAACCGGAATCGACGCGATGCCGTCGCCGTTCGTCACGGCGTTGTTCTGCAGGGCAACTTCCTCAAGCGCGATGACGTCGATTTCCTGCAAGCCACCGCCTTGAATGCCTGTGTTGGCGAATCTTAGGTCGAACGAGCTGTTAACGGGAAAAGAACCATTCGATGCGTCGCCCAGGTTGTTTGCATCGCCAACAATCGCCGGCGGGTTAAACACCACGCCGCCAGCACCGTCCACGGTCGCGATCAAGCCAAACGCCGAGGCGGTTTCGGTACCACTGCCGTCGACCATCGCCGTTAGGTCGAACGATGAGTTAACCGGACCCGCGTAGATACTGCCGCTTGCGGGCAGATTGTAATAGACGAGATTACTGCCGGCATTCGGAACGCCGTTGTAAGGCGATCGCAAGCCGAACGATACATTTTCCTGCGCGACCGTCGATGACGTCAGCATTGCGGAAGAAGCCAAGGCGGCAATAGCAAGCCCGACGCCTCTAAGCAGCACACGTTGAAAAACTCGAGTCATGGGCCAAACTCCGTCAGCTCTTTCAAAGGGTTTGATCGAGGTAATCGCGGACGCTCAAACCGACCAAGCTTCCATCATCAAAACGATGGTAGTTTGGGCGGATCATTCCGCGGGTAACAGGTAGTCTACACAGGCAAGTTTGAAATTGCAAACATCCGCAACGGATTTTCTTGAAAAAAACCATCTTCCGAGAATACGACTATCTGAGCCGGCAATGGACACGCGTCGCGACAGCGAATAAACGCTCGTTTTTCAGGCTTTTTCGCATCTCGGCGGAGCTTGGCTCGACCTAAGCGTCATGTGATTGATGGCAGAAATTGGACGCGAAGAAAATCGATTTTCTCAGTCCGGCGACCAGAAAACCCCTCTTTCACCGGAAAAAACCTCGCCAATCATCCAGCTTTCCAATCCCAACTCGGCCAACCGCGACGAAATACTCTCCGCATAAAACGAGCTGACGACCAGCACCAGTCCGACGCCCATATTGAACACGCGCTCCATCTCCGCGTCGTCCACCTCGCCTAGCCGCTGAATCCACGAGAAAACAGGCGGAATCGGCCACGAATCGCGCCGCAGCCGCACCTGCACATCCGCCGGCAAGATACGTTCCAGGTTTTCCGCCAACCCGCCGCCGGTGATGTGCGCGATGCCGTGAACGACGTGTTTCACCTTGTAATGCTGCAAAATCGACCGCACAGCCCCCGCGTAAATCCGCGTCGGCGCGAGCAACGCCTCGCCGGCCGTTTGCCCAAGCTCCTCGACGTGATCGTCCGCCGACAAACCCGCGATATCGAACACCACTCGCCGCACGAGGCTAAAACCATTCGAGTGCAACCCGCTCGACGCCACGCCAATTGCCACGTCGCCCGGCGAAATCGCGCGGCCGTCGATCAAGTCCTTCTTGTCGACCACGCCGACGACGAATCCCGCCAGATCGTAGTCCCCGCGGGCGTAAATGTCGGGCATGATCGCCGTTTCGCCGCCGAGCAAGGCGCAGTCGCTTTGCAAACAGCCGGCGGTGATGCCCTCGACGATCTGTTCGAGCAGCGCCGGGTCGTCGTGCGACATCGCCACGTAGTCGAGAAAAAACAACGGCTCCGCCCCGCAGCAAATCGCGTCGTTTACGCTCATCGCCACCAGATCGATGCCGACCGTGTTGTGCCGCCCCGCGAGTTGAGCCACCTTGAGCTTCGTCCCCACGCCGTCGGTGCACGAAACGAGAACCGGATCCCGATAATTCCGCCGAAACAGCCGGTTCTCGAAGTCGAGCTGGAACAATCCCGCGAAACCGCCGTCGAGCGGCAACACGCGCGGACTATACGTGCGATGCAACAGCCGCGGCAGCCGGGCCATCGACTCCCGATAGATTTCGAGATCGACGCCAGCGTCCTTGTACGTCGCCTTGGCCATGACACCGTCCAAAAAATGCAGAAAAACCCGTGCAATGAGCACGAATTGTAGGAACGGCCGGCGCGAACTGTCAATTGCGCGGCGACCCTGAGGATTGCGTTGAGAGTTGCGTCGAATTGGTGCCGCAAACGGAATCGAGTCCGGTCCGCGGAACCGGGCCGCAACGTTAAGCGGGGCGTCGCCGCTATTCAGTTGCCGTTCAATTGCCGTCGAGACCCGGGTTCGAGTCGACGACCACGTGGAGACGACGACGTGGAGTAGCCTCGCGGTCGGCCGGTCACGCCTCCCAAGCCTTGATCCGTTCCACCAGCCGCAGCATGTCATCCCGCTTCTTCTCGAACAGCCCGAACAGCGCGATGATCAACACGCCGGTGACGATGCCGGTCACCCACCAGATCCACGTACGGTCCTGTTCGACGGCGGCGTGCCAGATGACCGTGAACAGCGCGACCATCAGGAACGACGTGCCGAGATAGAGAAACGCCCGCACGCGGAGCAGAATGCCCGCGAAGATGCCCAACAGCGCCAGCCCGGCCAGCGCCACGGGCAGCCACGGTGCGTCGCCCACGCCGTTGATGAACACATCGGTCGTGGAGGATGCGTAAACCACGATCGCCGATAGATAGCGAATCGCGGTCATCTGCTCGCCGGAAAGCCGCGCGCGGTTCAGTTGCGCGGCCACGAGCACGCATAGCGCCGGCGGAATGAGCCAAAGTTGCGGATGCTCGTACAGGGCCAAGCCATCGGTCGCGTACAGCCAGTACCACAAGCTGCCGTTGGCCGAAACGGCGGCCAACATGCCGAACCAGAACGACTTTCTCAGCAGGCACAGCACGCTATAGAGCGCCGCCACCGACAACAGCAGCAGCGAGTAATTCACGTCGCTCGACAGAATCCAAAATCCAGCGGTCGGCAACAGCGGCAGCAGCGCCCCGGTGTTTTCCAGCGGCTCGCTGAGCACGCGCAATTGGCGGCGGCGGCACAGTTCCGCGAAGCCGACGCCCAGGAACGCGATCGCCACGATCACCAGCGGCCAAAACCGCATGAACCAACCGCCGAACAGCCACGGCATCGTGACCCGAACGTGCAGAAACGCCAGCGCGAGCAAAACTTCCGCGGCGTAGACGTATGCCGTCCGGCCGCGCTCGCCGAGTTGTAGCGGGTCGCGGCCCGGCAAGATCGCCGCGGCCAGCGATGCCAGCGACAGCATCACCAGCGCGGCCAACACGGCCACCATCGCCGGCAACCGCAGCGGAACGTTGTGGACGGTCGCATAATAGTAAACTTCCGCCGCCAAAACGGCCAACAGCACCACGCCGGCGACGGCCGTCACGACGCAGACCACGTTTCGCGCCGAACGAGGCCAACCGCTCGCTTCCGACGTCATCCGCGCGAGCAGCAACGCGTACAGCGGAATCGTGGCCGCCATCGCCACCAACGCCACGACCGCGCGATGCAATTCGAGTGCGTCCATCGAGAGCGGCAATCGCGTCCAGCCCGCCGCGATGGCAAACAACACGCCGAGTCCCAGCGCCGCGGACTGCATTGCCGCCCGCGCCGTTCCGCTGGCCAGCAAAGCTATCGATATCGCGACGCCCAAGAATGCCCGTCGCCGCCAGCGTTCGCTGCCCCGCGTTATCGAAGGTGACGCTCATCCAAAATGCCAACGCAGTCACCACGACGGCAAGCACGCCGTTAGCCAGAATCATCCAGGCGTGGCCTTCGTCCCACAGGGTCAAATCGGGCGAATTTCTCTCCGCCGATCGGCGCACCGGAACGCGGCACAGCGCCAAGAGCGCTCTTAGACGCGGCCGCTGATTCCAAACGAGACTCGACGCCAGCGCAAACGCCCCAAGCAGCACGGTAAGCGTCACGACGAACGCTTCGTCGGCAAGGTTCCGCGCGTCGAGATACGCCAGCGTGCCCAAGAACCCGACCGACCACAGCCGGGCGACCATCATCCGCGTCGCCGCATCCCACAGGCAAGCCAGCGCGGCAACCGCAGTCGCCACAAGCGTTGCCGCTGCCAGCCAGACATTCGCGTCAGTCGTGTGTCGGTCGAGGTCTTGGGCGAGGCCGATCGTCGTCGCATACAGCATCGCCGCGACGCACGCCCACGACGCGAAGCGGTGAAAACCCAACGGCGGCAATGTGAAGGACGCCGGCGGCGGTCGCATGCGACGCGACTCAACCGCGCACGATACAAGCGCCATCGCCGCAACGGCGAGCACGTTGACGTAGAGAAAGTCGAGCAACCGGGCCACACCCATCGTGCCGATCAGTTCGTAGCCGACGTCGAGCCACCAAATGCTAATCGTCAGCGGGGCCAGCACTCCGGCGACCCACAGAAATTCACGCCGCGCACTGATCCAAGCCAAATACACGGCCAAGATCGTCGTCGAGCCAAGCGCGGCGAGCGTCCACCACGGCGAGGCCGGATCGTTGTCGAATGCGCGGAGGGCAAGCGTGACAGAGGCCGCGGCGAATCCGCTCGACCAAGCGATCATCGAAGCGAACGACGAAGCAAGCCACGAATCGGGCCCGTCGCCGGCGGCAAAACGCCCGGCAACAAGGCGCTCGGCAACAAGGCGGCCGACCGTCGGCAACAAACACGACGAGGCGACGACGCCGGCGAGAAGTGCGTGATAACCGAGCCAGTCGCCGGTGTCGTAATGCGCGAATACGAGCGCGACGAACGCCGCGGTTGCCGCGACGAGCGGACCGGCGGTACACTCGATCGCGCGGCGTCGATCGAGCGACGGCATGCCGCCGGGAAAGACGCACGTCGACCAGGCCACGAGCGCGGCGATGGCCAGCGCGGCCGTCGCCCATCCGATTGGCCCGCCGCCGGCGGCGACCCACGGCCAGACTCGCGGCTCGATCGCCAGTCCGCAAACGGCCGGAATCATCGGAAGCATCCATAACACGGCGGCGATCAGCGTTTGCGTCGTCAGCAGCCTCGGAAAGTCGCCCGGCGTCGTGCCGCCGCCTGCCAGGCTAGCGGCGCGACCTCGATGCCAGCGTAGCGCCGCGATCCAGGTCACGATCCATGTCATCGACGCG
>JAJDEG010000734.1 GCA_029259895.1 Planctomycetota bacterium
CGATCTTCGTGGCGTCGTTCGCGGCACCAACGGCAGTACTCGATGCGCGCGGACAAGAACGCGGCCGTTGGCAGGCGCAAAGCGGCGCTTTGTCGATGCTGGCCGTAGGCGAAACGCAAACCGGGGCCGATGGCGCGTCGAATTCGCCGCGGCCGCTGGTCGGCATGGCGCTTGCCGGTGCGAATCAGTTTGTCGTACTGGGCCTCGCCGCCGACGGAACCGCGACGTGGCAATACCCGCTTCCGCCCGGCGTTCACGGCACGCAGATTCAAGCCGTTCAGTGGGGCCACGTCGTCGGCGAAGTGGAACACTGGCTCATCGCCGCGCCGGACGGTTCCATCCACTTTCTCGCCGCCGACGGCAAGCCCATCGATCGATTCAGCATCGGCGCGATCCCTACTGGCATGGCCACGGCAACGGTCGGTGGGGAACCGGCGCTCATCGTCGCGACGAAGACGGGCACAGTCGAAGCATTTCGCCTCGAAGCCGTAGAGACGATTCGCCCCGCGGAATAGTCTTGCTCCGGCACTTCCCAGACAGGGCCAATCGACGCAGCGGCCCCGGCGCGCTAAAATCTCACGCTGCGCATACGAGCCGCGAAGCGGTTTTCCGCTCTCCAACCACCAACCTTCAACCTTCAACCATCAACTATCTACGCACATGACAGACGCCGCAACGATCGAATCCTGGTGCCGGCCAATTTTGTCTCCCGGCAACGACGAACACGTGTCGCTGGAGCAATTTCTCGCCGACATTCCGCCGCTCGAAACACTAAACGACATTCCCAGCGGCACGCCCGTGCTCGTTCGCGGAGATGTCGACGCCAAGCCCGGCAGTTCCGTCGGCCAGGGAGACATTCGCCTCCGCTCGATGGTGGAAACGCTCGAATACGGCCGGCAGCGCGGTTGGAAGATGATCGTGTTCGGCCACATCGGCCGCGACCCGAAAGCGACGCTGGAGAAAGTCGCCGCGCGCTTGGGCAAGATACTCGACAGCGATGTCCCGCTCATCAAGAATTGGCTGATCGAAAAGGTCAATCGCACGACCGACGCCGCCGGCAAGGAGAAAGTCAGCGTCGAGGAAGTTTCGATCGACGCCAGCGTCGCGAAGTCGATTGCCGCGGCCGCCTCGGGCAGCGTCCTCATGCTGGAAAACACTCGCCAGTCGGAAATCGAGCGCGTCCTCTGGAAAGCCAAACCGGCGGACCTTTCCAAGCTCGCACCGCCGCTCGCCAAACTCGCCAATGAGTTCCGCGACAAAGTCGCCAAGGTCTACATCAACGAAGCCCTGTCGGCGGGCAGCCTCGACGCCTCTACCATCATCGTGCCCGCCGCAATGGACCGAGCCGTCTTAGGTGCTTACGTCCGACAGCAATTCGCCGAGCCGATGATCGATTGTCTCCAGGCGGATCTCGTCGTGTTCAGCGGCCTCAAGTCCGACAAACTCGACGATCTCGAAGCGATTGTCGAGCGCGGCCGCGTCCGCTGGGTGTTCGCGGCCGGTTCGCTCGCCATGGCCCTAAAGAAGGCTCAGGCCCAACTCGACGGCGGCGATTTCTCGATCGGCAAGCAGGAAGACGCCCAATTCGCCAAGGAAGGATTCTACGTCGCCCCCGAGCGGATCGAACAAGCCCGACGCATGATCGCCCAGGGCCGCGGGCAAGGCATCACGTTCGTCCTGCCGATCGACTACCGCCTGCAAGACGGCCGCGTCGCCGACAGCATCGGCCCCGCCGATCAGCAATTCGACATCGGCCCCAAGTCGTCGGCGCACTTCAGCGCGAAGATCGACGAGTTCATTGCCGCCTCCAAGGGCCGCGCGTCCGTAGCGTTCCACAACGGCGTGTTCGGTTTCGTCGAGTGCAAGACCCAGGACTTCGCCCAGGCCACGAAGGCCTTCATGCTCGACCTCAAGCGCATGAAGGACGCCGGTATCCGCGTCTACATCGGCGGCGGCGAAGGCGGCAAAGCCCTCGAAGACTACGGCGAGGCCGATTGGATCACGCACACATTTACCGCCGGCGGCACGGTTCTTAACGCACTGGGCAGCGAGCCCGTGCCGTACCTCGTCGCGCTGCGGATGGCGGCGAAGCGCAACGGCTAGGCGACTCTTGCTTCGCGCTTATGTCTTCTATGTCTTCGTTCGCGACGGCGGCCGATGTTCCGCTTCCGGCGGCCGCACGCCCTCCCGCCGTCCGTTGCGATACAACGCAGCAGCCAGCAGCCCCGGCGATCCGCCCTCGCCCGCCGGGCGATCGAAGTGCCAATCCCGTGTCGTCGGCACGAAACGCGGTTCGAGCGGCCAGGGATCGAACGGTTCGAAGCCCAGCGCTGCCGCCAGTTTGCGCGAATCGAGCGTTACGTCGCCTGCCCTCGGCGGAACGGGACCGGCTTCGATCCTGGGGCAGCCGTGCAGCAGCTTCGGGTCGTAGCCGCCAACGCGATTGATCGTTTGGGCGATCTCGTACAGCGTCGACCGTCGCGGCCCGCCGGCGTGGAAGACGCCAGACAGCCGATTGCCGAGTATCACTTCGCATAGTTCGTTTAAGCAGTCGGTGTACGTCGGACTGCGGACTTCGTCGTAATACAGGGTTGCTGGGCGGTGATGCTTGAACCGCGATTGAATCCAGTCGATCGCTCCGGCGTGGCCGTTGAAACTGATGCCCATCGGCAGAGAGATGCGAAGGATGCACGCGGACCGATCGCGTTCGAGGATCAATTGCTCCGCGGCGACCATCGTCTTGCCGTACACCGTCACGGGATCGGTCGCGTCGCTCTCGCGATAGCCCATCCAACCGTCGTCGCGCTGCGGCGAACCGGAAAACACGAGATCGACCGACAAATGAACGAACCGTGCGCGGCCGTCGATGATGTCGAGGAGGTTTCGCACGCCGTCGACGTTGATACGCCAGGCCATCTCGGCGTCGAGTTCGCACGACTTAAGCGCGCAGTTGCCGGCACAGTCGAGCACGGCGGCGAATTGATGTTGGTCGAACAGCCGCGCCAGTCGGTCGCGATCCTCGGCGTCGCATGCGACGATTCCATCCCCCGCCAGCCGCCAATTATTCCGTTGCCGCAGCCCGATCACTCGGCCCGGATACTTCGCGCGAAAATAGTAGAACGCGTTGTAGCCCGCCACGCCGGAGATACCGGTGAGCAATAGCGGAAGCGGAGCAGTTGGCGATGAGCGCGACGGCATGGCGACAGACGACGGTGGCAAGCGACGACGCCCGCAGCGGACGTCCCCGCCCATGTTACGCCGTGGAGCTTTCGTCGGCGAGGGCCGCCGCGCCGTGTTACATCGATCGCGTCAACCTCCGTGCGTTGCGGAGGCGGTTTGCGCTTGCAGCAGCGAACGCGCTATCGTCGGCCAGTGCGCGGTCCGTCGCCAGCGACGTGCTGGCGGCGGAGTCGCGACGGGTGGCGCGGATCGTTGTTGCGCCGCGGCGGGCGCGGATGCCGAGCGCGTCGCTGGGCGAAGCGTCGGTCGCAAAGGCCTGATCCCGAGCGGCGCGGGCTACGATTGCGGCCGAGGCGGCTGGGCTGGGGGGTGGTGTTGGGTTGTTGGAGGCTTGGTAGCTGCTGATGAAGGAGGCTACGTCGGCTGCGGTGACCGTGCCGTCGTTGTTGAGGTCGCCGGTTAGGTCGGCCGAGCCTAGTTTGTTTCTCAGCAGG
>JAJDEG010000735.1 GCA_029259895.1 Planctomycetota bacterium
GAGCGCGCGGCCGACAGGCGTCGAGTGGCGGCGACACCGCCGACAGCGCCGGCGGCCAATGCAGACGATGCGACAACAAATTCGCGGCGGTCGGGCCGGTTCATTTCGATGGCTCCGTTGTGAGGGGAGAGGGCGATACGATTCGCGTCGCACTGTCCCGTCGTTGAAGGATTCCATGTGCGGTTCGTTGTACCACGGAAGTCACTGAGGGGGAGCAAGCAGGGACTCGAAAGGAGGACCGCGCGGTGTTGCGATTCTAGCAGCGGCGGACGTTGGGTTCATCCTCTCGCCAATTGAACCATACGAACGCTATTTTTTTTGCTATTCCGTGGCGGATGTGCGAACGATTCGCCATAATGTCCGCTCCGCTATGCTTGCTCGGCAAGACCGTTCATCGCGATCGCTCATCGCCGGTTCGCTGGCATTGCGGTCGTCCGTTTCTCAATTCCGAAACCAATCGTTCGATTGCAACGAATTCGATTGCCACGACTCATCGGCACCCCGAGCGACAGACGCTCGACGGGACCGTCCAACAGGAGCTACTTCATGAAGAAACTTGTCGCCGTTTCCATTTTGATCCTGGCGGTGTTCTGCGCATGTCAGCGCGACGCCGCGACGCAAACGTCCGCCGAGAAGAAATCGGGCGACGCGGCGGACAACAAGAACGCCGCCGCAAAGCCGGCCGATGAGTCGCCGGCCGACGACGACGCGAAGAACGACGCGAAGAAATTTGAAATCCCGGCGGACGAGAAGCCGTTTTGGGACAGCGCACAGGCGTTCGTCGATGCCTACGCCAAGCGCGACGCCGCCTCCATCGGACAAATGTTTACCGAAGGGGCTGAGTTCTTCGACGAGTTCGGCCAGCGGACCGTCGGCCGCGAAGCGATCGTGGCGATGTTCGAGCAGGTGTTCGCCGAATCGGGCGAAGCGCTGGTCGACGAAATTCAGATCGAGCGGGTCCGCAAAGTGTCGGATGACGTGACGCTCGAGGAAGGCTACGTCGTTGCTTCGGACACGGCGGACGGACCGCGCCACCGCAGCCGCTACGTCGCCCTGCACGTACGGGGCGACGACGGCAAGTGGCGCATCAACACGCTGAAGGATTATCCCCGAGAGGACGGTGCCCGGCACGAACACCTGGCACAGCTTTCGTGGCTACTCGGCGAGTGGGTGAATCAGGACGGCCAATCGGTCGTGCATACCGAATGCCGCTGGTCGGACGATGGCAACTATCTACTCCGTTCGTTCACCATTCAACGCTTCGACGGCCGCGAAATGAACGGCGTGCAGCGGATCGGTTGGGATCCGGCGATCAAAAAGCTTCGCTCGTGGACGTTCGATTCCGAGGGCGGTTTCTTCGATGGATTTTGGACGCGGCACGACAACGAGTGGCGGGTCGCCACGTCCGGCGTCACAGCCGAGGGCGAGAAGACGACGGGGTTGGCCGTGTACACCGCCGTCGACGCGGAAATGATCACCTGGCAACATCAGAACTTGATCGTCGGCGACGAAGTGCGCGATAACGGCGTTCTGGTAACGATGGTCCGCCGACCGCCGGCACCCAAGGAAGAGTCGAAAGACGCGGCGTCGAAGTAGACGCTTCGCGAACCGCGCCACCGCTCGAACCGCAATGCACACCATCCCATCAACCGAAGAGCGATATCCGATGAAGAATTCAAACTATATAGCCGTATTGTTCGCCGTGGCCGCGATGGTCTTTTTACCCGCAGTGGAACTCTCCGCACGCGGCCGAGGTGGCGGCGGTGGAGCACGTGGCGGCGGCGGCGGCGCTTCGCGAGGCGGTGCCGCAATGTCGCGGCCCTCTGCGAGTCGCCCTAGCCCGAGTCGGTCGAATTACAGTCGTCCGGCCACGCCGAGCTACAACCGGCCGAGTACTAGCCGCCCGTCGGCACCAAGCTACAGTCGTCCATCGACGCGCCCGTCGACACCGGGCGCGAGTCGCCCTTCGGTCGGTACGCGACCTTCGCTGCCGTCGACCGGCGGTCGTCCCACGACTCGGCCGGGGACGCCGTCGATCGGTACTTTGCCCGGCGGAAGTCGCCCTGGCGTGAATCCGGGCAGCCGTCCTTCCGTCCGACCGTCGCCGGGAACTCGCCCCACAACGCGGCCCGGCGTGGGCACTTCGCCGGGCGTCGGAAACAGGCCGGGCGTAGGCAACAACCCCGGCATCTCGAACCGACCGTCGCAACGTCCTTCGCTTCCGGGCATGGGCAACTTTCCCGGCGTCGGAAATCGGCCCGGCGTCGGCGAACGACCGGGTGTAGGAAATCGACCCGGCGTTGGCGAGCGGCCGACGACGCGGCCTTCGCCTGCGGACCGAGCCGACGGAATGCGCGACCGCATGGAGAACCGCCCATCACAACTCCCCGCCGCGCCGCAAGATCGCTGGCAGAATCGGCAGGACCAATGGCAGAACTGGCACAACAACCACTACGGCCACCACGGCTGGCACAACGGACATTGCCACGCCCACTGGCATGCGGGCAATCGCTGGAACTATTGGTGGAACAACTACCCGGC
>JAJDEG010000736.1 GCA_029259895.1 Planctomycetota bacterium
CGCCGAAAGAACTCCGTCAAGATCGCCCCGCAAGGCTCGGCGAGCACGCCCGGCACGATCTCGCAGCGATGGTTCAGTCGCGCGTCCGAGAGCAGTTGATACAAACTCGCCACCGCTCCGGCCTTCGCATCGGACGCGCCGTAAACGACCGTCGGCACGCGGGCCTGCAAAATCGCCCCGGCACACATCGGGCACGGCTCCAGCGTCGCATACAGCACGCAACCCTCCAGCCGCCACGAGCCGATCGCTTCGGCCGCTTGCGTAATGGCGATCATCTCCGCATGCGCCGTCGGATCGCGCAGCGCCTCGCGCTGATTGTGGGCCGCCGCCACGATCCGCCCCTCGTGCGCGATGATCGCGCCGACCGGAACCTCGTCCGCGGCCATCGCCGCCTGAGCCTGCCGCAGCGCCTCGCGCATGAAATAGTCGTGCATGGCAATCGTTGGAAGAAATCGAGTCGCTTCGCCGAACCCCAGCCGCGGCGTCACCGTATCAACCAGCAGCCGTACCAACGACGATGCGGCTAGCCGATGCCCGCCGTCAAACGCCGAACCGGTGTCGATTGTAGCGGCCGTAACGCGCCCCTCGACGCGCCACCATCCTCGTCGCACCTACCCGTTCATGGCGGTAAGTGTATCGCGTGTTATAGTTTATGGTAATTCTCGCCACCGGCGACCGCCCGCCTCTCTTCCCGCTAAAAATGCGCCTGCCATGAGTGATACCCTCCGCCGCGCGATCGAAGGTCGCACCGCCAAAATCGGCGTCATTGGCCTCGGCTACGTCGGCCTGCCGCTGATCCGCGAATTCATCGCCGCCGGTTACGAGACAATCGGTTTCGACGTCGATCAAGCGAAAGTCGACCGCCTGCTCGCCGGCCAGAGCTACATCAAGCACATCGACTTCGCGGCGCTGCTCGCCCATATCCGCGAAGGCCGCTTCACGCCCACCGCCGACATGAACCGGCTCAAGGACGCCGACGCCATCTTGATCTGCGTCCCCACGCCCCTCACCGCCACCCGAGAGCCAGACCTCTCCTACGTCGAAGGCACGGCCCGCCGCATCGCCGCCACGCTCCGCAAGGACCAGCTCATCGTCCTCGAAAGCACGACCTATCCCGGCACGACCCGCGACGTCGTCTTGCCGATTCTTGCCGAGCGCGGACTAACGCCGGGCGTCGACTACTTCCTCGCCTACAGCCCCGAACGCGAAGACCCCGGCAATCCCGACTTCTCCGCCGGCACGATCCCCAAGGTCGTCGGCGGTTACGACGCCACGAGCGGCGAACTGGCCACCATGCTCTACGCCTCGGTCGTCAAGAGCGTCGTCCCGGTCAGCAACTGCGAAGTCGCCGAAGCCTGCAAGATTCTTGAAAACACCTACCGCGCCGTGAACATCGCGCTCGTCAACGAGCTCAAGATGCTCTACGACCGCATGGGCATCGACGTCTGGGAAGTCATCGAGGCCGCCAAGACCAAGCCGTTCGGCTTTCAAGCGTTCTATCCCGGCCCCGGCCTCGGCGGACACTGCATTCCGATCGATCCGTTCTATCTCACCTGGATCGCTCGCAAGTACCACATGTCGACGCGGTTCATCGAACTGGCCGGCGAAGTAAACGCCCACATGCCCGAATGGGTCGTCGGCCGCGTCGCCGCCGCGCTCAACGATCACGGCAAACCGATCCGCGGCAGCAAGATTTGCCTGCTCGGCATGGCCTACAAGAAAGACGTCGACGACCCACGCGAAAGTCCGTCGTTCGAGTTGATGGAACTGCTCCGCGAAGCGGGCGCCGAACTGACGTACAACGACCCGCACGTGCCTCGGCTGCCGAAGATGCGGCATTGGGACCTGCCCGAGATGACGAGCCAGGAGTTAACGCCGCAGTACCTCGCCTCGCAGGATTGCGTGCTGATCTCGACGGACCACTCTGCCTACGACCACGACTTCATCGTGAAGCACAGCCGGCTCGTCGTCGACACCCGCAACGCAACCAAAAACGTCAGCGAAGGCCGCGAGAAGATTCGCAAGGCGTAACGGGCGAGACGTCTCTGTATCTCGGGCGTGTGATGCGGCCTAATCGCCGCTTGCCGTCGTCTCCGCAATTTCCGCCATCCCCAGCCGTCGCCGACATTCGTCCAGCATCTCCTTCGTGCGGCTCGCCCCCACGCGCGAAACGCCGATTGCCCGAACTTCGAGTAGCTTGTCCAAATCGCGCACACCGCCGGCCGCTTTGACTTGGACGTGCTGCGGCGAGTGTTGCCGCATCAACCGCAGATCGTCCAGCGTCGCGCCCCCCGGTGCATAGCCCGTCGACGTCTTCACCCAATCGGCCCGCAGCTCGCCGCAGATTTCGCACAGTCGAACCTTCTGCTCGTCGTTCAAATAGGCGTTCTCAAAGATCACCTTCACCTTCTGCCCGGCGGCATGGGCCACGTCGATCACCGCGCCGACGTCGGCCCGCACGTAGTCCCAATCGCCGCTGAGTACTTTCGAGATGTTCACCACCATGTCGAGTTCTTGGCAACCGTCGCCAACCGCCCGCTCGGCTTCGGCCCGCTTGATGTCGGTCGTGTGGCCGCCGTGCGGAAATCCGATCGTCGTC
>JAJDEG010000737.1 GCA_029259895.1 Planctomycetota bacterium
ACAGGCGCCGAGTTCGCGAGGCGGCTAACCGCACATCGCCGGCTGAATAGAATCGCGCCCCGGCCGCTCGCAGTGCCCTCAAAGCGAACCATCTCACGGCCGGGGCGAGGCCACGTAAGGCATAATTCACACTAGCCGAAAACTCACCGCGACCGCAACCAATTGGTGCCCCGCCGAAAAAATTGGCGCAAAAAAAGTGCCCCGGGCTGCTTCATCGTGCGAGTCGATGAAAGAGGCGGGGCGGCCGCCATAGGCGACTAGCAACACTATCGTCGCCATCGGACGCAGTTCTTGAATCCCAACCGTCGAAACGCCGCAGCGCTCGCAATGCACAGCAGCAGCAACGCAGCACTGCTTGGCTCCGCCACGGCCGTCGCGTCGGCGGTTGCGCCGACGGTTGCCCCGACGGTTGCCCCGGCAGTCGGCGACGCTGATAGGAGCGTCATGTGCGCTTGCAAGATCGCCAAGTCCTCGAGCGTCGTCGCTCCATCGGCGTTGAAGTCGCCCGTCGACCACATTGCGCCCGTTTCCATGCCGAATTGCGCGGCCAGCAGCGCCGCGTCGGTGCCGTTGACCTGGCCGTCGCCGTTTATGTCGCCGGGCCGGTCGGCGATGGGCGTCGCCGAGAGTGCGACGGCGTCGAAATCGACTTCCAAATCCGGCGAATTCTGCTGTGTATATCCGGCGGGCAAAACATTCAAACTGACGAGGCGGATACCAAGATTCTGCCCTAACGCGGGATGCGACGCGCCGACGCGAAGCGACACCGTCGACGTCGCGAACGTCCCCTCCGGGATAGTCAGCCCGTTGTCGTCCTGAGCGACGGCGATACCGCCGGCGAGCAGCTCGACGCGATAGCCCGGAAACTCGTCCAAGTTGAAGAACGCGCCGTTCTGGGCGACGCCCGAGGCAATGTTGCCGACCTCGACCGTCAATACGTAGTCCGTGTTCGCCTCCAACGTATCGGTGAGCGTCTGCTGGTAGCCGTATTCGCCTTCGCCTTGGCGACGTTCGTTGAAGAGAATGCCGACCTTGACGCCATCGGGTGCGGCGGTGTCGAAAAAATCAACGCCGTTGAGCTGCACCGTGCCCGTGTAGGTGCCGGCGGACGAAATGATGCCGTTCGGATTGTAGTATCCCCAGCCCACCGGTTCGCCGAACGTGAATTCATTGAACGGACTTTGGCCGGATACGTCCTCGAAGCCCGAATTGACTACCGTGACCGCATCGACGTCGGCAGCAAGGAAACCGACGGCACCAACGGCAACGGCAAGACTACGAATTATCGAGATAGAAATCTTCATGATGGCGGGGTAGTTGTTGGCGGCGTGGCGTGATCGTTCGTGGCGTGATCACTGGTAGCATCGCGACAAAGTGGGATCAGATGCACCTGTAGTTATCTATTCTCTCTCGTTACCGTCTGTCCGTAGATTACTTTTTCGAGTTCGTCGCCAATATCTTCGACGCCGGGCGGGTCACCGCCTTCGCCGCGCCAACACCAGTGCATCAGTTCGTGCAGGATGGCCGCTTCGAGGTGCCGCCGCCGGCCGCGATCCTGCGGATTCCTTTGAAATTCGCGACAGAGCCGCCGCGACACGAAAATCGTGTCCGGACGCTTGGGATTCCATTTGCCATCAACCCGCCGCCCCATCACCTGCACGTCGACCGTCGGCGATGCCTGCGGGCTGAATACCTGACGAGCCAAGGCGTCGTTCATATTGCCGAACTCGCGAACCGCGACGAATTTCACGCTATCGCGGCGAGGAATCGCGCTCACGTGGTCCGTTACGAAAGACGCCACTTCCGCAAAGCAGCGCTGTATCGATGGGTCAACTCGCATCGTAGTCCTCGCTTGGATTGTGTGGGCATCGCGGCGGCGAGTCCGACGCGGCTGTCGCGCCGCGCAAGCCAAAATCGACGCCCCTATTCGATAAAGCGTCGCCCAGCGGCCCATCGTGCGCGGAAAATTCGCAAGCGGGCCGAATGCGCCGGTCGGCACGGTAGAATCCGTCGCCCAGAGCGACTATCTCGGCGTTCGGCGCTTATCGGCGAGCATGAGCTGCAGCTCTTGCGCGAAATCGCTTACGTCCTTGAACTCGCGATAGACGCTGGCGAAACGGACGAAGGCGACTTGATCCAGCTCGCGAAGATGCTTCATGACGAGGTCGCCCAGGCAGCGGCTTTCGACTTCGTTGTCGTGTACGGTGAACACTTCGTGTTCGACGGCCGCCACGACGGCCTCGATTTGCTCATCGCTGACCGGCCGTTTCCAACAGGCTTTTTCCAGCCCGCCGCGAATCTTTTCCCGGTCGAGCGGCACGCGCGTGCCGTCCTTCTTAACCACTTTGATCGCCAAGTCTTCGATATTCTCGTAGGTCGTGTACCGCCGCTTGCAGCCCAAGCATTCGCGCCGCCGACGGATTGCGTAGCCTTCCTGACTCGCCCGAGAGTCGATCACGCGGTCGTTGTCGACGTGGCAGAAGGGACAGCGCATCGAAGGGAATATCCGGGGATTCGCGGCGAAGTACAGGAAGAACGGAACGATCTTCGCAAGAACGATGTCGCTATTTGGGCGACGCGCCCAATCGACGGATCTGATTGTCGGTCCTGGCGGCCGCTTTGGCTAGTGAGCGTGCCACCCGAGCGCTATAATATCGCCTGTTTGAAAAATTCTTTCCGTCGATATCGGCCTACGTTTAGGGCCATCGCGAGCAACGAGGGAGTCCCCCGTGGCGAAGTGTTCGATCTGCGACGTAGCACTGCCCGACGACGCCGCCTACTGCCCGAAATGCGGCATGAAGGCAAATCGGACAGGCGACCTCGGTCCGCCGCCGGGCGGACCGGAAAGCGTTGGAGCTAGCGGCGGAGCGAGCAACGAGATTCCGTCCGACCGGTTAAGTTCCCTGCAAGCCGCCGCTTCGGGCCGAGTCGACACGCCGGAGGAAGAACTTTGGCAGGGCACCTATTCGCCCAAAGCGATGGCGACCACGTTCTTCGGCGGTGTCGTGCTGAGCATCGCGGCCACCGCTGGCGTTTATCGATGGATCGGCGAAGGACTGGGCACCAAGCTCGCATGGAGTTTCGGCCTGATGGCCGTGATTTGGTTGGTCATCGGCGGTCGACTTCTCATTCGGAAGTGGAGTGTCCGCTATCGCCTCACCAACCAGCGTTTCTTTCACGAAAAAGGCATCCTCAGTCGCGTGACCGACCGCATTGAAGTGATCGACATGGACGACATCACCTTCGTCCAGGGCATTCTCGATCGGATGCTCAACGTCGGCACGATCAAAGTCACGTCGAGCGACCGCACGCACCCGGAGTTGACGCTCGTGGGCATCGACGACGTCAAAGAAGTGGCGGCGAAGTTCGACAATGCCCGCCGGGCCGAGCGCGTCCGTCGCGGGCTGCATATCGAGCAGATTTAGCGGGCCGCGCACTATCGCACGCGTACCACCTTCTCGGCCAACTCGTCCTGCCACGCCTTGAGCTTCGACAGCGCGGCCAGCGGCGTCAGTTCGTTGACGTCCAATTCTCGAAGTTCGTCGAGCAGCGGATGTTCGACGGGACCAAACAGCGTGAGTTGTAACTCGCCGGCGCGGCGACGATCCGCCTTGGCGAGCTTCGAGCGGCCGTCGCGGTCGAGGTGTTCGTCTTCGAGTTGAGCGAGGATCTGCTTCGCCCGTTCGTTCACCTTTCGCGGCACACCGGCCAAGCGGGCGACGTGAATTCCGTAGCTCTTGTCGGCCGCGCCGCTCACAATCTTGTGCAGGAACACGACGTCGTCCTGCCACTCGCGGACCGCCACGTTCAAATTCCGCACGAATTCGAGCGAATCGGCCAACTCTGTAAGCTCGTGATAGTGCGTCGCGAACAGGGTGCGGCAGCCCACGGCGTCGTGCAGATGCTCGACGATTGCCCAAGCCAGCGCCAGCCCGTCGTAGGTGCTCGTGCCGCGGCCGATCTCGTCGAGAATCACGAGGCTTCTTGGCGTGGCGTTGTGCAGAATCCGCGCCGTTTCCGTCATCTCGACCATGAACGTACTCTGGCCGCGCGATAATTCGTCGCTGGCCCCCACGCGGGCAAAGATCCGATCCGCCACGCCAATCGTCGCGCACTTTGCCGGCACAAAGCTGCCGACCTGCGCCATCAACGTCAACAGCGCGACCTGCCGGATGTACGTACTCTTGCCGGCCATGTTGGGGCCGGTGATGAGGAGGATTCTGGCGGATGACTTTTCGTTTCCGTTGCCGTCGGTTCCTAACCGATTGCGACCGCCACGCGATTTCGTGCGGGCGAAGTGCGGCGGCTGCATCGATGCAACTTGGTCGTCGCCGTTGCCGGTCACGCCGTTCGACGTATCGATTCGGCGAAGGGATGCGCCTCCATCCGACTCGGTTTCCTCGAAGTTCGCTGCCTCGCTCGCGTTTCTTGCTGATCCTTCGACGCCGGCCACGGTGTCGTTCGGCACGAATTTGCCCGCGGCTTCGGTTACGTCCAGCACGGGATGCCGCCCATCGACGATGTTCAGCATCGGCTCCTCGACCACAATCGGCCGACAATAACTCCGCTCGCGAGCCAGCGCCGCCAACGCCGAGAGCACATCGATTTCCGCCAGCGCCGCTGCCGTCGATTGCAGCGCCCTACCCGTTGCCTGCACGGCATCGCGCAACTGCAAGAACAGTTCGTACTCCAGTTCCTTGGCCTTCTCGTCCGCCGAAAGCACTTTCTCCTCGTACTCCTTCAATTCCGGCGTGATATACCGCTCGGAGTTCTTGATCGTCTGCTTGCGGATATAGTACTCCGGCACCTTGTCGCGATGCGTGTTCGTCACCTCCAGGTAGTAACCGAACACTTTGTTGAATCCGACCTTCAAACTCGTAATGCCGCTCGTGGCAATCTGATCGGCCTGATACTCGGCGATCCATTTCTTGCCGCCGGCGGTCAAATCGCGAAGTTCGTCCAATTGCTCGCTGAAACCGCCACGAATGAAGCCGCCGTCGCGCGCCGACAGAGGGCAATCGTCCGCCAGCGCCGCGTCGAGCTTCGCCCGCAAGTCGGGACAGAGATCGACTTGCCCTTCCAGCCTCGCGAGCAGCAAACTCTTTCGTCCGGCCAGTTTCGCCTTCAAGCTCGGCAGTCCGCGAAGCGTCCGACCGACGAAGCTCAAGTCCCGCGGACTCGCCCTGCCAGTCGTCACGCGAGCGAGCAACCGTTCGAGGTCGTAAACCTTGCGCAACTGTTCGGCGAGCGCCGCCGTGAGCGTCGCGTCGTCCACAAGTTCCGCCACGGCGTCGAGCCGTTCGTCGATCGACTTGACGTCGGTCAGCGGAGCAGCCAACCACTCGGCCAGCCGCCGCGATCCCATCGGCGTCGCCGTGCGGTCCATCACGGCGAGCAGCGATCCTTCGCGGCGTCCGTCGCGCATCGTGCGCGTAATCTCCAGGCTCCGCCAAGTGGCCTCGTCGATTTCCAGCGAATTGCCCGGCCGATACGGCGCAAGCCGGTCGATATGCGCGAGCGAGGCCTTCTGCGTTTCGGCCAGGTAATCCAGCACGGCGCCGGCCGCGCGAATCGCCGGCGCGTCGGCCTCGCCGAAGCCAAACCCGTCGAGCGACTTCGTGCCAAAGTGTCGGGTGAGCGTCTCCGTAGCCGATGCGAGCGCGAACGCCCAAGCCGGTCGCCGCGTCACCGTCAGCTCTTCCGCCACGTGTCGCGGCAACGGTTGGGCCTCCTCGGCCAGCAAGCATTCGGCCGCTCCGATCCGCGCCAACTCATCGGCCAACCGCCGCGGCTCGATCGCGGCCGCTTGAAACCGACCTGTGGACAACTCGACCCACGCTAAGCCCGTCGCTGCGGCCGCCTGCCCTTTCGTTGCCCCTGCATCGGCAACCACGGCGGCGAGGAAGTTGCTTTCGCGCGGATCGAGCAGCGCGTCGTCGGTCAGCGTGCCCGGCGTAACGATCCGCGTCACCTCGCGACGCACGAGTCCCTTGGCTTTCTTCGGATCTTCAACCTGATCGCAAATGCCGACCCGGTAGCCGCTCTTGATGAGTTTGCCGAGGTAGTTTTCGAGCTGATGATAGGGAAAGCCGGCCATCGCCGTGGCCCCTTCCCCTTTTTCGCGGCTAGTGAGCGTCAATCCCAGCACGCGGGCGGCCGTCTTGGCGTCCTCGTGGAACAGTTCGTAGAAATCGCCCATGCGAAACAGCAGAATCGCCTCGGGACACGCCCGCTTGGCGTCTTCGTACTGCTGCATCATCGGCGTCGCAGCCATCCGTGCCCCCAATCCAGCCGTCGAATCTCCAGCCTCTAACGCGAACCTTCGACGATGCTTAGCGCGGCCCCAGTGGCCGCATTGGCGTTACTGGCGGCGCTTTTTCTTCCGGCTCCGTGGGAGCCGGCATCATCGGCCAGCCCATCACCAGCGCGAGCAGAATGCACACGATCACATACACCATGTAATGCATCACCGCGTTGCCCAAGTCGAGATCGAAGCTCACCAGAGCGATGATCGCGCCAATGGCCAGGAACGGCGCGATCACGACCGCCGCCATGATCGGGTCGTCGCCTAGCCGCCGATATTCTTCCGGAACGAGCGCATAATACGCCAACCAAATCGCCACGTAGCCGACCGAACAAGCCAGCGATCGCACGATGACATCCACGCCGCTGTGTGGCTCGAGTTCGTCGTCGCGCAAGAACGCATACCCAGCGAAGGCCAGCGGCGGGGCGATTAGAAACGCACCCGATGCGAGCAGGTACCAAGGAATCGCCGTTTTGTCTTCATACATCGACCCGATCACGATCGCCAACGCAAACGCGGCCACGATACCGGCAGCAATACCGCCGATCGCCGCCATGCTGAGCTTCGTCTCGGTCCGCTTGATCGGCTTGAGAACCAGCTTGCCCGAGGCGTCTTTCGTGCCGCCGTGGGCCCGGTCGTCGATCTTGACCTGCTGCTCGAGCTTGGGAATCGAGATCGGCTTCTTGCACTTAGGGCAAGGGCCTTTCTTGCCCGCGAACTTGTCGCTGACTTGAAACCGCGCATGGCAGCTAGGACACGTAACGGGTATCGGCATCGAGCGTCTCGCGGTGGGCGCGGTGCGGGATGGTGAGCTAGGCGGAATCGGGAACCGTCGGCGGCGTGGAGAACGTGCGCGGTACGACCGACGGCGAACGCGCCGCGTAGCGCACCCTGCGAGCACCGCCGAGTGCGCGACCACGTCCGAAGCGCAAACGTCCGAAGCGCATACGTCCAGAGGCCACCGCCAGCCACTCGTCGTCAGACCCCGTTCCGGTCGAAATCAAAATGCCGCCCAAATGCGGCAAGTTCCCTAGTTTCGCAGACGCTCGTTGCAAGTCAAGCGCTCCCCGGTGCGTTCGCCCAACTGGTTTCGCCCTCCCGATTCGCCGACCAGATTCGCCGCATCAACTCGCCGTCCGCCCGCTCACTCGACCGGCCGAAACGGGGGCGCTTACGATCAGGCTTTTCGCCCGATCGCCAGAACCATCTTGTACTCGCCAGGCCGAACGGACTGGACGGACAACCGGGAACCTTTGCGGAGCAATTCCATCGTCGCAAGCGACTTGGTCGCCCGCAGTTCAGAGAGCGACACCGCGTGAGGGAATATCTCGGTTAGCCGCAAGTCGACCATCTGCCAGATTGGATTCTCCGGCGACGCCTTGGGGTCGTAGTGGTGGTCTTTCTTATCCCACGCCGTGTGGTCGCCGTAGGCTTCGCGAACGACGAGACAGGTCCCCACAACGGCCGGCGGATTGGCGTTCGAGTGGTAAAACAGCACCTCGTCGCCAAGTTTCATGTCGTCGCGGAGAAAATTGCGAGCCTGATAGTTTCGCACGCCGTCCCAGCACGTCGTCTGCTTCGGGCTGGCGGCGAGGTCGCGAATCGAAAACGACTCGGGTTCGGTTTTCACGAGCCAATAACGTTTCGCTCTGGGCATGCGACGACTCCCGTTGGTCACATATTTCAATTCGACCGGGCTAACCGGGCCTGGCCAGACGCGCCCCTCCACACGCTGCTCGCTCGCCCGGCGTATCCGTCGAGTCGAGCGTTGCCATTCACACCGCGGCGGCCACACCGCGGCGGTTGCGCGTCAGCTTATCCTCGGCGTCGCGGACGACAAGTGGGCTGGTGGACGATATTCCGTGGCGGCGGGGTTCACGAACGTTCAGCGCTCGACGCCCGAGAACCTTCGCGAGTCTGAGATCGACCAAACCGAGTATTTCGGCGGCACGTACAACGTATTCGTAGCGCGACGCTTTTCCGGCAAGATTCCCGGCCGGCCGGAAACTATCTAGCGAACCATGAAGCGAGCCAACACCCGCCTCGACGCCGAAGAGGCCAGCGGCACGCCGCCGGTCGATTGGGCTGCTGCGCTTG
>JAJDEG010000738.1 GCA_029259895.1 Planctomycetota bacterium
GTCTTGGCGTAATCCTGCCGCGCCAGCACCAACTGCCAATCCGGCTCGAACGCGCCAAGTATCTCGCGGCCGAACTCCTTCCCAGAAAACAGATTCGACAAGTTGCTATCGGCCTGACTCAGTCCCGCGTTTCCCTTCTCATCCAACAAATCCGGCGCGGACATCCACATCCCGCCCAAGTCGCGATGCGTCACCAGCGACAGCGCCGCCTGCTCCGGCCGCAGCGCGATCGGCGCCGCGCCGCTTCCGCCCGACCCAAAGTAAAAATCCCGCGGCTTCACAACCCAAGAAGGATCGTGCGGCGCGGACGCCACCAGCCGAACCTGCTCGCCGTCGACGTGCAGCGCCGCCGAAGCGTAAGGCGTATCGCCCAGATTGGAAAGCAATCCGCCAACGAGCAGTTCCACGGCCGCATTGTCCGTCTTGTCGCGCAGCACCTTCGCCAGCAAGCCCGCCGAACGAATCGTCGCCACGTCGACGTAGCTCCAAGCGGTCGCGCTCTTACCGACCGAATTACGCGCCGAAAGAAAATCCATCTTGCTCGCCAGCGACGATTCCTTGGCATCGGCCGCCCGATCGATCACTCGCTTGCCCGTCTCCGGCTTGTTCGTAAGCATCAGCCACGGCCCCAGCGTCACCGCGTACCCGTCGCCAACCTTGTAGGCCGTCACGCCGCGATATTCGATCTCCTCAATCGGGTCGCCGTTCCCCTTCTTCTTCGCGTCCGACCGCATGAAAGCAAACAGCTTGTCGCGAACCTCGACCAGTTTCTTATCGTCGGTCGATCGCACCAGCACGAAGCCCCCTTCGCTCGCCGCGTCGAAGCCCACATAAACGCCGCCGCCGGCCAGCGTCTCGACCGCCACGTCCCATTTCATCCCCAGCGCCGTTTCCGCCACCGACAGCCCAAACTGGAATTGCAGATACTGCTTGCTCAGCACCACCGCGCGATAAGCGTCGAGCGCTTCGATCCGCTCCCTCAGCGGATGACCGAGCACGGTCTCCACCAATTCGCTAGGGCGGGAGACCTCGGCATAGAAGATCGTGCTTTCCGGCAACAGCTCGGCGGCCGACTTTTTCGCCGCGGCGGCCGCGATGGCATCGCTGCTCTCGTCGGCTCGCAGCACGTCCGCCCCCGTAGCGACGAGCAGGAAAACACCCGCGACGAACCAACCGGATATCCGGCCTTCTCGACCCGCCCTGAAACTAGATCGTGACCAGGATCGCATAATCCGGCTCCTCAATGATGGAACAAAACGTCTGAAGCGATCGGCCCTACGCGGCATGCGATGCGATGCCAACCGAAAACGTGGCTCGAAGATACTTTCACGCCACGCCCAAACATACCTGACCGCCCATGACGAAGTTTCGTCGCCGGCGGAACATTATTGGCGATTATGCGCGAAAGCGGTCGAAGAAACTGCCCCCAAGACCAACCAGCCCGGCCCCGCCGGCCCACGGCACTGGTGGACATGCCACCAGTGCCGCCCCGGCGTACCTATCGTTTCACCTATCGTTTCAGCCGCGCCCGTTGCAGCTTCTCGAATTCTTCCATCTGCTGCTGGGCCTGTCCCGCGGCCGTCGTCAGTTGGAAGTTGCGATCGAACTCCATGCGAACCGTGTATTCCACCATGCGGGCGTTCTCGGCCGTTGCCCGTGCCGGAACCTCGATGTCCCACCGCAGCATGCCCTTGGGCCGCTCCCGGCGGAGATAAACTTTGTCCGCGCTCAGGGCGTCCTTGCCTTCGGTCATCGTCACGCGAACGTCGCTCGCGCGATCGGAATACGGCAACCGGTCGAGCACGCGGACCGCCGCCACCTCCGTCTTGAAGTTTTCGATCACCAGCCGATATTCAAACTCGATCTGACGATTCCCGCCCTGCACGTCGTCCGTCTTGTCGGCCAATTCCTGACGAGCACGAAGCTGCGGATCCGCGCCGAATCCAACCACGAAGTTCTGCCCGCGGGCGACGGTCGGAATCTCGCCGCGTCCGACGAATCGACCGTCGAGATAGACGTTGATCGGCCCCGCCAACAAGTCTTCGCCGCCGTCGTTCGTAAGCTCGGCCTCGCGATAGACGTAACTGGTCAACAGCGGCGTCGCGACGTGATAGAACTGGCTCTTCATTTCCGACTGCAAGATTCGGACCATCTGGTGGTCGCTACGACTGGCCAGGCTCACGGCCCCTGTCAGCGCATAGCTGAGATTCGGCCCTTCGTCCTCGCTCATCGTCGTCTCGACCGACGTGAGCGCGTCGAGCGGATTGGTCAACACGAGGCACTGCAAATCGTTCACCGCCGAATTGATCGCCCAACTCGACGAGTAATTCATGCCGAAGCTCACCGCCGTCCGATTGTCGATATTCGCCGCCAATTGTCGTCCGCGGGCCTGCTGGGCCTGCTGCGCGACCTCGCCCTTGGCCATCGGCGCCTGGCTAGCACCGTCGGCCAGCGAAACGTGAAACGGCGCGAGCCCAGGGCCGGCCGAACTGAGCGCCGGCGACGCCGTCGACAGCGTCAGGGCGACGTCCTGCCAGTTCTCGCCCGACATCTGCTGAATCAAGGCGCTATATTCGACGCCGACCTTGGTTCGATCCTTGTCCGATCGGAACGTATACGTTGGCGACCAGCCGGCTTGATTGACGAGGTAGTTGAGCCGTACGCTCTGCGCTCCGTCGGCCAGCTTGTCGAGAAACAGCACCGCCTCGCGAATCGTCTTCGACGACCCGGCGGCGATCTCGGCCCGCTTGCGCTCGGCCAACGAAAGCTGCTCCGCAAGTTGCTTGGCTTCTTTCTCGAGCGCCACTTGCTCGGTAACGATCAGCTTGCGCTGCTCGAAGGAAAACGTCGTGATCTTCTGCAGTGCTTCGACGTCCAGAACGCCCTTCGACAGTTCCGTCTTGGCCGTTGGGGCCACGAACCCTTCAAGCTGGTCGAGGTACGCCGTCCGCTTGACGAGTACCTGTTGCGTCTTGGCGTTGACGTCGATCTTTTCGCGGATTCCGACGATTTCGTCGTCCAGCTTGCGGACTTCCTCACGCGGCTCGTCGATCACGGCGCGGCTGCGAAACCGCACGGCCCGCACGGCGATGCCGTCGCTACCTTCGGCAAACAGACTCTCGGCGACCACATGCTCCGGCAAATCGCCGACGACGAGGTCGATGATGCCTTTGTCGCCTTCGACGGGCACGGTGCGCGTGATCATCGCCTGCCCGCGATAGAGCGTGACGTGCGACACGCGGCCGGATGCCGTTTTGTTCACGGCATTCACCCGTTCGGCCCGAGCCGAATCGGCCTGAGCGGCCAGTACCGCGAGTGCGACGCACAGGGCGGCGGCCGAGAATAGCAGCGGTGTTTTGTTTGCCAGACGCATGAGATTCCTCCGAAATCTGTGGGGACAAGAACGACGAGCGCGAAAACGACGATCGCGACAAAGACCAGCGCGAGTACGACCAGCGCACCTCCATCTTTGCGTTTCGTACGGCCCCGCGGCAAGGCAAGATCGGTAACGGGCTTGTAACGGCCGACCCGATTGTACGGCGTCGCCAGCCCCACGAACGGCTCGCAAAGACCAAAAACAAGCCGACGCTCACGGCGCAAGTCGCCCGCATGTTAAGTTTGTTGGGCGACGCAACGACGGAGCAAGGCATTTCAGATTTGCGCCTAGACAACGCGCGAACCCGTTAACCGAGCCACCCAACTGCGGAGCGCTTCCATGTCGACCTACGCCATCCTAGCCATCTGCGGCGTCTTCGCGCTGCTCGCCTTCTTCGCGCTCGCCGACGCTGGCCCCCTCACGCGGAAACGAAGATCGTCCGGCGGCTACGACGGCTACGACACCAACGACGACGGCGGCTGGTCGTTCGGCGGCTCGTCCGATTACGACGACAACAGCGGCAGCTTCTTCAGCGACGACGACTAACAGCCTGCTACGGCGACGCCTTCACGATGCCCACGAGCGTGAGCGACGACATCACCGCCAGCGACATGAAGAACGAGCCTGCCATCACCAGACAAACGCGGTTAAGCCAGTTGGGACGAAGCTCCTTGGGCAGCAACGTCATATTGACGTACAGCGCGTGCCAGCAACTAAAGCCCAACGCATAGTTATAGATGTTCGTCGCCCATTTGAGCAGCATGCCTGGCTCGGGCATCAGCGTTAACGACGTGACGCCGAACGCCGCATATCCGCACAGCACGAAGAAGTACAGCTTGCGCACGTCCTTGGCGTCCCACTTCTGCAGCCGCGGGCTGCCGGTCCAGAACACGTCAACCCAGCGACGCAAAATACCGTCGGCCGTGCTGGCCATCGTCGTGGATAAAACCAAGAATCCGCACAGCATCACGCCGTACCAGAAAAAACTGCCCCAATTCAGCCCCACGGCGCTCTGGACGCCGTCGGCCGTCATCACGGCGACACCCCAATCGGTCACGGTCGTCCCGCGCGGCAGAAACTGCACCGACAACATACTCGGCAGCGCGATGCCAACGAAGCACGCCGGCATCCACACCAACAACTGGTCGCGCCCCACGTGCCGCAGCCAACCCTTCCAGCGCCGCAGCGAATCAGCAGTGACGTGAAACACGGTCCCCATGTGCGACAGCGCGATCTTGTGCCCGCCGATGGCGCTAGGGATCGCGCCGACGTGCTTGCCCATGCCCCAGCCCTGATCGCGCGTGTACCCGCTCAACGCGGTATTGGTCAGCCCGCCCGACCCGGCGATCGAAGCCAGCGCGGCCAGCATGGCGACCATCGACCAGTCGAGTTCGGGAAAGCCGCGCCCCTCCCACAGCGAGATGAAGATATTGTCCGTGGCATAACCGCTGGCCGTCGGCGCGTCGACGGTACTCACTGGAATCGTGCCGAACTTGAAGAAGCCGCTGAAAATCTGCGCCCACGTGTCGGGCTTTGAATACAGCACCGCGATGATCGTGAGAAAGCCCAACACCGCGACGATCTTGAACGTCATCACCGCCTTGAGCGAGTTGTATACCTTGCCGCCGAAGATCAACGGCGTCAGCGCGCCCAGAAACAACACGTACGCCATCAGCCGCATGAACGTCTGATCCGTCAGTCCGATGCCGAGGATCGAAACGCCGATTTCCGCCGACGCGGCATCCGGCATGCGGCCCAAGATCGCCGCCACCAGCGGTGTCGCGGCTCCGGCAGCCGCATACGGAAACACCGAGCCGAAATCGAGAAACAAGTAAGCGATCAACCAGAACTTCGGCCCAGGCAGCGTGCGAAATTTGCCCGTAAAAATCGGCTCGCCACTGTACAGCGTGTAGCGGCTGATTTCGAAGTTGTAGACCACCTGCCCTAGAATGCTGATCGTCGCCAGCCACAGCATCGCCGCGCCATACCGCGCCGTCACGGCCGGTCCGGCCAGCCACTCGCCGGCCCCAATCGCCGCACCGCCGCTCACGAGGCCCGGCCCAATCAACAGCGCAAGCGTTCGCCAAGTAACCCGCGGAGCCTCGGGCAGCTCGCCGACGTTCCACCGCGGCATCCGCTGCGAACCAGGATGCGGAGCAAGCGGCGCAGCAGGCGCTGCCGACGATTCAGCCATAACGAAATTCCCTCACGCGCGAAACATAATGGTGCGCGGCGAATCCGATTGCTTAACCACGGAGGGCACGGAGGAAGAGCACAGAGCAGCACAGAGGCAATGCCGACAATCGAGCGCAAACGAGAGTCATTTAGACGCAGCATGCGGCTACGAAGTTCGACACCGCCTATTCGACAACACGCGCTGGCGTATTCTCCGTGAAGCTCTGTGCTCCCCCTCCGTGTCCTCCGTGGTTAAGTAACCAACGTCCACGCAAACGAACCAGCAGAATGGCACACGGCCCGCCGGGCTGCAACCCTTTTCGCTTGGCTTTGCCCGGCGGCGACCGCGGGCCGATCCGCGCAACCGTCACAGTTTCCCCGCCTCGCGAACGCCGCTCCCCTGGCGATTCGTCAGCGAATCGCCGAGATCGTCGCGAGCCTCTTCCGCCAGTGCCTTCAGTCGTTCGACGATCTCCGGATGCTTCTCCGCCACGTCGCTGCGTTCGCCGACGTCGGCCTCGAGATCGAACAACGCCAGTTCTGTTTTCTGTTGCGAATACCCATTCGGCCGCCCGTCGCTCCCCGGCGTTCCGGTCAGCGATCGATAAGTGTGCGGAAAGTGCAACTTCCACTTGCCGCTGCGAACCGCCTGCAACTCGCGGCCCCAGTAGAAGTAATAAGCGTCGTGCGGCGTCTTTGCGTCTTTCTCGCCACTGACCAACGGCCAGATGTCCCGGCCGTCGATCTTGCGCTGCGGAAGTTCCGCCCCCGCCAGCTTGGCGATCGTCGGCAGTAGGTCGATCGTCGCCGCTAACTCGGAAGTCACCGTGCCGGCCGGAATCTTGCCCGGCCACCGCGCCACGAACGGCTCACGCACGCCCCCCTCCCAGCTCGTCCCTTTGCCTTCCCGCAGCGGTCCTGCCGAGCCAGCATGATTGCCGTACGACAACCACGGACCATTGTCGGACGTAAAAATGACCAGCGTGTTATCGTCCAGACCATGTTCCTCGATCGCCGCGAGAATCTCTCCCACCGACCAATCGATCTCCTCGATCACGTCGCCGTACAGCCCGGCCTTCGATTTCCCCCGGTGCTTGTCCGACGCAAAGATCGGCACGTGCGGCATCGAGTGCGGCACGTACAAGAAAAACGGCTTGTCCTTGTTGGACCCAATAAACTTCACCGCCCGCTCGGCGGACCACGTTGTCAACTGCGACTGATCCGGATTGCGGTCCACGACCTTCGTGCCCGAGATCAGCGGCAACTCGGGATACGTCCCCTTGCGAGCCGTCGGGTGCTTCGGCCACATGTCGTTCGAGTACGGTAACCCAAAATAATCG
>JAJDEG010000739.1 GCA_029259895.1 Planctomycetota bacterium
CCCGCCATGGCGCCTCCTCCGCCAAAACGGCAGTCAAACCACCCGCCGCTCACCCTGGCGCAAACCGCGTGCCAAACCAAAAGAAACCGATAAGCAACCCGAAAGAAAATTCCGCGCCGAACAGGATTGGGGGGGCCCCAGGGGTTGCGTTCAAAAAGTCCCCCACGGCAACCAGGTTGCCAACCAACATAATTCTCGGGCGAAGTCGGCCATTCGCCAAAAAAATCCGAATTGTCAAACAGCACCGGCCAGCAAAAGCAGCACGCGTCAAGAACGCCTGCGCAGCGGCTCACCGCACCGTTTCTTCTACCAAAAACGATGGCCTGAATTCAACCAAAATCTTCCACCCAAAACGCCCTCCAGCCCGTCACATCCTCCCGCCGCAGTATCCCGACGAACCCAACGCAACGTTCGCAATCTCTCCACATGCCTCGACGCGCCTCCTCCGTACAACGAATCCGAAACCGCTCGCTCGCTTGCGCAATCATGGACCGGTTGGCCTTTCAACGCGGAGGTCGCGCCAAGGTCGTGCTGACGCCGCGGAGAATGAAACTTCGCCGCGCTCGCCAATGCACCGTAATGCCTCGCTCGCGTTCCTCTCTGCGTCCTCTGCGAAACCTCTGCCACCTCTGCGTTAAAAAAGTACCAGCACGTTATTCACGTCCAACTAACGGCTGCTCCCAGGCCGCCGTGGGCATACGAATCCGCGTCATCCCGCACGATCGCGTCAACGCCCCGCTGTGGGCGGTGCCCCCCGAAACCGCTACAATTCCCTACGTCGCCGCGATGCCTTCGTCCGCCGGCGCACCGCACATCTCGGAGCTACAACGTGTCGCAACCCCAATACAGCCCCGGTCTCGAAGGCGTCGTCGCCGGCGAAACGGCCATCAGTTCGCTCGACGGCGGTCTGTCGTACCGCGGCTATTCCATCGAGGATTTGGCCCACCACGCTTCGTTCGAGGAAGTGGCCCATCTGCTGCTCCACGGCGACTTGCCCACCGCCGGCGAACTGGATGACTTCCGTCGCCGCCTCGGTTCACAGGAAGTCGTTCCCCCGCCGATTCTCGAAACGCTCCGCCGCATCCCCGTCAAAGTTCCCATGATGGACGTCATGCGGACCGGCGCAAGCCTCCTCGCCCACTGGGACAACGAAGTCGCCGACAACGCCCACGACGCCAACGTCCGCAAGGCCGAGCGGCTCCTCGTCCAACTCCCGATCCTCATGGCCGCCCGGCACCGGCTCGTCCAAGGCAAGGAACCCGTCTCGGCCGATCCTCGCCGCTCGTTCGCCGAGAACCTCCTCTGGATGCTGCTCCGCAATCAGCCCACGCCGCAGATGACCCGCGCGATGGACGTCTCGCTGATCCTCTACGCCGAACACGAGTTCAACGCCTCAACGTTCACGGCCCGCGTCATCGCCAGCACGCTCAGCGACCTGCACTCCTCCATCTGCGGCGCGATCGGCGCGCTCAAAGGCCCGCTCCACGGCGGCGCCAACGAACGCGTCCTCGCCATCCTTCAATCGATTGGTACTACCGACAAAGCCGAAGCCTGGGTGATGGACGCCCTCGCCAAAAAGCAGCGCATCATGGGCTTCGGCCACCGCGTCTACAAAGACGGCGACCCCCGCGCGGCTTACGTCAAACCCATGTGCAGCGAACTAGCCGCCCAAACCGGCAACACGCCGATGGAAGAGCTGGCCGACAAAGTCCAAGAAGTCGTGTGGCGCGAAAAGAAGTTGCCCCCCAACGTCGACTGGCCCACCGCCCGCCTCTATCACTACTTCGGCCTCGCCGTCGAACTCTACACGCCCCTATTCGTAGTCGCCCGCACCGCCGGCTGGTCCGCCCACGTCATCGAACAACTAGACCAAAACCGCCTAATCCGCCCAGCAGCAAACTACACCGGCCCCGGCAAGCGCGAGTGGAAAGCGGTTGGGGATCGCGGAGCATGACGTCTCGCCGATAATCGACGCCGCGAACGTCTCGTCCATCCGAGCCAAGCAACCATGAGAGTAAATCGACGACTGCTCTTCGCGCTTGCGTTCCTCTCCGTGGTGACTGCGGTGACTGCGGTGACAACCGCCTACATAGTTCGAACGCTGTACTTTCCGATCGTACCGAGCTTGGCCGTCGACGAAGTTGATTCGGTCGAGATTGAGTTGTTTGAGTGGGAAAGTCAGCAAGCCGCCAACGTTAAATCGGCGGATGCGTCAGGTATCGAGCGCCTGTTGTCGGTCATCGCCACGGCCGAGCGAACGGACGACCACAAGTGCGGTCCGGTTGGTACCGTTACGTTCAAGCTCAAGAAGGGGCCGGCGCAGGAAATTAGCGTTCTTCCTGGGCACGACGATCGGTACTACGAATTCAGGTACGAGCGGAAAATTCATCGCGTCGACCGCGACGAATTTCTCGAAGCATTGCGCAGCGTCGGCGTAACGTCGATTCTGTTGGAGCCTTAAGCTCGTTCCCGATCGGCATGGGCAATTTTTCCAAAACCCCAGCTCGTGGCGATCCCATTCAATCGCCTCCCGCCTCGTCGTAAGCCTCGCGCTCGAACGGATTATCCCGATAAGCCCGCCCTCCGCGCATCCAAACCCCCAGCGAGGCCAGCAAATACGCCGGCCCAAACAGCACGCCCCACCGCTCGTACTGCCGAACGTGGACCATCTCATGCTCGCGGGCGATATCCAGCGAAGCATCGCTCTGCCCCAGCACGGTGTGGCCGAGCGTCATCGCCAGCGTAAACTGGCCGCTCGGCAGGTGCGTGATGAACCACTTGACCGCGCCCCCGTAAAACTCGACGATCCGCCCCCGACGCCGAACCCGCCCGCCGGTACAAAGGCCGACCAATCCGATCGACGCGCCCAACAGCGTATACGGCGACGCCCAAGCAAAGGCCAAAACTTGCAGCACAGCGTGCATCTTTGCGCTCGGCAACGTGTCGGATAGGCTTCTGGTACGCCACCGCGTGCAAACGGCGATCCCCGATCTGTCCGAGGCGAATCCCTTCGCCGAAGAAACCGCGAACGAAACCGCCAGCCGGCGCGATCGGCGAAAGGACTCGCCTCCGACAGTTATCGATTTGCGTCGGCGTCCAAATATACGCGAGCGACTCTGCGTAAGCCAAATGCCAACCGCCGCCGAACCGCTCCCCATCGCCGTCCTAATCTCCGGCGGCGGCACGACCCTCCGCAATCTGATCCACCGCCGCGCCGCCGACGATCTGCCCGTCGACATCCGCCTCGTCGTCTCCAGCAATCCTGACGCCGCCGGCTTGCGATTCGCCGCCGATGCCAACATCCCCACGCTCGTGGTCGAGCGCCAAACGAATGCGTCGCCCGAAGCCTTTCGCGACGCCATCTTCGGCCCCTGCCGCGCGTCCGGCGTGCGCCTCGTCGTGATGGGCGGATTCCTCAAGCACGTCCTCATCCCGCCCGACTTCCAAAACCGCGTCGTCAACATCCACCCCGCCCTCATCCCCGCGTTCTGCGGCCGCGGCATGTACGGCCAGCGCGTCCATAGGGCAGTGCTCGACTACGGCGCGAAAACCTCCGGCTGCACCGTCCACTTCGTCGACGACCAGTACGACCACGGCCCGATCGTCCTCCAGCGTGTCGTCCCCGTTCTCGACGACGACACCACCCACACGCTCGCCGCCCGAGTCTTCGCAGCCGAATGCGAAGCCCTCCCCGAAGCGCTCCGCCTGATCGCCGCCGGCAAGGTCCGCGTCGAAGGACGGCGCGTACGCATCGCCGCCAAAGAATCTGCTGCTGAAAAATCCGCCGCCGAAGAATCCGGCGCTAAAGATAACGAAGCGAACTAAGCCGAAGCGGCCGCCAGCAACGTTCTCACCGGTCGAACGTCACGCCCGCCGCCGCGCGCCACGCTCGCCAAGTTTGTCCGCCGCTGCCTTTGACTTTCGCTTCGGCTCGAATGACGCCAGAACGTGCGTCGACGCAATCACCACTACGATCACCACAACGCCCAATCCCGCCAATCCCCACGCCACCAGCACCCACGTGTCGCTCTGCGCCATGCGCCGCCTGTATTCCTCATGGTAGGGATGTCGATTGAGGTCGTTGGCGAACTTCCGCAAGTCGACGTTGCTAAGTTTCGCGAACGAATCGCGAACCTGCGGCAACGTAAATTGCCCCGCTCTCTGCCGAAACTCGTGAGCCGATTCGAGCAAGATCGACTTGATCGCGTCGTCCGGCGGCGGCGGACGATTCCACAGCGTGAATCCGCCCAGTGCCACGCCCGCCAAGATCAACAGCACGCCGATCACCCACAATCGCTGCTTGCCCGACCAATCCTCCTGCCCGCCGTCCCCGGTCTCCGTGCTCATCGGAAGGCGTCGCAACGCCCGCAGCGGCGGCACGTCGAGATGCACACCGCAAGCGCAACGAACCTCGCCGCCGGCTTGACTCGGCGCAACCGGCGTCCGCTTGCCGCACTCGCAATTCAGTAAATAAGTTTCGCTCATCGGGAGACTCTCGTTTCGGGTATTCTATACGGTCGCGACCGATCCGCCCAACGTCAGGTTGAATGCACCGCGGACGTCCCGCGTCTCCGCTTCCCATCGCGACGCAAAATCCTTGCCCGCCCTCAATGACCAATCGAACTGAGAGCGCCCACACCGAGTACGCCCGCACTGAGTACGACGGAACCGAGTATGATGGAACCAACCCCCAGGGCCGTAGCGATCGTACCCGCGGCCGGCGAGAGCCAGCGCATGGGCACGGCCAAACTACTGCTCCCCTGGGGCGCGGAGACAGTCATCGAAACGACAATCGGCGCATGGCGTCGCAGTTGCGTCGAGGCCGTCATCGTCGTCGTGTCGCCCGGCAACGAACCGCTCGCCAACGCATGTCGCGCGGCCGGGGCCACCGTCGTCGTTCCGCACGCGCCGCCCCCCGACATGAAAGCGTCGCTGCAACAGGGCATCCGCTATCTCAACCAGTCGCACGATGCAGACGCCTTCGATTGCTTTCTCGTAGCCCCAGCCGACATGCCCTGGATCGAGCCCGCCACCATCGACCGGCTCGCCGCCGAATTCGCGGCTGAAGTCACGGCTGAGTTCGCGGCTGAGTTCACGACAACGTCGACGCCCATCGTCGCCCCCACTCACAACGGCCGCCGCGGTCACCCCATCGCCCTGGCTTGGCCGCTCGCCGCCGAAGTGCTGCAGCTAAGCAACGAAGAAACGCTAAAAACAATCGTCGATCGCCACAACGCCAAAGAAATCGAATGCGGCCCAACCGTACTCGGCGATCTCGACACCCCCAACGACTACCGCCAAGCACGCAGTCACTACAACAAATAGTCCTCCCCTCCCTCAAGCCTCACCCCTCAAGCCTCCCTCACCATGCCCCAAGTCCTACTCCCCATCGGCGACGCCGTAGAAACCCTCGACACGTTCTATCCGTTTTTCCGTCTCCCGGAAGACGGCTTCGAAGTCGTCGTCGCCGGTCCCGAAGCGCGCCTTTACCACACCGTCCTCCACGAAATCCCGCCCGGCGCGGACCCAAAGTGGGACATCACGCAAGAACGACCCGGCTACCACATGCAGGCGACCGTCGCGTTCGCCGACGTCCGGCCGCAGGACTTCGCGGGCCTATTCCTAACCGGCGGCCGCGGCCCGGAATACCTCCGCTACGACAAGCACCTGCTCGACATCACGCGCTATTTAGTCGGCGCCGGAAAACCAGTGGCCTGCGTTTGCCACGGCATCGAAATCCTCGCCGCGGCCGGCTGCCTCAGCGGCCGAAAAGCGACAACGGTCGCCAAATGCGCCCTCGATATCCAGCAAGTCGGCGGCCAATACGTCGAACAGCCGGTAGTCGTCGATGAAAACATCGTCACCGCCCGCACTTGGCACGACAACACAGCGCTACTACGCGAGTTCATACGCATGCTAAAGGCATCCACGAAATAACACCGTGGAGCGACGAATTGCCGATGAGCGTCGTGAGATTCACGCCCACGTACGCTCTCTGCAAACCTCAGCACGGCCAACGCCCCAAATCCCCTCTGTTCAACGAGTCTATGCACCCGCTGCTGGGAATTGAACCGCCGAGGCGCGGAGACGTAGAGCAATGGACTCAAGCGTCGGATGCCCGAACTCCGCGTCTCCGCGCCTCGGCGGTTCAATCCCAGTTCCGCTACGTCCAGCGGCCGCGCAGTGTCCCCCGCGAGCCTCTGCTTCAAACGAACCGAAACAAATCTACGCAAACGAACGAAAAATCACCACGCAGCAGTTCAGAGCCAACGACGCCCAGCGCCTACTTCCCCGCCGCCGGCTTTACGTCGTGACCGTCGTGCTCATGATCCTCGCCATGCTCGTGCCCATGCCCATGTGCATGACCGTGGCCATGTGCATGCCCCCGCGGCGTGATCTTCTCTTGATGAGCAATCGGCAAGCCCAGCAAATCGCCGTTCGCCTTGAATCCGCCGCCGTCGACGTCCACGAAGATCGGATTGCTCACGGCCACCGGCTTGTGCTTACCGTAATCGGGGCCCATCACCACGCCGAGTTGCGAGCTCTCGCCGATCGTCGCCACGATCACATGCGCGTCGCCTTCCAACTCGATCTCCAAATCCTGCTCGAACCGCACCACGTCGCGAGAGAATAGCTTGCCGTTCTCGCGACGAGTGAAGTTAAGCTTCTTAACCGCCCGCCCGTTGACGAATACCTGCACACGGTCGACGTCGAACCAATTCGGGCATTGCACGCGAACGCTGAGCGTTCCCTTCCCGCCAGGAGCCGCCAATTGCTCGCCCGGCCCGGCCGATTGTTTCTCGCCCTCCGCATCTGATGACGCCGCCGTCAGCGCCACTTCCAGAAACGGCCCATTGGTCATCACCAACTGCCCCCGCTCCGACGCCCGCACCATTTCCATCGTGCCGATCTTCGCCGGGTCGTCCGACTGGCTCTTGATATAGTTCCGCAAGAAACCCGAACCGTGAAAGTTGTAATGCGCGTCGGTGTTGACCACGCCGGGGATGCGATAGCCGAGGTTGAGCATCTGCATCCAGTTAAACACCGTATTCGGCTTCTTGCGGGCGTCATCGAGCGAGGCCGGCGTCAAGAATATCTCGTGCGGCGGATGAATCTCCATCACGTCGACGAAACCGAACATCTTCTCGAACCCCGTGTCGGCTTTGCCGTCGGTATCGCGGTCGCCGAGGATCTGCACCAGATTCGGGTGATTCATCTGCACCAACTTCTCGCTACCGTCGTCCCACAGCGCGAGCCGCTCGACCTGTGCCACCGGATTGGCGTTATTCACCACCGGTCCGCCGCCATCTTGCGTGTGCGGATGCTCGACCAGCGGAAATGCGTTCTGATGATTCACCGGCAACAGCGAACCGGTCAGTTCCATCCCGCTGCAAGTCGCCATCAAATGCTCGACGCCAAGCCGCTTGAGGTGCGGAACGTACGTCGAAATGCGGTTGTGCTCCGTGCAAGGCGCGAACTCGATGTGCTCGCACAACAAATTCTGCACGCGGCCGAATTGGCTCGAAGTATTGTCGCCCGA
>JAJDEG010000740.1 GCA_029259895.1 Planctomycetota bacterium
AAACTCGCTTTCTAGCACGCCTCGAAACGACAACAGTCCGCGGTCGACGCAAACTGCGGCGATCGAATCGTCGCAAACGGCAAGAAGTAACGCAAGCAAACCGCCCAGCGGCTCGACATCGCGGGGCCGATCGTCACTTCGCCGTGGAACGCGAACGTTCGTGTCCGCTGCTCGCGCCGGCGCGAACGTCGCACCCCAGACGGCGACGCGGGCCGAGTCCACGTCCTCGCGCTTCCGCAGAAACGCAAGAACCGTCCTGGCGTCGCGTAGTTGTTGGGCGACGAGGCAATCGCCGACCATTAACGCCGTCGCAGCGCGATCGGTCGACGTGCTGAACTGGCCGTGAGAGTCGTCCGCGGCCAACTCACCCGTGTCGCGCACGTCGGCCAGGCACACCGCCCAACCCGCCTCGACAAGCCGGGCTATGCCGGCGGCGGCATCAGCAAGGAAGCCTGCCTTGCCGGACTGCGACAATCCGATAACGGCCGGCCGCGGCGCCGGGTCGCGGCCCTCCTTCGACAGAATCAGCAGCGGCAACTCCATACCCTGCGAAGTCTTGATTAGGATCCGTTCCGCGTTGACGCCGCCGCCGAACTCGAATGTCGTGCGTTCGACCGCCGTCACGTCGGCGGGCGCTGCCTCAACGTCGCCGAGCAGCCTCATCAGGTCAGCGCGTAAGCTGCGGCGTATCTCGTACGGAGACATATCGCCGCGTTGCTTGCGCGCCGCGGCAAGTGATTCGTCGGCCGTGTCGCGGAGAAGTTCGTATAGCTTGCGCGGCTTTAATTCCTCGGCGGCAGCGGCGGTCATCGCCGTTGTACCGTTTGTCGTTCGGGGTACTCTGTATTCGCGTGCGTCGATGTCGAACCAGCGTTGCAACGCCTCGTTGATACTCTTGCGATGCTCTTCGCCGATGTTGTTGCAATGCGTGGCCGCTGGCGGACTACTCTTCAAGTCGCCGCGGCCGTGCGCGAACTCTAAGTGCTCGGCGGCGTCGTGTAACGCCCATACGCGCTCGAATCGCTTCCACACGGGATCGCGCTGCCGGTCCCACGAAAACTCGTGTCCGTATACGAGCCGCCGCGGCGCGATCGCGGCCACGATTTCCCATGGAAGGAACGTCTCGCCGCTCCGCGCCGAATTGGCCAGATTGCGCGTCGACTCCCAACTGCCGCCGCCGGCATAGTTGAACGACGTTTCCGCGTCTTCGGGTAACGGATACCGCGTTTCCGGCTGTGGACCGCCAAAGTTGAACGGCACGGCACAGGAAATCCGCTTATCGAGCGCCGCCGCCACGGCGCACGGATCGCCACCGCCGGCGACGGCCCCGAGCATAATGATCCTGTTTCTGTCGACGTTGGGCTGTGACAGCAACACGTCAACTCCGCGCATCAAATCCCACGCCATTAGGCCCATCAGACTTTCGCCGACTAGGTAAAGCTGAACACTGCTGTCATAGCGAAAGTAATAGTCCTGCCGTCCCACGCGAAACGCTTGAGGATAATCCTTCTCTGCCGCAAAGCCGTGCTGGCCGCGCTCGCCGTGCCCGAGGTGGTCCGGCACGAGCACATAGCAGCCGGCCCGCGCCCACGTCGCGCCCATGTCTTGCAATTCGCGTTGATGTTTGGGCGCATGGTGGCTGTGTGAGATGATGATCCCGGCACTCGCCGCGGGCGGATTGGCCGGCCGATACAGATTGGCCGTGACCCACAAGCCGGGCCGCGATTCATAGACGATATTGTCGACGACGTAATCGTCGGCCGCGATGGAACCGGTCACGCGCCGCCGGATGTTCGCGGGCACGGTTGGCCAGCGGCCCAATCCTTCGCGAAGGTGCTCCACGTGCTCGGCGCGAAACCGCCGCCATTGTTCCAGAGTGTCGATCTTGCTCCAAACGGCACGGCTGGCATCGTTTGCGGCCTGAATTCGCGCGTGAAGATCGCGCGATAAACTCTTGCGAGAGGCATCGTGGCGATCGCTCGGAAACACGTTCGGCGACAGTTCGCCGACCGCCGTGGCCAGCGAGGCACTCTCGTCGGTAGCCAAGGCCGTAGTGCCAAGACCGACCAACGCGATTGCCGCTACGAACACTCGCAGCACGACACCAACGACTGAAAATCTTGATGCTCGACAACCTTGCCGTGGCGGGTCGGCGTCATGGTCGCTGATGTGAACCGCGTTGATCATCGACGATTCTCCGCGATGTATGGTGTCGTGTATTATGCGGCCGACGCCGCTTTCCACTCGCCGGATTCTACACGCATCGACGCGCTTTGATACAATTCCACGGATGAGAATCGCGTCCTGGCTCAGGAGCAATCCCATGTCGAACCACACGAGGCGTGCTTTCCTGCATCGGTCCGCCGCGGTCGGGCTCGCCGCCGCCATCGGAAGTCCGGCCACAAATCGCGCCGCTGTCGCCGCCAACGACAAGATCGCCGTCGCTTGCATCGGCGTCCGTGGTCGTGGCAATTCGGTGATGCGGACCTTCGCCGCCGCCGCGGATTGCGTAGTCACGTATATTTGCGACGTGAACGAAGCGGTTCGCAAACAGCGCGGCGAGGAAATGAAGCAGAAGACCGGCGCGAAGCCGAAACTGGTGAATGATTTTCGCGAATTGCTCGACGACAATTCGATCGACGCCCTGATGATCGCAACGCCCGATCACTGGCACGCAATGTTGACCATTCACGGTTGCCTGGCCGGCAAAGACGTGTACGTCGAAAAGCCGGCCAGCCACAACATCGTGGAGGGCAAAGTTGCCGTCGCCGCCGCTCGCAAACATGATCGCATGGTGCAGATGGGCACGCAGATCCGCAGCGCAGAGTTCCTGCGCGAGGCCGCCGCCTATGTGCGCAGCGGCGCGCTCGGCAAAGTAATTTATGGAAAAGCCTGGGAAACCGACCGCAGCCGCGAATTGCATTTGGCCGCCAACGACGAACCTCCGGCGGGCTTCGATTATGACATCTGGCAAGGTCCGGTTGCCGAGCGGGCGTATAACCCAACCATCATCGGAGGCGCGTGGCGATGGCTGTTCGACTACGGCACCGGCGACTTGGGCAACGACGGCGTGCATCGCATCGACTATTGCCGTTACGTAATGGGTCTCGATGCCATGCCAACGACGATCTCATGTGCCGGCGGCAAATTCTTTTTTAAGGACGACCAGCAGTGGCCGGATACGATGCTGATCAGTTACGAGTATCCCGAGGCAGTGCTGCAATACGAAATGCGGCTCTGGTCGCGGCCCAAGTTATTCGACGCGACCGAAGGGGCAGCGATCTATGGCGAGAATGGCTGGCTGCTGCTGACCAATTCATCGTGGAAGGCGTTCGACGCGGCCGGCAAGCTGGTCAAGCAAGGCGCGAACGACGCCGGAGAGATCGAGCAATTGCACGTGCGCAACTTTCTTAATGCCGTCCGCAGCCGCAAACGAGACTCGCTTAACCAGGAGATTCATTCTGGACATGTCAGCACGCTGATGTGCCACGCCGGCAACATCGCCTGGCGGACGGGCAAGAAACTGCGGCTCGATGCCACTGCCGAGACGTTCGACGACGCGGCAGCGAACCAATTGCTTGGTCGCGAACATCGTCGCGGATTCGAGTTGCCGCAGATCGCCTGAGACGTACCGATTGCTTCATTCAAAAGAAGCGTCGCGCCTTCGCATGGACGGAATTCTGCGCGGCTCGTGGCCGCGGCCATCATGCAGCGCAGAAGCGTGTAGACTTCGCAGGAAGTACCGATTCGCAGCAATGTGCGACAGTCTAGGTTTTGCAATTGTAAATCCACCGATTCTACATATCGGTCACGTCAGAGGTTTGCGCCGCCGCTTATCGCACTCGGATCGAGGATATCTTCCACGACGCATGGCGCGACTTACGAGCATTGGGAGATTACGTCGTAGACCGTCGGGCGGCTGACTCTGACGGTTCGTGCAATGGCGGCAACTGACATCCCCTCATCTTGGAGTTGACGAATAACGGCAACTTGCTCAGGCGTGACCGTCTTGCGGCAACCCGGCTTGCTGCCGCCCCAGCGTTTGCCGTTGGCGCGGGCGGCGGCTTGGCCGGCTACGATGCGCTCGCTGCGGACTTCGTTCTCGTAGGCGGCGACGCTGGCCAAGACGTTCGCCATCAGGCGGCCGGCGGGCGTTTCGAGGTCGAGGCCGTCGCGAAGCGAGACTAGTCCGACTTTTCGAGCGCGGAGGTCGTCGAAGAGCGCCGTGAGGCCGCTGGCCGTGCGCCCGAGGCGGTCCAATCGCCAGCAAACAAGCTTGGCAACCTTGCCGGTGGCGATGGCGGCTTCGAGCTTTCGCCAGCCGGGTCGGTCCATGTTCTTGCCCGTGGCTTTGTCGCGGTACCACACAACCGGTGTGCCGTCGGCGTAGGCCTCTACCCAGCGCTTCAGGTCG
>JAJDEG010000075.1 GCA_029259895.1 Planctomycetota bacterium
GGCGGACTCGCGCTCAACGACAAGCTCATCGTCGACTTCGGCCAAGAACCCGGCGGCCCGTCGCGGGCCCACGAAATCCGCTTTCCCGGCGGCGACTCGACGTCGGATATTTGGATTTGAGCCGGTCGTTCGTCGGCTCGCGACGGATTGTTCGCCCGCTGGCAGTGCAATGCACTACGCCACAGCGTGAGAGCCAACCGCATCGCCGAAGAACGATTCGAGCGGCCGCGCCAGCTCGCGAAATCGGGCCGTCGGCATCGCCACCGTGTCCCACCGCGGCGAAATCGCCCTGGCGTGTGCCGCATACGATTCCAGCGGGATCGCCACGAAGCCGTACAACCGGTTACCGTGGGCGAATAACTGCTCGGCGTCGACCGGAGCGCGATCGCCCAGCACGCCGTACGCGAACACGAACAGCGCGGCAAATCCGCCGCCAAACAGCCGCTGCCACTGCGACAGTGACGTCAAATCGTCCCGCGTTGACCAGTTCTTCCAATACTGCTTCTGCTCGCCCGACGGAAATAGCCGGCCCTTGACGTCGACCAGCCACGAGCCGCCGCCGGTCGACACGATGAAGTCCAGGCTCTTTAGCGAGCGGTCGCCCATCAGCGCGCGCTTGGCCTCATCGACGGCAACGTAGGGGATTCCGCGCGATCGCAAGAATGCTTCGAAGGCGCGTTCGTAGTGGTTGTCGCGTTTCACGGCACTTGGAGAGCAGGGGACGAGGGGACGGAAAAGCGGCCAATTGAGGGCAATCGGGCCGCGGAGTACGTGGTACTTGCCGCCGATAGGGCGAATCCATTCGGCCCGCCGCCTTGCTCCGGTCGCCGACGGCCCGTTATACCCCACGAATCGTGGACGTCGCAAGCTAGCCGTCCACGGCGGAACTCCGTAGCACGCTGGTTTTCGTGCGAATATCGTTTAGGAACATGCGGGCGCGCTTGACGTTGGCTGGACCGGCGAATCACGATGAAAGGACTGGCAGGCCGGGCAACGCGATTGCAACTCGCCTTTCGCCCGCCAGAGTCACGCAACTATCTCAACTCCGACCGACACCGAGTACGTCCCCCATGTCGATAAAAACCCGCCTGCTCCAAGCCGTCTTTGCAACCTGCCTCCTATACCTCACCTTCTGGCCCACCGCCCGCTGTGCGACGGCCGCCGAAAAACCCCGGCTGATTGTCGTCGTCAGCATCGACCAATTTCCACACGATTACCTGCGGCGCTTCCGCCACAACTTCTCTCGCGACGGGCTGTTCCTCGAACTGCTCGACGAGGGCCTGGTGTATGCCAATTGCCACCACGGCCACGCCTTCACGTTCACCGGTCCCGGCCACGCCGCGCTGCTTACCGGCGCGCATCCCTCGACGCACGGCATCATCGCCAACGACTGGTACGACCGCGCCGCGGGCAAGAGCATCAACTGCGTCTACGACAAGGACGCGGCCATCGTCGGCGAAGAGAAGGAGGGCGGCGTTTCGCCACGCAACTTGCTCTCCCCGACCGTCGGCGACGTGATGAAGCTCGAATCGGCCGGCCGCAGCAAAGTGTTCGGCGTCGCGCTTAAGGATCGCGCGGCCGTGTTGATGACCGGCCACAGCGCCGATGGGGCGTTTTGGCGGAGCGGCGGCATCTGGGTCACCAGCAAATATTACCGCACCGATCTACCGGGCTATCTTCGCGTCATCAACGAAGCGGGCGTAGCGCGGGCCCAAGGCGAAAAGGAGTGGACGCTGTTGCTGGACCGCTCGAAGTACGCCGACCACCGGCCGGACGACAGCCCGGTCGAAAAGCCGCCCGCCGGCTTCGGCCGCGCGTTTCCACACAAGTTCGCGGCGGCGGATCATAAGGACTACGAAGGCCAATTCAACGTCTCGCCGGCCGCAAACGAATTAATCCTGCTCGGTGCGGAACGCCTGATGCAGCACGAGCAGTTGGGCCTCGACGAGCACCCCGATCTGCTCGCGGTCGGCCTGTCGTCGAACGATCTGTGCGGCCACGCGTTCGGTCCCTACAGCCTCGAAGTCGAGGACATGACCTATCGGACCGACGTCATGCTGGGCAACTTCAAGCGAGCCGTCGACGCCCACATGGACGATCGGCCGTGGCTGCTCGTGCTGACGTCGGACCACGGCATCGCGCCGAACCCGCTGCACGCCGCCGACCGCCGCCTGGCCGCCAAAGCCAGTCCGCTCGGCAAGACCGAGGAACTCCAAGCCCGCATGGACGCAGCGCTGGCCCGCCGCTTTCCCGCGCCGTCGGGCGCGAAGAGTTACATTCAGAAGATCGAGAACAACCAGGTGTTCCTACTTCGAGATCAGCCGGCATTGGCCGGCGAACATTACGTCACGGCCCAGCAGATCGTCCGCGACGTGCTCATCGAACATCCGGCCGTCGCCGCGGCCGCCACGCGAAACGACCTGCTCGCCGCCGCCGGGCAGACGGAAATCCTGCGGCTAATGACGCGTGCTTTTCATGCCCGCCGCAGCGGCGACGTGCTGTTCGTCGTGCAGCCCTATCACGTTTTCGTCGACAAGACGGGCACCACGCACGGCGCGCCGTGGCGCTACGACACCCACGTCCCGCTCATTTTCCTCGGCCCCGGCATCGAAGCCGCCACCGTCGAGCGCAAGACGCACGTCGCCGCGCTGGCCCCCACGGTCAGCCGTCTCCTCGGTCTGCCGGTCCCCCCGGCGTCGGAGGAAGAGGCGCTTCCCGAGGCCTTCGGTCGCGCGACGACGGAATGACGGTTGGTGATGTTCGCCGCGTTGCATTGCCCTGCCGGATGCATTGGCGATGGCCGTCGCTTACAATCGCGGACCGACCGTTCCGTCCGTGCTCGCCGTCCACCAGCGTCACCACAGGAGCCAAGCGCATCATGGCCAAACGCCGCGCCGCCCGCGATTCCACCGCCGTCGATCTCGACCTCGATCATCTGCCGAAGATGCCCCGTGATCGGTCCATACCTATCGGTTGCATCGGGGCCGGTTTCATCATGTCCGACTGTCATCTCGTTTCCTATCGCAACGCGCGGTTCAATCCCGTGGCCATCGCTTCCCGCACGCCGGAGCGGGCGCGAGAAGTCGCCGAGCGGCACGGCATTGCCCGCTGTTACGACACTTACGAAGAAGTTCTCGACGACCCGCAAGTGGAAGTCGTCGACGTGGCGGTGCCGCCGGACGCGCAGATCGACGTGATTCGCCAAATCGTCAAGCGGAAGAAGCGAATCCGCGGCATCCTGGCCCAAAAGCCGCTTGGCGTCGATTACGCGCAGTCCGTCGAAGTGGTGAAGCTCTGTCGCAAGGCCGGCATCACGCTGGTGGTCAATCAGAACATGCGCTACGACCAATCGGTCCGCGCTTGCAAGACGCTGCTCGACCGCGGTGTGCTCGGCGAACCGGTGCTGGCGACGATCGACATGCGGGCGATTCCCCACTGGATGCCCTGGCAACAGCGGCAAGGCTGGGTCACGCTGCGGATCATGAGCATCCACCACCTCGATACGTTTCGCTACTGGCTCGGCGATCCGGTCCGGGTGTACGCCAGTGTGCGGCCCGATCCACGAACGACCAAGAAGTTTGCCCACGAAGACGGTATCTGCCTGTACATCCTCGAATTCGCCGGCGGCGCGCGGGCGTCGAGTTGGGACGACGTGTGGGCCGGCCCGGCGCTCGAAGGCGCGGCCGCCGACATCGGCATCCGCTGGCGCGTCGAAGGGCTCGACGGCATGGCCCGCGGCACGATCGGCTGGCCGGCGTATCCGGCACGACAGCCCAGCACGCTCGACTTCACCACAACGCGGCGGCCCGGCTACTGGTTTTCGCCGCGGTGGGACGAAGTCTGGTTTCCGGATGCTTTTTCGGGACCGATGGCGGAACTCCTCTGCTCCCTCGAAACCGGCGAACCGGCCAATCTCAACGGCGAAGATAATCTCAAAACGATGGCCCTCGTCGAGGCGTGCTACCGTTCGGCCAAGGAACATCGCGCGGTGGAGATTGCCGAGATACTGGGTCGAAAACGGTAGCCGGCCATTTTCGCTTGGGCGAAGAACGCAGTCGGCTTAACGTGCCGACCGAATATCGAGAATCGCGTTGTCGATCAGCCGCGTCGCCCCGACGCGTGCGGCAACGAGGGCGACCGCGCACGATTCAATGCGCTGGATCGGGGCGAGCGTGTCGGCGTCGACTACGGCGGCGTAGTCGATCGACTCGACGCCGCTGTCACGTAGCGTCGTCTGCATCTGCGCGGCGATTCGCTCCGCATTGCGTTCGCCGCCGGCAACGAGTACTTGGGCTGCTTCGAGCGCCCGACAAATCGACAGCGCCCGCTGCCGCTCGTCGGCCGACAGATAGATATTCCGCGAGCTCATGGCCAGGCCATCGCTCTCGCGGACGATCGGGCAGACGACGATTTCAATCGGCAGCAGCAAATCGGCGACCATGTGCCGCACGACGAGCGATTGCTGATAGTCCTTCTGCCCGAAGTACGCCGCGTCGGCCGGCACGGCTTGAAACAGCTTGAGTACGACGGTCGCCACGCCGCGAAAGTGGCCGGGACGGAACTGGCCTTCGAGCGGCTCGGCGACGCCGCCCAATTCGACCATCGTCGTCGCGCCGTCGGGATAGATTTCAGCGACCTCGGGCGCGAACACGTAATCGACGCCGGCCGCCGCCAGTTTGGCCAGGTCGGCCTCCATCGTGCGCGGATAACGCGAAAAGTCTTCTTTCGGCCCGAATTGCGTCGGGTTAACGAAGACCGTCGCTGCGGTCACGTCGCAGGCCGCCCGCGAGGCGGCGACGAGACTCAGATGCCCGTCGTGCAGCGCGCCCATCGTTGGCACGACACCCACGCGGCGGCCGGCTCGCTGCGCCGCTTGGACACGCCCGCGCATTGCCCGAACCGTGGCGATCACTTCGGGCGACCTCGCCGGTTCGTCGGCCGGGCTGCCCGTCATGGCGCGTCGTCCTCGGCCATGTCGCGGGCGTGATAGCTGGATCGAACGAACGGCCCGCTGGCGACTTTCTTGAAACCGATCGCCTTGGCCAACGTGCCCAACTCGTCGAATTCCTCCGGCGGGACGTACCGCGCGACTGGCAAGTGTTCGAGCGATGGCTGAAGGTATTGCCCCAGCGTGAGATAATCGCAACCGGCGTCGCGCAGATCGCAAAGCGTATCGAGCAACTCGTCGCGTGTTTCGCCCAGCCCCAACATCAAGCCGCTCTTGATCTTGATCGCCGAGTTTTGCGACTTGACCCGCCGCAATAGGGCCAGCGTCCAGCGATAGTCGGACTTCCGCCCGCGTACTTTCGGATACAACCGCGGCACGGTTTCGGTGTTGTGGTTGAACACTTCCGGCGCGGCGGCGACGACACGATCGACCGCGGCGAAGTTGTTAATGAAGTCCGGCGTGAGCACTTCGACGCTGGCCCCGGTTCGCTCTCGCACGGCGAGTACGCTGCGGTGGAAATGTTCGGCTCCGCCGTCGTCGAGATCGTCGCGCGTGACGGAGGTGATCACTACGTGTGCCAGACCCAACCGCGCCGCTGCTTCCGCAACACGCTCTGGCTCATCGGCCTCGAGCGCCGCGGTCTTGCCCTTTTTTACGGAGCAAAAGCCGCACGGCCGCGTGCAAACGTCGCCCAAGATCATGAATGTGGCCGTCTTTGCCGACCAGCATTCCATCCGGTTTGGGCATTTGGCGCTTTCGCAAACCGTTTCGAGTTGCAGGTCGTCGATCACCCGCGCCGTGAAATGGTCCGCGTTGCCAGCAGGAAGCTGTCGCCGCAGCCAGGGCGGCAAGCGGTTCCACGTCGGCAGCGGCAACGATTCCGCGGCCGACGATTCCATGGCCGACGATTCCGCGGGCGATGGTGCCGCGGATGTCGGCTCGTCCGCGGGAATTACCGGTAGATCGACGAATGTACTCAACGCTGTCAATTCCGCCGTGAAGCCATTTGCGGGAGTTCTTCCGTGCCGATCACCGCGCAGCGCGACGACGGGCGACTCCAGTATTCTACGCCCCACAAGACGGTGCGACAGGCCATCTCAAACCCCCTTTCTCGCTCGCGGCGATTCTGACATAATGCCCGGTTTGGCCGATCTGCGGGATCGCGTCGCGCCCCAATGTTTGTGTCCGCCGCCTGCGATCGGGTGGGGGCCGTTGGGCGGCAATGACGCGGCGGCCAACAGTGACGCGGCCGCCAAAGGAATTATTTGCATGTTCAAGAATCTGAGTACGACCGGTTTGGGTATCTCGGGCGTCGAGAGCGAGCTCATCGAATTGGCCCTTACGTATAAATTCGCCGGCGTCGAACCGGACTTTATGGAGCTGTTTCACCGCGCCGAGGAAAAAGGCGTCCCCTACGCTCGGCGGCTGATTGATAGCGGGAAGCTGAAGCTCGGTACGTTCCGCCTGCCGATTGAATGGAACGACGAAACGCGCTACGCCAAGGACCGCGAAAAGCTGGAGAAAATTGCCAGCCGCGCCGCCGAGTTGGGAAGCACGCGGGCGGTGACGCTCGTCTCGCCGTCGAGCGACGAGCGGCCCTATCACGAAAACTTCGAGTTCCACCGGCGGCGACTGGCCGAAATTGGCCAGGTTCTCGCCAATCACCAAATCAAGCTCGGCATCGAGTTCAATGCGCTGGCCGACGCTCGAGCCGGCGCAGCATTCGAGTTCATCCATAACTTCGATGAACTGCGAAAGCTCGCTGCGGGCGTTGGCGTTAATGGTGTTGGCGTCGTCATCGACGTTTTCAGTTGGTTCGTCGGCGGTGGCACGATGGATCAGATCACGTCGCTCACGGTCGACGAAATCGCCTCGGTTCAGCTATGCGACGTGCCCGCCGACGTGCCCGCCGACCAGCTCACGACGAAAAACCGCCTGCTACCGGGCGAAACGGGCGTCATCGACAGCGTCGAGATCGTCAAGTGGCTGTCGTCGATCGGGTACGATGGCCCGGTAACGGCCCGCCCCGACCGCAACCGTTTTCCCAAGACCGGCCGCATGCAGATCGTCAAGATGGTCGCCGAATCGCTCGACGAAATCTGGACGCAAGCCGGCCTAGCGTCGGTCAAGCCCGCGCTCGTGGCGGTGGCGGGCTAGATATCGGCCGTTTTTTGGCTGAATGCCGGCGGCGATCGCCTTTCCAGCGAGACCCTACGCTCAGTAAACGATGCCCAATGCGGTGCTTAATGCGTTCGTGTTGGCGCGTATCGACCTGCCGTGTGAGCCGGCTTGAACGATGAGCCGACCCAGCGGGCGATTCGCTGCCTGCGTCATGGCCGGTTGGCGCGATTCTTCCGACCGAATGGCCGCCGCCACGACGCCGCCATCACCCCCTCTTTGTGGCGGCCTTCCTCGCTGACCGGAAACCGAGGAAATCGTCGACGCGGCCGCCCGATCGAGCCTTTTTCGGGGCTTCCAAAAATGGGGCACGCTTGACACTAACTCTTGCGCCATCTACACTTGGAGCGTGTCAAGGCCGACGAGCATCACCCGTCATGGTGCCGCCGCGCGATGCGATGAGGAGACGCCTCCCGTGACCAAAAAAGAGATCGTCAAGACGATTGCGGAGGGCATGGACCTCACGCAACTCAAGACGAAGGAGATCGTTCAAAAGACGTTTGACGCGATCGTCGAGGCTCTGGTCGAAGAGGGGCGGATTGAGCTACGCAACTTTGGCGTCTTCGAGGTCAAGAAGCGGGCCGCGAGAAAGGCCCGCAACCCCCGAACGGGCGACAAGGTCTTCGTGCAGGAGAAGTACGTCGTCACGTTCAAGCCGGGCAAGGAGATGGAAGAGCGCGTCCGACGCCTTAAGGAGCAGAAGGACGCTCGAAGCGCCTCGGCCGCGATTTCGGCTTCACTTGCGGAGCCTCCGCAGAGGCCGGCCTACGAAGGGGACGGTGCCGGCTCGGGTTGAGGCCGCGTTCGGGTTGAGGCCGGCTGGGGTTGAGATCGCGTTCGCGGCACGGCCTTGCGCCGTAACCCGTGGCGTTGACTGGGCTTAGCCCTACATCTTCGTTCTACATCTTTACGACGTTCAGTCGCAGCTCGATTTCCACAAGCGGCACGACGTTTCCTTGCCCGCTGCCGGGGCAGACCTCGCAAGTCTGCTTCCACGCTTCGGGCGTTTTGACGTTCGACTTCCAGAACGGCCACGTGCGGCACTGCCGAGGACGATCCTCGTAGATCGTACACCCGCGCGTCTTCGCGTCGAGGAAAACGCAATCCCAATTCCGCTCGGCCAAGTCGATTAACGTCTTGCGGGTGCCCACTTTACGTACGAAGCGGCGTTCCATCTCTTCGGTCGTAATCTCCAGCCGGCGGGCAATGGCCGCGATTTCCTCGGCGTTGACCCACACGTAGCCGGGAGCGCCCGAGCAACAATGGCCACACTCCGTACACTCAAACCGCAGCCCGTCGCGATACCATGGACCGTCAGGAGCTTCGGCCGTATCCGACGTATTGGGCATGGCCGGCAGTCGAGATTTCAGGAGGTCGTTCTGACGGGGCACGACGCTTAGGTCGCGGCCGATGCCGCGGCGACTTCCGCGACGGCGTAAATTGCCGCGTCGATGTCCGCTTCGGTGTTGAATACGCCGATACTAAACCGCACCGCACCGCCGAGGTCGATCGTTCCGATGGCCGCGTGCATCAGCGGCGCACAATGGAATCCAGCACGAACTTGTATGCGATGGGCCCCATCGAGCATGGCGGCGACTTCTTGCGGATCATAGCCGTCGATCGTGATACTGACCACCCCGACGCGGTCGGCTGGATCGGCTGGCCCGAACACCTTCACACCCTCGATCTCAATCAGCCCGGCGACGAGCCGTTCGCATAGATGTTGGTGATGAGATCGCAGCTTGTTGCCCTGAAGACGAAGAAAATCTATGCCCGCGCTGAGGCCGACGATGCCCGGCACATTCAAACTGCCGGCTTCATATTTGTAGGGCAGCGTTTGCGGGTGCCGGTCCTGGTCGCTCTGCGTGCCGGTGCCACCTTGGCGTAGCGTGCGCAACTTGGCCTCGACGCCCGCGCGAACGTAAAGCAGCCCGGTACCCAACGGCCCGAGCAGCCCCTTGTGTCCCGGCGCGGCCAGCAGGTCGATACCCAACTCGCCGACGTGGACCGGCAAATAGCCCAGCGTTTGCGCGGCATCGACGAGCACCAACGCGCCTCGCTCGTGGGCGATCCGGGCGATGTCGGCGACCCACTGAATCGTGCCGGTGACGTTCGAGGCATGCGTTACGACGACCAATTTCGTCTTCGCTCCCATCGCCGCTCGCACGTCGTCCGGATCGACGAACCCACGGACGTTACACGACACGCGGTCGACGCGCACGCCGCGAGTCGATTCCAACTCGCGCAGCGGTCGCAGCACGGAGTTGTGTTCGGCCACGGTCGTCACGACGCGATCGCCTTCATCCACTAATCCGTGGATGGCGATATTGAGCGCCTCCGTCCCATTGAGCGTGAAGGCGATCCGCCGCGGATCGTCCGCGCCGATGAGTCGGGCGACGGCCGCTCTGGTTGCCGCGACGATCTGGTTCGCCTGATGGGCCTCGGCGTAGACGCTGCGACCGGCCGGAGCGCCCGACTCGCGCATGTACCGGTCGACGGCGTCGTACACCGCGTCCGGCTTCGGCCAACTCGTGGCCGCGTTGTCGAGATAGATGCGTTTGGTTCCGCCCATTGCGCTGGTTCCGAACGGCGGTGGCGTGGCACGCGCGATCGTCCGCTAAGCCCCGCTCGCCGCGATGCCTAATTCGCCCATCACACGCGACAGGTACGCCTTGGCTTCGCTGGCGGCGTCGTCTGGGTTATCGATGTAAGGATAAAGCTCAACGGTGATCCATCCATCATAGCCGGTGGCTGCAATGGCCCGTAAGGTGGCCGCGAAATCGATGGCCCCGTGTCCGGGAATCAAATGTTTGTGGACCCGCGTGGCGGCAATGTCCTCGAAATGGTAGTGCCGTGTATGAGGTGCCATCCGAGCGACCCATTCTTGCGGATCCTCGCCAACGCAATACGCATGCCCGACGTCGAAATTCAAACCCACCAGCGGCGAATTGATCTGCTCCATGAATTCCAAGTACTCGCCGAATCGCTCGATGAGCAAGTCCGGCTCCGGCTCGATGAGCAGCCCCACGCCGAGCCGTTCGGCGACCTCGACGCACGGCATCAGTTCGTCGTAGAAGATTTTCGATGCATCGCCCCGTGTCTGACCGGCGGCTAAATGGCCGCCTGGCTCGGTGGTGATGTGCGGCGCGCCAATCTCCTTGGCAAGCTGCAGCGAGCGCTTCGTATGTTCGCGGCGGATCGCCCGATAGTGTGGGTCGGGGTCGGTCCAGCCGGGATGCCAGTATGGCTGCCGCGGATCGGCCACGGCGTTCATCATGAAGGCGTTGACGTTCGATATCGCCAGGTCGTGCTTGGCGATTGCGTCGCGAATCGACTGCTTTCGCTCTTCGAGCAATCCGGCCGGCCAAGCGTGCGGCACATCGGCGAGCACTTCGATGCCGGCATAGCCCAAGCTGGCGATCTTGGCGATCGTTTCCTCAATGGAAAAGTGCAAGTAAGCGTTGGAACTGAAGGCCAGCTTCATCATCGGCGCTCGCGGACGGCAAGAAACGACGCGGCCGGTCGAATCCCGCGGCCACCTATCGGAATTCGTTTATTCTAGTCCGCCGGCGGTTGAGGCGAAATGGGCACTCGCTTCGCAGGCCGCGATTGGCTTGTCGGCGAACCTGCGAGGCAGTGCAATGTGTCGGAGTTCTGTGTCGAGGTGCGAAGTGGCGGTGCGCTGCGGATGCGAAGAACCGCGGAAGCCGTCGCGATTTTCCTATATATCTTTCCTGTTTATCGAGGTCCGCATGAATTCCAACGGGCGGACGCGAATCGCGGTTATCGGAGACTTTGATCCCGATAACGAAACGCACCTCGCCACCGACGCCGCGCTCGGACACGCCGCCGCGGCGTTGGGTGAAGACGCCCGCGCAACGTGGCTGGCGACGGATGGTCTGGCGACAGTTAGCGACGGTTCCGTACCGCCCCACCCTTCCATCGGAAATCTGCTCGACGAATTCGACGGTGTGTGGATCGCCCCCGGAAGTCCTTACCGCGATATGAATGCGGCGCTGACCGCGATTCGACATCTGCGTTGCGGCGAGATTCCGACAATCGGCACGTGCGGCGGTTTTCAGCACATCGTACTGGAATACGGTCGCAATGTGTTGGGGCTAGCCGACGCCGACCACGCTGAATACGATCCCTATGCGTCCGTGCTGTTTGTGTCGCGGTTGGCTTGTTCGCTCGTCGGAAAGCGCATGGCCGTCGTCGTGCGGGCCGGCACGCTGGCCGCGCGGCTGTACGGCCGGAATCTCGTCGAGGAGAATTACTATTGCAACTTCGCGCTCGATCCGCGTTTTCAACCGCAATTGGCGACGGCCGGTATGACGATCTCCGGCGTCGACGAACGGCATGATGCCCGCATCGTAGAGCTCGCGGAACACCCGTTTTTCCTGGCAACGTTGTTCGTGCCGCAGATCGCATCGACGGCGCAGCAGCCACACCCGCTCGTCCGCGGTTTTGTTGCGGCGGCGGTGCAGCGGAGCCGGCGTCGCTGACCTGAACGCACCGGGGCGACGTTCGACCGGCGTTCGATCGACGTTCGATCGGCGTTTGCCAGACGCGTCGCTATTTGCCACAATTCCGCTTATGGCCCGCTCATTATTCGACGAATCGGAAGATGCAAATCGCCGCACGGCCCAACCGTTGGCGGCGCGGATGCGACCGACGTCGCTCGATGAGTTCGCCGGACAGCAACAATTCCTTGGCGAAGGAAAACTCCTGCGACGGCTGCTCAAGGCCGACCGGCTCGGTTCGGTCATCTTTTATGGTCCGCCGGGCAGCGGCAAAACCACGCTCGCTCGGCTGCTGGCCAGCGAAAGCCGCAGCGCATTTCGCCAACTCAGCGCAGTAACGAGCGGCGTGAAGGACTTACGTGAACTGCTCGACGACGCCCGAGATCGGCTCGCGGCGTCTGGCGAGAAAACGCTGTTGTTCATCGACGAAATTCATCGCTTCAACAAGGCCCAGCAGGATGCCCTGCTGCCCGACGTCGAAGAAGGGGTCGTGACGCTCGTCGGTGCGACCACGGAGAACCCCTTCTTCACGGTCAACAGCGCGCTGGTCAGCCGTAGCCGCGTATTCCAGTTCGAACCGCTTTCAGAGGACGATATCAAGTCGCTCGTTCGTCGAGCCTTGGCCGATCGCGATCGCGGTTTCGGCGCGATCGACGTGCGGCTCGACGACGACGCGCTCGATTTCCTTGCCAAAGTAAGCGACGGCGACGCCCGTCGCGCACTCGGCGCGCTCGAGGTCGGCGTGCTATCGAGCGACGAGCGGCCGCTGCATTTCACCCGCGCCTTGGCCGAAGAATCGGTGCAGCGCAAGGCCGTTCAGTACGACCGCGATGGCGATCAGCATTACGACGCGGCCAGCGCGCTGATCAAGAGCATCCGCGGCAGCGATCCCGACGCGGCAATGTATTGGCTCGCCCGCATGCTCGAAGGGGGCGAAGACGTGCGGTTTCTCACGCGGCGGCTGGTGATTCTTGCCAGCGAGGACGTGGGCAACGCCGATCCACACGCCCTGCCGTTGGCCGTCGCGGCGATGCAAGCCTGCGAATTCGTCGGCCTGCCGGAATGCCAATTGACGCTCGCCCAAGCCACGGCCTACCTGGCCTGCGCGCCAAAGTCGAACGCCGCCACGGTGGCCATCGGCGAGGCACGGAAGGACGTTCGCGAGGGCCGGTTACTGCCCGTGCCGGTTCACCTGCGCGACAAACACTACGCCGGCGCCGCCCGGCTCGGCCACGGCGAAGGATACGCGTACGCCCACGAACACGACGACGGCGTCGCGGCGCAGGACTATCTCGGCGTCGACCGCGAGTACTACCGCCCCGTCGAGCGCGGCTTCGAGCAAGAATTGGCCCGGCGACTCGAATCCATTCGCGAGCGACTTCGCGTGGCAAAAACGACGTGAAACGAACCGGCCTTCCTGAGCGAAACCTGTCGCGACGGACGCCTTCCCCGTCGTGTTGTCGAATGATATCCTTGGGGGCGGAATCCTCGAAGTGTCGAGACGATTTGAATGGCGTGGTCGCAACGGCGCGGTCGTTTCGCGCCGGGCGACATTGGCCGAGAAAACCTTGATCGAGGATGGCCAAGATTTTGGCGGCGTAGCTCAGCTGGTTAGAGCAGCGGAATCATAAGAGATTTATGGCGCGGCCCGCACTTCTCGAAAAACGCCGGTTCACTCGGGAAAACAAGGCGGATCTAAACTTCGGCGAGGGTCGCCGGAATGTGTACGAATGTCCCGAAATGACAACCAGCGGTTGTCAGTGACAACCGGCATTCGTCCATTCAGTCACGACGCCGTCTCGCCCGATCCTTCGATCGTCTTTCGTCGCCAAACAAAACGTGAGATCGGCGATTATGCGTCCGCCTCGTCGTTACCCATTTGCTTCTCGAAGGCTTGGCGGACAAGCCCCATCACGTAGGGCAACTCCTCGGACTTGCTGAATCGTACCTCGGCGTCACCGATACCCCAGCGACCGAGATTCGTCACGTCCTTGGCCAATCCCCTCGGGTCGTGCAATTCGTGGAACGCGATGTTTAGCGACAAAATCAGCCGTTTGGCCTGCGGTATCAGGTCGACGAAGTTCGTTTCGGCTTTGTAGGCCACGTAGAGCTTGAGGAACTCCTCCGTTACGCATGGGGCCAAGGCGAGAACGTTCTCCGCAGTGACCGGCGCAATCGACGGCCTAGCGAATCAAACTTCGAGACTGGGCTCGGCGACTTGGAGACTTTAAGTCGTTGGTCATCGAGTCAGCCAGCGCAACGTCCGCGCCCCGCACCGACACCGCCCGACGCCGTGCGACGAGCTTCGACGCGCGAGTTGCGGCGGTCACCACGGCCGCCGGGGCGATTGGCGTGGGCAAACGTCCAAGGTTCGCCGTGACGATCGCCAGGTCCGCCCGGTCCACGTCGCCATCGCCGTCGAGGTCGCCCTCGGTCCACACCGCATCGGCCAGCTTGCCGAAGTTACGCTGTAACGCGATGACGTCGGCCAGGCCCACCGCGCCATCGACATTCACGTCACCGGCCGTGGTGAGCGTGAGCGTGCCGTCGATGTAGGTGAACGCGAAGCCGCCGTCGCTGGCCGGCCCAGAAAGGTCGAGCGGCATTGTGCCGACTGCTGATGCCAGTGAGTTGAAGTGTATGTCGAGCAGCGTCGCCGGCCCCGCCGCACCGGGTTGTGCGGTGTACGCCACGAAGTGCGCCACGCCGCTGAAGTCGTCCACGTTTTGCACCAAACTCCAACCGGCCGCTTCGAGTTCACTGCCGAGCGTCACCTGTTCATTGGCCAAGTCGAGCGGTCCTGTCACGTAGCTGACACGCACGGTCACGCCGAACAGCCCTTCGAGGTTGTCGACCGTCATGGGCACGTGGGCCGACGCGCCGGCTTGCGCAACCACCGCGGCGGGAATACCGATGGCTGGGTCGATCGCCGCCGGCGAAGGAGCAGGCAGATTCGGCGGCAGGTTGGGAATTTCGGGTCGCGGCAGGAAGACCGCCTTCTGCGCCACGTAAGCCGCGTCCAGGCCGCTCAGCGAGCCGGTGCCCGAAGAGTTGCCGATAATCACGGGGTCGATCAGCGGGAAGGCGTCGAAGCCCGTATCGAATCCCACCACGACGCGCGAAACGAAAGCTGCGTCGAACGCCGTATAGGCGAAGTTGCCGTCGACGTCGGCCAGGAACGCGACTTTTTGCAGTGCCGCATCCGCCACCGACGCAATCAATCCGCCGTTGACGCGGACGTTTTCCAGCCGCACGATCTGCGCCGCGCCGATGGGAGCACCGCCGGGCACGGTCGCCGTGATCTTCAGTGCATTGACGAGTCCGGCTGCCAGTGCACTCACGCCGGAAGAAGTTACGCGTGCACGCCCCGGCTGGGTGAGGTTCGTCGTTACGGTCCAATTGGCCGGTGCTCCGGTTCCTCGCGTGATGGCCGAAATGTTCAAGAGCGCCGGATCATAGACGATGTCCAAGTCGATGCTCAGCACGCCCGTACCGTCGCTCAACCGTATTGGCCAACCGGTTGACGTATTGGGAATGTTCACTGCCTGCGTCGGGCCGCGGGCGAAATCGGGCAGACCTACGACTCGGGCCGTCGATGACGCGACCGTGAAACTCCCGACGTAGTTATCGCCGGACGTGAAATCGCCGTTACCATCGAGCAACCGACCAGCGGTGTCCGCGAAGCCGGACGCTCGACTGAGCAGTGTCAAAGTGTAGGTGTCTGCTGCCAGCGGAGCGCCCGTCTTGATGAATGTGGCCTGGTCGCCCGCCGCATTCCAGATCAACGACCCGGCGACCGGCCCAACGGAATTTCCTACGAGTGTCACGTCCGCCGATTCGACGGCCGCGTCGGGGCCGTCGTACAAATTGACCGTGCTGGTGTCGGCCGAGCGGTTGAACGCCACGACGAAGCCGGTGCTAGTCGGTGCGAAGTTGCTGACCAGGAAAGTCGGCTCGACCGTGACCTCGAACGAATCTGTGCCCACACCACCGTCATCGTCGGTGACGCGGACCGTCACGGTGTGCATACCGGGGATCACGTATTGCAGATCCAGCGCAAACTGTTTTTCGGTTGTCACTGGCAACGGCACGAATCCAGCCCCATTGCCGTAATCGACTTCGGCCATCCAGGTGTCGTCGCCTGCGTCGATAAACGAACCGCTCCGCACGTACGTCGCCCCCACGTCGATCGTAACGTCGTCCCCGGCGTCGACGGCCGGCGCGACATTGAGAATGCTGACCGCGTGCGACGCCACCGCCGTAAAGATGCCGTCCTCGTCGACGAGCGTAATCGACACGTTTCGGTCGGCCGGACCATCGGCGAACGTGTGCTGGACGACGCCCGGTTCACTCGTGAACACGTCCACGGGGCTGCCGTCATCCCAGTCGATTCGCCACTCGTTCACTGTGTCCGTGCCGGGATCGGTCACGGGGCCGACCGTAAGTGCGTAGACGTCGCCCTCGTCGACCTGCGAATCGCCGCTGAGCGCGACCGTCGGTGTGACGTTGGCCACCGTGGCGAAGAACGACCCGACCGCGACACGGCCCGTGGGATCGGTCAGCGTGACGGCGACTCGATATTGGCCGTCGTCGGCATAGGTGTGCGTGCCGTCGAACGAACCTTGCTGGAGCGTGTTCTGACCGCCGCCGGAGACGTCGATTGTCGCCAAGCCGTTATCTACGGCCGATCCATCGCCCCAGTCGATTGAATACGTGTAGTTGCCGGTGTCATAGTCTGTAAACGAGCCCAAATCGACCGCCACCAGCGGCTCACCCTCAGTGGCAATGGGCGAAGACGACATTTTCACGAGTACGACGTCCCATCCACCCGCGCTCGTAGCCCCGAGACTTCCCTGCGTGTCGCCGACGATGAACACATTGCCTGATCCGTCGAGCCCTGCGCCCCAAGCAGTGTCCGCAGCAGTCGTGCCGAATTGACGCACGTTAATCCGATTTCCCGAGGCGTCGTACTGGGCCACGACGATGTCGCGGCTGCCGGCATTGCTGCCTTTCAAATCGCCGAACGTCTGACCGACGACGAATACGTTGCCCCCGGCATCGACTTCCATTCCTCGCGCCTGATCACCAGCACTTGTGCCAGCTTGTCGCGACCACAGCATATTGCCTTGCGCATCAAACTTCGTGACGAAGAAATCCTCTCCGCCGGCCGACGGACCGGCGAGGTCGCCCTGCGTGTTGCCACTCGTGTAGACATTGCCGCTCCCGTCTACGGCAACATTGTGCCCGGTTTCGGCAGCGCCCGACCCAAACTGCCGCACCCATTGCAGGCTGCCGGCGCTGCTGTACTTGGCGAGTAGCGCGTCCAAACCGCCCGCGTTGGGACCGCCGAGGCTCCCGTTCGTCAGCCCAGAGGCGTACACATTGCCGGCGCCGTCGACAGTCACATCGCCGAAATTTTCGTCGTCTCCGATCGTGCCAAGTTTTCGCGTCCAGAGGAGGGTGCCCGCCGTGTCGTATTTGGCAATGAACGCATCAAAGCCACCGAGGTTGACGCCGCCCAGGTTTCCGGCCGTGCTCCCGACGATATAGGCGTTCCCCTGAATGTCCAGGGCCAAGCCGCGATTCAAATCAATGGCGCTGGTGCCGAGTTGACGCGACCACAGCAGGTTTCCGGCCGCGTCGTACTTATTCAAGAACGCATCGTTTTCGCCGGCATTCTGGCCGCCGAGATCGCCCAGTGTGTCTCCCGATACGAACACGTTTCCCTGAATATCGAACGCCACGCCCTGGCCTTGGTCGGCCGCGGACGTTCCGAATTGACGCAACCACAGCCGATTGCCTAATGAATCGTGCTTGCTGACAAACACGTCATTTGATCCCAGGTTCGCGCCGCCGAGATCGCCTTGCGTGAAACCGGTGACATACGAGTTGCCGGCGCCGTCCGTCGCCATCGCCCGCGCGTCATCGATTTCCGGCGAGCCAAATTGCCGAATCCAGCCTTGGGCAACGTCCGGATCGAGTGTTAGGACCGGCGGCCCGCTGCGGACGATCACAGAGAACGAATCGACGCCCACGCCGCCATCGTCGTCGGTGACTCGGACTTGCACCGTGCGCGGCCCCGGCGTCGCGTAATTCAAGTTAAGGACGATCCGCTTGTCCGGCGTGAGCGCCAAAGGTACAAACCCGCCACCATCGCCATAATCGACGTCGGCCGTCCACGTATCGCTGCCGGGGTCGGCAAACGACCCGACCCGCAAAAAGTTCGCGCCGACGTCGGTGATAACGTTCTGTCCAATGTCGACCGTTGGCGCGACGTTCGAGATGCTGACCGTCTTCGTGGCCACTGCATCGTAGGCGCCGTCCTCATCGACCAACGAAATCGAAATCGTGTGCTGGGCCGGGCCATCGAAGTACACGTGGCCGACCGTCCCCGGCGGGCTGGAAAACACGTCGACCGGCGTACCGTCACCCCAGTCGATCCGCCACTGCGAAACGGTGTCGTCGCCAGGGTCCACGACGCTGCCGACTGTCAGTTGGTACGCGACCCCTTCGTCGCTCGCCGAAGCGCCGCTGAGGTTGGTGGTCGGCTCGGTGTTTTCGACGGTGATCTCGAAGGAATCCGACGCCGACGCGCCGTACGGATCGGTGATCGTGGCGATCACCGTGTACATGCCGTCGTCGGCGTACGTGTGGCTGCCGTCGAAAGAGCCTCGCACTAACGCACCACCGCCGCCGGGTACGTCGATCGTCGCCAAACCGCTATCGACAGGAGAGCCGTCGCCCCAATCGATTTGGAACACGTAGTCCCCGGAGTCATAGTCGGTGAACATTCCGAGATCGGCGATTGTCAATAGCGCGCTCTCGGTGGTTGCAGAAACACCGTCGATGTACTTGGTCACGAACGCGTCGAAGCTACCCGCATTTGGCCCGCCCAGCGCACCCCCAGTCTCGCCCGAGATGTACACATCGCCTAGACCATCGGCGGAGACGCCAAGGCCAACATCGTCGCGATCCGTCCCCAGTTGCCGGGTCCATTTCAGAACGCCGGAGGCGTTGTACTTGCTCACGAAGGCATCGAGACCGCCCGCGTTCGGTCCGCTCAGTGAACCTTCAGTGTGGCCCGAATTGTAAACATTCCCCAAACCATCGACAGAAACACTACGGCTATTGTCCACAGCGCTCGTCCCGAACTGCCGCGTCCAATGCAGGGTGCCCAGGGCGTCGTACTTGCTCAGGAAGGCGTCTGCGCCTCCAGCATTCGGCCCGCCCAGTGAACCAGTGGTAAACCCGGAGATGTAAACATTTCCTAGGCCGTCGGCTGAGACTCCGTTGCTCTGGTCCTCGCCGCTGGTCCCCAACTGCCGAGTCCATTGCAGAACACCGGAGGCGTCGTATTTCGCTATGAAAGCGTCGTTGGGTCCTCCCGCATTAGGTCCGCCCAAAGAACCCACAGTTCGGCCGGATATGTAAACGTTCCCAAGGCCGTCGGCCGAAACACCGTGGCTTGAGTCGTAGTCCGCGGTCCCCAATTGTCGGGACCATTGTAATACACCGGAAGAGTCATACTTACTGACGAACGCGTCCTGGTTACCCGCATTCGGCCCGCCTAACGAACCGCCCGTTCCGCCGGAGATGTAAACGTTTCCCAGGCCGTCGGCCGAGACGCCGGAGCTTGTGTCGATAACGCTAGTCCCCAACTGCCGCGTCCATTGCAGGGTGCCCAGGGCGTCGTACTTGCTCACGAAGGCGTCGTAGCCGCCATTACCCGCATTCGGCCCGCCGAGCGAACCTGCCGTTGCACCTGAGATATAGACGTTTCCGAGGCCGTCTGCGGACACTCCCAGGCTATATTCCTCGCTTGTCGTCCCCAATTGCCGCGTCCATTGCAACGCGCCGGTTGCATCGTACTTCGCTATAAACGCGTCGACCCAGCCCGAAATCGGCCCAGCCAGTGAACCATGAGTGCGGCCCGAGATGTAGACGTTCCCCAAGCCGTCAGCCGAAACGCCAGAACTTACGTCGGTCGCACTCGTCCCCAACTGTCGGGTCCAATCAACAAACGCCGGACTCGCGATCAGATTTGGTGGAGCGCTCGCTACGTCGACCTGAAACGTCACCCCGTCTGTGCCGCCGTCGTCGTCACTGAGCGTTACCGTGACCGTGTGCGTCCCAACGGCAAAGAATACGTGGCTACCGTCGAACGAGCCACGCGTCGGCTCACCCGGTTCTCCGACCGCATCAATAGCGGGTGCTCCCGTGACGAGTGGTGTTCCGTCGCCCCAGTCAATCGTGTAGCTGAACGTTTCCGTTTTCTCGCTGCCTGGATTGAGCGGATTGTCGAACCCGGCGTCGAAGAACACGCCCAGGTCAACGATTGACAGCAATTGCCCCTGGACCGTCGTTTGATCTGCCACAACGACTAGCTGCGGGTTGGCGTTCGTGACAGTGACCGAATGCATTCTCTCGACGACACCGCCGTCATCATCGGAGAGCGAAACTGTGATCGAGTACGTGCCGTCGTCGGCGTAATGATGCCCGTGCGAAATGCTGCCCGAAGTCGGGACTCCCGGCGACCCCGGCACGACGGAATTCGGCGTCCCGCTTTCCACGGGCGTGCCGTCGCCCCAATTGATCGTGTAGTCGAAAGTCTCTTCCGTCGCACCGCCAGGGTTGAACGGGTTGTCAAAACCGGGGTCCGTGAACGCACCGTTGATCGTGAACACCGCACCTTCGACGGACGTTGCCGAGCCATTGAGCGTCAGATCGGGTGGCAGGTTCAAGATATCGAAGGTGTAGGTGCGTTCGGTTACGCCGCCGTCGTCATCGGCTATCGCGACCAGAACTTCGTACTCGCTCCCAATGTCGTCGGCGAAAAAATGGACTAGGTCGAGAATCGCTTGCGTAGCCACTCCCGGTCCGCCAATCTGCGTTGCGGCAATCAACCCCGACTCAATCGGAGATCCATCGCCCCAATTCACTAGATAGCTGAACGATTCGGTCGTCGGCCCCGCCGGATTCGCCGGGTTATCAAAGCCCGGGTCGGAGATCGTGAGTTGCAGTTGAAAGGCGTCGCCTTCCTGGCTGAAATACGCCGCATCGGTTGGTATCACGTTCGGAGCGACGTTGGCTACGCTAGCCGCAAGCGTTTCCTCCGCCTCGCGAGTCGGATTATCCGCGTCAACGACCCGGACATTAACGGAGTAGTCGCCGTCATCGGCGTAGATGCGACCAACGTCCAGGGTGTTCTCGCTGCTTGAAAGTGGCATGACGTCGACGTGGCCGTCGCCCCAGTCGACGGTGACCGTGGTTGCACGGCCGTAGTTCTCGAATTCGAGGTTCAGCGACGATGCGGCACCTTCAGAACCGACGTTGATATCGAGATCGTTGATGTGCAACGGGTTGAAGTTCTGCCCATACACCACGTAAGCACGACCGGCGTTGGCCACGCCGTTCGGATCGGCGTAGTACGCGCCGAAGATCACGTCGTCGAAGCCGTCGCCGTTGATGTCCCCTGCACCGGCCACAGAGAGTCCGCCGAAATCGCCCGCGTCCGCACCCTCGATCGTAATCCCGTCAACGCCGTCGAGTCCGTCCAAACTCCGCCGAGCCGCAAATCCGCTCGGCTTGCCAAAAATAAGATACGCCTCGCCGGCGTCCATCCGACCTTGAGGATCGCCGAGCACGGCGCCGATAATCACGTCATCGAAACCATCGCCATTCACATCGCCTGCGCCGTCGACCGAGCGGCCAGCACGATCGGCCGGATCGATTCCCATCAGCGCGAAGCCATTCGTGCCATTCAGCGCGGAAAGTTCTTGCTGCGCCGCGAACGAACCCGTGTGGCCGAACACGACGTAAGCCTCGCCGTAGCGGGCGCCGCCAGGTCCAGGGCGATCGGAGGCACCGATGATGATGTCATCGATCCCATCGCCATTGACGTCGCCCGCGCGGCCGACAGCCCGACCGGCGAAATCACCGGCCCCGACTCCGTTGAGCGCAAACCCGTTCGTGCCGTTGATCGCGCTGAGATTCAATTGCGGCGCGAATCCGCTCGCTTTGCCGAACACGACATACGCCCGCCCTGCCTGGTTGCGGCCACTCGGGTCGGCCTTGTAGGCCCCAATTATCACGTCGTCGAAGCCGTCGCCGTTGAAATCACCTGCGCTCGACACGGCGATCCCCGCATAGTCGCCAGTAGCCGCGCCATTGACGACAAACCCGTTCGTGCCATCGAGCATTGATGGCGTCATCAGAGCCGGGAAACCGGTGTCGCGGCCGAACACCACGTACGCTTGTCCGGCGCGAATGTTGCCATTGGGGCTGGCCTCGGGCGCGCTCATGATTAGGTCGGCGAACCCATCGCCATTGACGTCACCGGCCGCGCTCACGGACCGGCCGGCCAGGTCGAAGGCATTTTGGCCGCGAATCTCGAAGCCGTTCGTGCCATTGAGGCTGGCCAAGTCGACACGCGCTCGTGGACGCAGTTCAAATACGTTGTCTGGCAGCGACGCCGCCGCCGTGACACCAACAGGCGAGGAAACGTATACGGCGGTGCCCCCAACTCCGTCGGACCGGCCTCCAAACGAAACGTTGAGCAGATTCTTGCCCGTCGCGATCAGCGTTAAGTCCGTCCCATCGTGGTTCATGCGGTACAGCGAGCGAACTTCTCCCGCTGGCGGGTTGTCGATGACCGTGAACCAGAGGTCGCGCGACGCGGAATCAAACGCGATGCTGCGGAACTGCGAGTACGTGGGGATTGCGGCGCCAAGGTCCAGATAGGTCGACGAAGTGCGCGCAATCGGGTCGATCCGGTAGACTTGGCCGCTGGTGTCCAGGGCGAGGAGTTTTCCTTCGTGGTCTTGGGTCATGCTGAACACATTGCTAGCCGCATTCGCCACCACGACGGTGCTGTTGCCAGCGCTGTCCAATGCGTACAGCGTCGGCGAGGTGCTCGACATCACGTACAGCACGTTTGCGGCTGCGTCGAACACCAATCCGCCGTCGGCGCGGTTGGTGTCGGAGACGTTCCAGAACGGCGTAGAGTCGCCGGTGACACGATTCATGCGCGCGACGCCGTTGGGCGAGGTGCCGACGACGCCCGTGTTCGCGAAAATATCGCCGTCGAAACCGAACACCATGTCGGACGCCGTGCCAACGACCGCATCGACCGCAGCCAGATTCTGCTTCGCACCGCCCGGCGTGATGCGTGTCAGCAGTGCAAAGACGCTCATGCTGGGGACACCGTAGAGCGTCCCGTCGGTATCGGCCAGAATCGGCAGAAATCGCGCGGCGGTCGTTCGCGTCACGACTTCAAACGAAGCGTCATGTACTTGTAGGTGCGTTGTCGCTGCCGGCGGGGTTTGACCAAATACGACGTACGCTTGGCCCACCTTGTCGAGACCGGCGGTGGCCCCATTATCGAACGACCCAAGCAGCAAGTCGTCGACGCCATCGCCATTGACGTCGCCGGCCGTGCGCACGGAAAACCCGGACCGATCGAAGCTCTCGTCGCCACGAATGCGGAATCCGTCGACGCCGTTGAGTGAAGATAACTCTATCTCTGTCTGCGACGTCGAGTACGTTACATCATCAATGAAAATATCTGCGAACCGATCTGAGGAACTGACGCCACTCGTTGCAAGCCCATTATTGAAGCCGAACGAGCTGAACGTGGCGGTTCGCGCACGAGCGGTGGCATCAATATCTAACGTCTTTGTTACGCCGCCAGGCCCAAACATGGTCGCGACGAGCTGGCCGCTGCCGTAGATCCCGCCGACTGGATTCCATTCGTAACTCCAAGTTCGGTCGACGTTCGGCTCAAGGTCCGTCATTGCCGTTTGAACAATGCTGTTGTCCGCAAATCGTATGCCTATCCCCCAGGCAATCTTGTTCGGATCTTGACCGCCGTTGTTGAAAAGAAGCCCGATTCGGTTGCCGACGTCGACCTCGGTCTCGTCGAAATGGCCAATCCACATGCCGTGGCCGAAGTCGGGGTACTCATCCGTGCTGACGCCCGTGACGTCTAGCTTTCCCGACGCCATAATCATGTTGTCGAGAGAAAGCGATCCGCCAATTGCCGTGTCAGCATAAAACCAAGGCGCGACCGAACGGGTGAAATGGCCACCAGCCTCGCCGCTGACACCGCCGGCATATGCGGACGTTTGAAACCCAAAAGCATTGCCATTGACGCCGTTTCCTTGTATCGACCAGGCAGGATCGTCGTAGAACGACTGGTAGCGCAATGAACTACCTACTACTGTTGGAGAACCAAATACGACATAGCTTTCGCCAGTCTGCGGCCGGCTGCCGACGGTGGCGTTGTGAGCACCGACCACGATGTCCGCGAACCCGTCGTCGTTAAGATCGCCGGCCGGGCCGACCGAATAGCCCGCGATTCCGTTCGCCGTCGCGCCGTTGATGACGAATCCTCGGTCGCCGAGATTGGCCAAATCAATGGTGGGACCTACATTGGCATTTGGTGGCTCGACGTCGGCCGGCGTGACGGTAATCGTGACCGCGGCGTCGTTGCTGTCAGTAAAGCCGTCGTTCACGCGGTAGGTGAACGTGTCAACGCCATTGAAGTTTGCGCCGGGCGTGTACGTGAACGAACCGTCGTTCGCCGCATTGAACGCGACCGTACCGCCGCTGGTCGGCTGCGACACGACGATTAGCGTCACCGGGTCATTCTCGTCGCCGGCGGCGGTCGTATCGTTCGACAACACGCTGACACCGATACCACCTGCCTGCGGGATGACACTGCCATCGAAGACCGTCTGCGTGTCTTCAATCGCCGTGTACGCCGCGCCCGAATCGTCGACAGCCACCACAGGGCCGTTGTCGATCGACGTGAGCGAGATTGTCACGGTCGTGGGCGTGGAGAGATCCACACCGTCCGTTGCTCGATAGGTAAACGTGCCCGTGCCGGCGGC
>JAJDEG010000741.1 GCA_029259895.1 Planctomycetota bacterium
GATTATGCTGCGGCGGCGGCTTCCGACGCGGCATCGAGGCGAAACAAGTTAGCGGCGTTACGCCACATGATCATTTCGCGGGCCTTGTCGGAAAGGTCGAGGGCGCGCATGAACTTAAGATACGACTTCATCGAACAGATCGGCCAGTCGGTACCGTAGAGTAGATACCGCGGCTCGCCAGCGAACAGAATCATCTCGCGCACTTGCTGCAGCATGAAGAGTTCGAATTTGTCTTGAAACTCGCCGAGTACGAGGCCCGAGACGTCGGCCGACACGTTTTTGTTCTTGTAAACGACTTCCATGCAATCGCGAATCCACGGATTGCCGATGTGACACATCACGATCTTCAATTCCGGGTTATCGACGGCCACGTCGTCGACATTTAACGGATGAGCATATCGCACTTTGGCCTTGGGGCTGTACGTGTCGCCCGTATGGATCATCACCGGAACATTATGTTCTACTGCCAGGTCGTAGATGACTTGGCATCTCGCGTCGTACGGGTAGAACGGCTCGTATCCTGGATAGAGCTTTAGTCCGCGGACGACACCTTCGCTCAAGAAGTCGCCCAATTCCCGCAGGTCTCTTTCCTTGTAGTGAACGACGCTCACGCCGGCGACGACGAAGATGTTGTTCAAATCGCGCGTCGCCCGCACGACATCGCGCGTCGGCGGCCGGTGTTCGGTAATCTTGTCCGAGCTTAAGACCATCGCATAGTCGATCTCATTCGCCGCCATCTCGGCTTGGAGATTGTCGAGACATGCGTCGATCGAAATAACACGCTCTTCATGATAGTTGTTGAGATGCGTATGCACGTCAATGATCATATGGCAGTCCTTGCCGTAGCATTGGGTTTTCGTACGATGCGTACCGGAGTGGCGGTTTCGGCGCGTACTGGGGCGGCGGCTTGAGTGGGGAGCGTAGGCGAACGCGAAAGTCGAGGAAAGGCCAGTTGAGCCGTAGCCAAGAGCGCATAAACGCCGGCCTAGTCAAGTAGGGTGGGCTGTGCCCGCCGAAACCTCCGAGCAAGAGCAGGCGACGAACCGCCAAGCACTTGCGACCACGTCAAACGGAGAACCAGTTTCGCGGCAGCACAAGGCGCGAATGAAATGGAACGAAAGGTGGGCACAGCCCACTGTACTTGACTAAGAACGGCGGATCGCCCGACTCTGGAATAAAAAGTCCCGTAGGCAGGCACCCCTGTGCCTGACGATCACCAGGCATCGCGCCGCCCCTTCCTCGAGGCCCACATGACGTTGCGTCAACCGGCGATTCCGTCAGGCACAGGAGTGCCATGACCTACTTAGGTTGAGCGAACTGCTGCGGCAGCAGGAATCCGACTTGCCGCGCAGCGCGGGAATCCCTTCGGGCCTTTTCCCCTGAGAAAAACGCGCGATCGGTGGTCGTTCGATGATGGAGAGCAAGTTCGCGCCGCAAGAGAAATATCAAGGCGATAAGCGTCTTTGTTTCATTGCGTGGCTACGATGCGAAATCTAGCGACGCGAACACCATGTAGATGATCACGTACCCGGCGAACACGAATAGCACTTGGGCTACTGCTCTCCAGAATCTCGAATGCACGTCGAGGAATTCCTCGGAGCCGACCGATTGGGGCGTGTCCCAACGCTTGATCGCCGATTGGTAACGGATTAGGCACCACGTCAATGCGCCGAATCCGATGCCGTACATTGCGCGGCCGGCCAACCACAGCGGGGCGACTTCGTAGACGGATTTGCCGGTGTCCGGGTACTTGAACGACAGGTTGACGAAGAACCCGAACAGCATACTCGCCGACATCACTCCGCAAACGAGCGCGACGAACAAGATGCACCGCCGCGCCTGAATCTGGTGCGATTGCAGCGTCGGCTCGGCGTCCTTGACATCGTCGGCATCCACGGCGTCGTCGCCTTGCACTTCATGCTCCACATTCTCCGGGCTGGCATACGGATTGTCGTCCAACTGAGAGTTCTCCTTCATGTCCGGCGGGCATGTTCTGCGGGGCGGCACGGACGGAACGCCCGGCCGATGCGCATTTCCCACGTCGAATGTTGTACGTCGCGCTGGCTTCGCCTGTGTGAAGCGGCGCGAGTGTGTTTCGCGAATGTCGAGTCCGGCGACCGTTTCGTCAGGCACGAGGCCGCCTGACGTACGCTATTGGTCTATTTAGTTACGCAGCTTGTACGACAATACGGCGAAGGCGATCGCTCCGAGGAGCAAATGGATCCCACTTGGTTCTGGTACGACCGTGTACATCGCAATTCCGAAGTAGTTGGGCGTGATGTTCTCGTCGTCGACTGACTGGAGTTCCCACGTTTGACCACCGTCGCGCGTGTGGAGAATCGAATAGGCTTTGCCGACGACCCACCCCGTGTTGCGGTCGGTAAACGCGAGATCCCATAGATCCATTTGAAACGGAAGCCTCGGAAACGTCGTGAGTTCCCACGATTGTCCGCCGTTCAAAGTGTGGTAAACGGACGGAACGCCGCTTGCCGCCTCGCCGACGGCCCAGCCCTCGGTTTCGGTAAGCATGACGATCGATTCGAGCGACGAACTTCCGACCGCGGGTCGGCGATGCTGCTCGTCGAATGTGACGCCACCGTCCTGCGAATGCAGAACCGTATGCCCCCGACCGGAGACCCAAACGTCGGATTCGCTGCGTGCGTAAACGGCGGTGCCGCCCCACGGCGTACCGAAGGGCGGAAAATGATCGTCGACGACTTGCCAGTTTTGGCCACCGTCGACGGTTCGCAGGATCGTCTGCGGCGCGGGCGTTACGGCCCATCCGTGGTCGCGGTCAATGAAATGCATGCCGCCTTGGATTTGACCCGAGTATTGGCGCGTCCAATTTGTTCCGCCGTTCGTCGTGGCGAAGATGCCGTCGTTGCCGAACGCCCAGCCGTGCGACTCGTCGACGAAATCGACGCCAAAGAGGTAGCCCGTAATTCCTGCCGAGGCGGCGCGCCACGAGTCGCCGCCGTCGTCGGTGCGATACAGTCCGGCTCCGGACGCCCAACCGTGTTGAAAGTCGACGAAGTCGACGCCGGTGAGGTTTCCCGTCGTCGGACTGGTAAGCGTGATCCAGTTTTCGCCTAGGTCGGTCGAACGAGCGATGCGTCCGCTCTCGCCAACGGCCCAAAGGTGTGTCTGTTGCGCGAGCGCGTCTCGTTCAGCAATTAGCAAGTAGGCGATGCAGAGGGTGAAAAACGTCTTCATGCTTGAATTCCTTCCTCGATAGTCGTTGCACGAATTCGCGCGATACTCGCGCGAACCTCCACGGGCACATAATGCCATTAATGCGACAGCATTAACGCGACAGCGGACGCCGGTTTCTTTGGCTAGCGTGCGAAACTGCTAGGGGGAAATTCCGTGGCAACGACCGCGTCTGGCGGGGTGAAATTGAAGCCGCGGCTTTGCGAGAAGAACGTTAGTGGGTTTTCGTAGACCACGCGGCGGATGAGGGATTCGCTGTGGCCGCGTTTGCGGAGTTCTAGGATGAAGTCGGGCACGGCCGACGGTTTCGACGGGCCCCAGTCGCCGGCGGAGTTGACTAGCAGCCGCTCCGGCCCGTACATCTCGACCATGTCCACCGCTCGCTCGGGCGTGCATTTGCTCACCGGGTAGAGCGTCATGCCGGCCCAAAAACCATCTTCGAGCACGTGGCGGATGGTGTGTTCTTCGACGTGGTCGACCAGCACGCGGCCACGGTCGAGGCGGCTGTCGTCGGTGAGCATGTCGAGGATCATGCGCGTGCCGGGGTACTTGTCTTCGAGGTGCGGCGTGTGGATGAGGATTTGTTCGCCGGTGCGGACGGCCAGGTCGACGTGTTCGAGGAAGATGATGGCTTCGTTCTTGGTGTTCTTGTTGAGGCCGATCTCGCCGATGCCGAGCACGCCGGGCTTGTCGAGAAACTCGGGGATCATGGCGATGACTTCGCGCGACAGGCGGACGTTTTCGGCTTCCTTGGCGTTGATGCAGAGCCAGGTGAAGTGCGAAATGCCGTACCAACCGCTGCGGCGCTGCTCGAATTCGGTGAGCTGGCGGAAGTAGTCGCGGAAACCGTCGGCGCTGCCGCGGTCGAAGCCCGCCCAGAAGGCCGGTTCGCTGACGGCGACGCATCCCATTTTGGCCAACGACTCGTAGTCGTCGGTCGTGCGGGAGACCATGTGGATGTGTGGATCGATGTAGTACATGCGAGGCGTGAGGCTTGAGGCTTGAGGTGGGATCGGGGGCGAGGGCCGGGGATCGGGGGCCGTCGCGAGTGGACGTTATTTGTTTGTGGCGACGTTGAGTTGTTTTCGCCAGTTGGGTTCGTAGGGCAAGGAGAAGAGGAGTTGGAGCTTTTCGGCGCGGTTGGGGGCGTCCGCGGCCAGAACGTCCAGGGCCTGGCGGAGCTCTTGCCGGCGCGGGTCGTTCGCGACGCTGCCTTCGGCGCGGTCGAGGCGGTCGAAGGCGGCGGCGGTCTCTAGCAATTTCGCGCGGACGACGAGGAACTCGCGTTCCAAGATTTCGGCGGCCGTGTGTGGCGTGGACATAGTGACCTCGAATCGCATGCGCTCAAAATCGCAATCGGCAAAGCAGTCTTCAGTTTCACCCCGGCGCTAGACGAAATCAAGGCGTTTGCCGAGTTCGTCGGCGGGCACGGCTGGGGCGGACGAAAATGGGCTTGGGCAGAGCGTAGCGGTTGGCGCGATATTGCCGCCCGCGCGGCTTCCCCGCCGATGGGCCGGCGAACGTAACCTATATTTTTGAAAGGGATCGACCCGACAGGACGGCGCGGCGCGCGCTGACTATCGATATCCTCGTTCGGTTGGGAATCGTGACAAACGGCATCGCAACGACGTTTCGAGCCCTAGCCGACTCGCGCAACGACGCGGCGGTTTCCGTCGTAGCGCGCGTTCTCGACCGCTCGGACGGGCCGCTGGCCGAGGCGGCAATGCGGTCGCTGCTGGCTCGGTCCGGCAAGGCGTCGCCGCGCGAGATTCTCGCCCGTTGGCCCCGGCTCGATGGCAGCTTGCGGCAGATTGCGGCGGAGCGGCCCGGCCGGCTGTCGACGGTGTGCCGCGAGGCGATGCTCGGCGCGGATCGACGATCTAGCGAGGCGGCGGCCGCCGCGATTCTCGAATGCAACGACTTCGAACAATTCTCGCTGCTCGCCAAGCTCGTCGAGGACGAGCGCTACCCGCACGCGGATCTCGTCGACGGCATCCTCGTCGAGTTGGCGGATCAACTTTACGACGGCGCAACTTCGCTGGAGGACTACGTGCGGCAGCGCGACCTGCAGCGCGTGAGGACGCATGCGGTCGACTTACTTCAGCCGCTGGTGGAAACATTCGGCGAGCACGGTCGGCGTCCGGCGATCGAAGCGTTTTGCATGCTTGCGCGGCGCGAAAACACCGTGCTGCGGCGCGTGCTGCGCGAACCTCGCGAGGCCGCCCACGAATCGACGTGCGACGTGTTGTTGAACAGTCAGCGACTTGGCGTGATGCACCTGCTGGTTAGTTTTTTGGACGATCCATACGCGCCGCTTTCGGCACTCGACGTAATCGCGCGGCGCTACGATCGGCCGTTCCTGCACGAGTTGACGGGGCGTCTTGCATCGGCTCCGCCGCGCGTCGCCGTGGAGAATCTTCGCCGCCTCGAGTCGATCATTTGGCTGGGCACGGACTTCGCGGTGATCGACGATCTGGACGAGATTTCGCAGGCCGGCGCCGTGCGACTGGCATCGGCGTCGGGGATGTCCCGCGCCGACGTGCTCGACCTGCTGGAGCACGTCTTGCACTTCGGTAACGTCGGAGGTCGGCGGGCGGCCAGCAATGTCTTGCCCGGGTTCGACGACCCGAAAGCGACGGAACTGATGCGGCGGGCGCTCGAGGATCCCGATCCGCAAGTGCAGGCGAACGTGCTGGCGCACTTGCGACCGCGCAACGTACAAGGGGCGCTGGCTACGCTGGTGGCGATGGTCGAGAGTCCTCACGACCTCGTGCGTCAGGCAGCGCGCGAGGGGCTAGAGGAATTTAACTTCGAGCGGTTTCTTCGTTCGTGGGACACGATGGATGAGGACGTGCGTCGCACGACGGGCGTACTCGTCAAGAAAGTCGATCCGCAGGCGCTGCACGATCTCGCGCACGAGCTGTCGGCAATGTCGCGGACGCGGCGGATTCGGGCGCTGGCCGCCGCCGAAGCGATGGAGGCGGTGGTCGAAATGGAGGAACCGATCGTGGCGCTGCTGCGAGATTCCGACCATATGGTGCGCGCCGCCGCCGCGCAAGCGTTGGGGAGCTGCGCCACGAGGGCAGCCCGCGATGCGCTTCGCGACGCGCTGGTCGACCGCAGCGTGGTCGTCCAAGAGGCGGCCGAGAATAGTCTGTTCCGCCTGGCAGAGCAGTTGCGTCAGTCGCTCGGCGAGCAAGGCGTTACGACTCACAACGCCATCGGCGCGGTCGAAACGACGCAGAAGAGCGGCCGAAGCTACGTTCTCGACCGCCTGTCGGCCGAAGTCATTCAGCGGCTCGGCATGCCGCAGGAGTCCGAATGATGTCGCTCGTTGCCGCCTGGACCACATTGTCGCCGATCGCGTCGCCCTGGATCGTTGCCGCGCGGCGATCGTCGCGCGGGGCCGGCATGTCGTGGGTCATCGGGGGGACGGTTGCCGTGCTGGCGATTGTCGCGGTGTGGATGTTCGCGCGGTGGTGGCTCGGCGAAGGCGCGGCGCGAATGCGCAACAGCCCGAAGGGGCTGTTTACGGAATTGTGCCGCGCGCACGCGTTGGCCGCCGCCGAACGTCAGCTCTTGTTGGCCTTGGCCGAAACCCGGCAGCTTGCCCAGCCCGGCGACGTGTTCGTCGATCCGAGTCTCTTCGACGATCCGCCGTTGCCGCCGCTGCTGGCGTCGCGCAAGGGTGAACTGGCGCGGTTACGACGCCGCTTGTTCGCCGGAATGGAACCGGCGGCAGATGGTGCGGCGAACGATTAGAACGCGTCGCCGGCGTTGAACTGATCGAATTCGGCGTAGCCGCTGGGCGCGGAGTTCTCGAACCGCGTGTACTTGTGTAGCCAGGTGAGCTTAACGTCCCCAATGGGGCCGTTGCGCTGTTTGGCGACGATGATCTCGGCTTCGCCGGCAACGCGCTTGCGGTCTTCTTCGTTCGTTTGGTAATACTCCTCGCGGTGGACGAACATCACGACGTCGGCGTCTTGCTCGATGGCCCCAGACTCGCGGAGATGCGACAGCCGCGGCTTGTTGTCGCGCGAGGCTTCGGCCTGGCGATTGAGCTGGGCCAGGCAGAGGACGGGTATTTTCATTTCGCGGGCCAGGCCCTTGAGCCGGCGTGCGATCTTGGCCACCTGCTCTTGCCGCTGATCTTTTGGATTGTCGGGTTCGATCAATTGCAGGTAGTCGATGACGATGAGGCTGAGGCCTTCGCGGCGCTTTAGCCGACGGGCGGCGGCGGCGATTTCGGTCATCGTGCGGCTGGGCGAATCGTCGACGAATAGCGGCGCGTTGCTCACTTCGGCGGCGGCTTCGACCAATTTGCGGCGATCGTCTTGCGAGATGGATCCATCGCGCAAATGTTGGCCGTTTACCTTGGCGACGGAGCAGAGCAGGCGGTCGGCCAACTCGATGGACGACATTTCGAGGCTTACGAACAGCGTCGGCGCGTTGTGCTGTATGGCGGCGTGTTCGGCGACGTTCATCGCCAGCGCAGTCTTTCCCATGCTCGGCCGGGCGGCGAGTATGAGCAGCTCCGAATCGTGCAGCCCGCCCAGCAGCGAGTCGAGGTCGCTAAAGCCCGTGGGCACGCCACCGAGCGGCTGGGCATGGTCCATGCGGGCGTTGATGCGGTCCATTGCGGCAAGCAGCACGTCGCGAATGCTCGACAGGTCGCCTGTGCCCTTGCGGTCCATAATCGCGAAGATTTTTTCTTCAGCGCGATTGATCATCTCGCGGGCATCGAGCGTTTCGTCGTAGGCTTCGCGGAGGATTTCGGTGCCGCCGAAGATCAAGGCCCGCTTCATCGCCTTGTCTTTAACGATTTGGGCGTAATACACGGCCGACGCGGCGTGGGGGACGGCGTGGATCAGTTCCGAGATGTAGGCGAGGCCGCCGACGAGCTCGTAGTGTCCGTGGTCCTTTAGCCGCTGCGCGAGAATCGTCACGTCGACCGGGCGGCCGGCGTCGTGCAATTCCAGCATGTGGGCGAAGAGTTTCTGGTGGGCGTCGTCGTAGAAGTCTTCGGTGCGGATGACGAGCGCCACGTCGTCGAGCACTTCGGGCAGCAGCATGATGCTGCCGAGCACGCCTTTTTCCGCCTCGATGCTCGACGGCGGGAGTCGGTCGAGAATGTCGCCCGGCGGTTTGCCGCGGCTATGCGCGGAGTCGGAGCGGTTGGAGGAGGAGCGATCCGACGTATTGCGATCGGAAGCTTGATCGGCGGTGGCCATGGCGCGTTCCTCCGTGACGAATGCCGCGAGCGACCGTGCCGCGGGCGCGTGGCGAGAACTGCGGCCGTATCTTATCGCGAGGTGGCCAGCGTAGCGAGCCGCCGGCTATAACTTGGCGGAAATACGCTAGCCCGATGGTCGTCGACCGTGGTTGGGGCGCTGTGCAAAAGCTGTCGGGCGTGCGACGTTTCTCGACGCGCCACTGACTTCGACGAGCGGCAGACTACGAAGCGCCGCAGACTACGACGCGCCTTCTTTCGCGTCGCCGCCGACCGTCGGTACAACCCACACCTTCAATTCTCCTTCCACCTCGGAACTGAAGTTGACCTTGACGGTATACAGACCGAGTTCCTTAAGCGGGCCGGTGAGGCGAATCTGCTCGAGCGAGAGTTGAATGTCGTTCTTCTTGAGTGCGGCCACGATTTCCGGCGCGCCGACCGAGCCGTATAGATGTCCTTCGTCGTTGGCGTTCGCCTCGATCGTAACGCTTTGCTGCGCGACGCGATCGGCCATCGCACGCAGCGACGCTTGACGCGCGCTTTCGATAGCTTGCAGCTTGGCGCGGTGCTTGTCGACCATCCGCTTGTGGTGCGGCGTGGCGACGGTCGCCAGCCCTTGCGGCACGAGGTAATTCTTGGCGTAGCCGGGGCGGACCTCGACGACGTCGCCGGCCGTGCCCAGATGCTCGACCGCCTGAATCAACAACAATTCGATGCCGCCGTGCGGTCCACGTGGGAGGCGACGGGAAGTACGGGTCTTGGTCTTGGGCATGGTTCGCGTTCCGCTATTTCGTTTTCGATGTAAGTTATTTCTCTTCGAGCCGCCGACGGGCGGTTATCGTTCGAGGCCCTCTTCGAGGCGCTCGCAGACGACTGCTTCGGTTAAAACGGGATATCGTCGGCCGGAGGTCCGCCCGCCGGCGCGGCGCGCGGGGCAGGCTGCTCGAAGTCACCGTCGGAGAATCCGCCGCCGGAGGAGGGTCCGGATTCGGAATCGTCGTAGTTCTGCGCCGGGCGTCCACCGCCGCCACGCTGTCCTTGTCCGCCGCCGCCGCCACGACCGCCGATCATCTGCATCCGTTCGCCGACAACGCGAAGCTTGGAACGCTTCTGGCCGTCGGTTTCCCACGAATCGAGTTTGAGCCGACCTTCGATGAAAATTGGCGAGCCCTTGCTGAGGTACTCGTTGGCGACCTCGGCGGTTCGACCCCACAGCGTGACGTCGACGAAGGTCGTTTCCTCGATCCACTCACCCTTGGCGTTCTTACGTTTATCGTTGACGGCAATGCCGATTTCCGACACGGCCATTCCGCTGGGAATGTAGCGCAATTCGGGATCGCGGGTGAGATTCCCCATCAAGATGACGCGATTAAAGCTGGACATGGCCGACCCTCTCGATGCGTGGTCACCCGACTCCCCGGGCGTGAACAAACGTATCCATGTTCCGCTAAACTACTATGGCGGCCCTAGCAATGCAACCTGACGCCGAACCGACCGAGCCGACCGAACGAGCGGCCGGGCCGACCATTTGTCGGCGGATCAATTCTTGGCGTCGTCTCCACCGTCGTCGTCCGCGTCGCCGTCATCCCCGTCGTTGTCGCTAGCATCAGCCACCGCGGCTGCGGCTGCGGCTGCGGCTTTCGCCTTTGCTGCGTCGGCCGCGACATCGGGCCGTGCGCCCGGCCGAGCCTCCGGAGCGGGGGCGGTTTCGTCCTTGGCGTGCTCGACCAGTGCGTCGACGAGCCGGGCGTCGATCTTGATGAACAGATTTCGCAGCACCGTGTCGTTGAGCCGCAGCTCATTGGTGAGCGTTTTCAGGCTATCGCTATCCATTGAGAAGTAGGTCAGCCAGTACGTTCCCTTTTTGTGCTGGCCGATGGGGTACGCCAGCCGGCGATCGTCCCACAGCCGACTGACGAGCATCGTACCGCCGAACTTTTCGATCGTGCGGTTAACGTCGTCGGCGATCGCAACGCCGTCGCGGGCGTAGCGGTTCGAGTCCAAAATGAACATGCCTTCGTAAACGGTGGCGGCCAAAACGGTGCTCCTCGCTTGTTTCGGGCGGGCGGTGCGGTGTGGCCGCGCCCGAGTCTTTGTAACTGGCGTGTTTTTAGAAACTACGTTGTCTTCAAATTGAATCGATTCATGCAGGCTTCTGGCCCTTCGGCGGCCCACAGGGCGACGGCGTCCGCGGCTCGCGGCACGGCGATCGCAATTTCGATGCCCTCGTCCTTCGTAAACTTACCCAACACGAAGTCGGCTCCGTCCCAGCCTTCGGGCGGCCGGTCGATTCCGACGCGAAGCCGCGCGAACTCGTCCGTGCCGAGGTGGCGCGTGATGTCCGCCAGCCCCTTTTGGCCGCCGTCGCTCCCCTTCGTTCTCATTCGCAACCGACCGAGCGGCAGGTTCATGTCGTCGCAAACGACGAGCAAATCGGCCGTTTCGATCTTGTAAAAATCGACCGCTTGGCGAACGCTTTGCCCGCTGCGGTTCATGTACGTGTGTGGCGCCAACAGCAAGGTCCGCTGGCCACCAACATTCGCTTCGACGACCTCTCCGCCGTATGCCTTGCGGGGCGACGCCGTGGCGTGCCGCCGGGATAACTCTTCGAGCAACGCGAAACCGATGTTGTGTCGCGTGCCGACGTACTTCCTGCCAGGGTTCCCCAAACCGACGACCAGTTTCATGGGCGAACCAAAACTCGCGTAGTTGTCGCGCGTCGATCGGCCGCACTGAGCGGCATCCCCGGACTACTCTTCCCCTTCCTCCTCGCCTTCCTTGCGGCCGATGATTTCGGGTTCGGCACCTTCGCCGACGCCTTCTTCCTCGTCGTCCTCGCGCGGCGTCACGCAATGCACGATCATTTCTTCCGCATCCGTGATCAGTTTCGCGCCCTCGGGCATTTCCAAGTCGCCGCAGGTCAAGGAGTCGCCGATTGCCAGGTTGCTGACGTTCAGCACCAGCTTCGCGGGAATCGCACCCGCCGGGCATTCGATCTCCACTTCCCGTCGAACCTGCTCGACGATGCCCCCTTCTTTCGCACCCGCGGCCTGCCCCTTCAATTCGATCGCCACTTCGACTTCGATCCGCTCGTCGGCCGACGTGCGGGTGAAATCGACGTGTAGCACTTCCAAGCCGAAGGTATCCCACTGGACTTCGCTGATGAGCGCGCTCTCGTTGGCCGCGCCGGCTAGATCGACCAGCCGGCTGTGGTGCCGCAAGGCGGTCTCAATGGCCGTCGTGGGGACGCTCAGGCTCACGCAATCCTTACCGTGTCCGTATAGTATGGCCGGCACGTGGCCCGAGCGGCGCAGGCGGCGATTGCGCAGCTTGCCGCGCGACGAACGAATTTGAACGTTTAACGTTTCCCGCATCGCGGAATCCCTTGCCTGTAAACGATTAGCGTCGACGCCTGTCAGCGACTACTGTCGACGAGAACGATTCACCGCCAAGATTCGCCGGCGCGAGCGCCGATCTGGCGAGAAACGTGCTATTGTCGCCGATTCGGCAAGACTTTCAAGCCCTGTTGGAGACAACAAATCGCGGCGGGGTACGGGTTAGCGGCATCGGGACGCGGCGAGGTTGGCCGCGCGGGTTTAGACGCGGGTTTTGTTGGGGTTTATTGTTGGGGTTTATTGTTGAAATCAGGCCACTGGATTTGGTAGAAGGTTGAAGAGGCCGGCGGGCTGGAGCTTGAGGCGCTTGGCCGAGGCCCGCGGAAGGCGGGGGTTTGTGAGCGCAACCTTCCGTTTTTCCCGGAGGTTTGTTCACAAACCGGCCGCTTTGCACGACGATTGGGCGCTGTGGTCGAGCTGGGGCGATTGCTGGCTGGGTCGATGCTGGGCGAATAGCCCGGACGAGGGAACTCGTACCAAAGGCAGCCGAATGCGTGTCACTTGCTGCCTTATTGTCGTCGCGTCGATGTCGACGGCGAAATCGCGTTTCGACAACACGCCGGCGGGCACACGACGGGGCCGAATTGGCCGGTGTTTTTGGAGTTTGCGGGGCGGTATCTTGTTCCGAATGCGGTGAATTCATCGAGTAAGTAAGCGGTCCGCAAATCGCGCCATAATAGAGGTCGCCGGGGCGTTGTGGTGCATGGCATGTCGAACGATACCGTTTCGCAGCTCGGGTGCGCCACATTGATTGCGGTGGTGGCGTTTGTGGTTGGCGGCATCGGGTCGTTTTTTTTTGACGACGCGACGCTCGCCGAGCGAGGGCTGGTGGCGATTGGGATCGCGGCGGCGGCTTTCATTGCGGCCTGGCTGCTGGCGCGGGACGATAGCGCCCAGCAGAACGCGGCGCGGGAATCGGTGCGGCAAATGCTCGCCGATCGGCAAGGTATTAGCGACGACGAGTACGCTGCCCAGTTTCCCGACACCGAGCTGGCATTGGTCATGCAAGTGCGAAACGCCGTCGCGGAATTCTTCGATGTCGAGGTGGCAAAGATTCTCTCGACCGACGACCTTCGGCGCGATTATCAATACGCGCTTGGGTGGGGAGTCGAGGTTGCCGTTATCGAGTCCGTTTGCGCAGAGCGGGGACTTCAAGTGCCGCCGTTCTATCTAATTCGCGATAGTGAGGTGACGAACGTGGCTACGCTTACAGAGAAGATGAAGCGAATTCTCGACGACATTGCGTCATCGAGCGAGCAGGGTGGGGCGGCATGAATCGCGACTTGGCGGAATCTTGCGCTCGGCGGCGATTCTTGGAGACCTTCGGCCAGCGACGTGGGTCAGGCACCCCGCCGCTATTTGATGACGAGTGCGAGCGTCATGCCGTCGTAGCCTTTGCTGCCTACGGTTTGGATCGTGGTGGCGATGGCTCTTGGCTCGGCCGCGAGCATTTCGTGGAATCGGCGGACGCCTTGGACGCTGGGGTCGCTGCTGTGGGCGTCGATCAGTTTGCCGTCGCGGACCGTGTTATCGACGATGATGAAACTACCGACGCGCGAAAGTTTCAACGCCCAGGCGAAGTAGTCGGGCACGCTGGTCTTGTCGGCGTCGATGAAGATTAAGTCGAACGGACCGATCGCTTCGGCCGCGACGACGGGGAGCGAGTCGAGCGCCTGCCCAACGCGGACCTCGACGACGCTGGACAGGTCGGCGCGGGCGATATTCGCGCGGGCGACTTCCGCGTGCCGTGCGTCGGCTTCGAGCGTGACGAGGCGGCCGGACGGCGGCAATGCGCGGGCCAGCCAAATCGTGCTGTATCCGCCCAGCGTGCCGATCTCCAAGATCGACCGGGCGTGGCAACTCTTCGCCAAGATATGGAGCAGCTTGCCTAGCGGCGGAGAAACCTGGATGGCCGGCAGGCCCGCGTCGACGCTGGCCTGCAACGCGGCATCGAGGGCCGGGTCCGGCGCGACGAGCTTGCCGGCGATGTAATCGTCGACTGCGGTCCATTGTTCCAGGGTCATGGGCAGAACTCGTTGGGAGAACGATGACTTCCTGCTCGGCCGTCTCTTGTCGCCGTGTTGGTTTCTGCAGCCAGCAATGACCGAGGCGGCGGCGCGCCACGATAATGGTGGAGCTGGTTCGTGGCAACGCGGTCGTCCGTGATGCGCGGTTGCCAGTGATGCGCGGTCGCGGCGCGGCAGATTTTTCGGAACGTGCGAAGCGGCCCGACACCGAGAATGGGTGGCCTGATTTTTGGTGGAAAGGGGCGGGGGGATTTGGTAGGCTGCTTGGGTTGTTTTGTTTGCGTGCCGGTGCGGTTGCCGGCGGTTTGATTATTCGCGCGTCGCGGTTCGTCCGTGGTTTGACGGTGCGGCGCGGGGGTCGGTTTGCGCGCGGAGTGAGGCGTCGACGGCGGCTCGCACCGCTCGGAAGAGGGAATTTGTGAGCATTACTCGCGTTTTATTTTCGGCGTCGAGGGTCGCGGCGCGGGTTTGTTGCCGAAAGCGAGCGTTTTTGCTTGGAGATTGTTCACGAATTCGGTGTTGCGTTGCCGCGTTGAGCGCGGAGTGACGCACTCGACTTGATGACTAGTCCATTGGCGATTCTTGGAGACCTGCGGTCAGGCGAATGGCACGGTCGGGAGACCGTGTGCCATAACGGGGGCTCGTCCGTCCTTATTTGCGTCGTCGGTGGTTTCAATGCACCACGGATGACACGGATGGGCACGGATATGGGAGCTAGCGTTGCGGATTCTATTTGGAGGTTCGGCGGGCGCGAAAAAGGGCTTGTCACTGTATGGATGACGCGGCAGTAACTTTGAATCGACGCACGTGGATGGTCGGTGGGAGCGCCGTATTTGGCTGTATGTTGGCGATTCTCCTTATGCCGGACGCCTTGGACCGCGTGCTGGTCGTATTCGGAATCGCGGCTGCCGCGTTTGTCGCTTCGTGGCTGCTGGCGCGTGACGATTCGGCTCGGAAAGTGGCGGCAGCGGAAGCTGTGCGGCGGGCGCTGCTGGAGCGAGTCGACGTTAGCGATGAGGCGTACGCATCGCAGCTTTCTGGCGTCGATCGAGAATTGGCGGTCGAGGTTCGCCGGGCGGTGGCCGAGTGCTTCGATGTTCCGCCCGCGAAGATTCATCCGACGGACGACCTTCGCAGCGACTATCAATACGGCGTGCTTGGGTCGGACATGGAGTTTTTCGTCGTTGAACAGATTTGTGCGGAGCGGGGCATTGAGCCACGACCTTATGACATGTTCTGCGCAGATGGCGAGACGAGCATCGATGCGTATACGGCGTTCGTGAAAGGGACGTTGGCTGGGTTTGAGGTCGCGGAGGGTACAGGAGGGGCGCGGTTACGGGCGTGACGCGCCTGAGGACGTTGCGGCAGACTTGCGCGGGTAACCGCTCGTGTGCGGTCGCGTCGAACGGCGATTCCGTCAGGCACAGGGGTGCCTGAGGTACTTGGCTTGATCTTGCTTTGTCAAATGCGTTGGAAGATACACGTTACTCCGTTACCGGCACCGCGCTCGGCACGTCAACAACGAAGCCGCGGCGAGTACCAGCAGCGAGATGGAAGGCGGCTCGGGAACGGCGGCAAACGATGTTTCCTGCGTTGACCCAAACCCGAATCCCTGGATGAACATGGCGACATCCGCCGCAGTTGCCATGCCATCCCCGTTCATATCGCCCGCTGCCCAGCTTGAACCATCTCCTCGTGCAACGACCAAAAAATCCTGCAAGTTTACTTTTCCGTCGAGATTCACATCACCGAACTGTGTATTCGCAACGCCCGTCACGAGCACGGCGACGTCGAGATCGTCGATGACTCCGTCGCCCGTCAAGTCGAATTGGGCGTCACTTGTTCCACGCGACGAAAACGCGTCGTCGATATCGGCGGCCGTCACGACCGCATTCGGGTCTCCAACGGTGAACCGTGGCAGGAGCCCTGGGTAGAAATCTGCATCCACCGAGAATGTAGCCTGTACCGAGTGCGCGCCGGCCAATTCATTGGACGGAAGCGTCCAATGCACGTTAACCCAGCCCGGCGTCTCCTCGAACGAGAACACCGCCGATACGCCTGGCACGGAGATATTGTCAACGAGCACGGATACGTCCGACGCGGCGGTCAGCGTCGCGCCGAACTCTACGCCAGCCTGAAAGAACGTCCCGAAGTCGACGCCACTTGCTCCCGATGCCACTGTACTGTTCAGAGCCGGTTCCTCGAATTCCATCAAGATCGAATGTTCGACGGTGTGAATCCCCGTCGAGCTATCGATTTGTGTCAGTCGCGACGAACCGGTTACCGTGGCAATGCCCAAGTCGACGATGCCGCCAGCGGGCGAAGACTCAAAGAGCGAAATGACGCCCGGTTGCCCCCAAGGCGCGCCATCGTCTCTGAAAGTGCCGTAGTAACACGTAGCGGGTTCACCGGCAGTTCCGCAGTTGTATTCCGAATGGTATTTCCACGAGTAAGGGTTTCCGGTTGAGTCGACGAACGCGGTCTGCGAGTGCATCGCAGCCGGCTGAAGCGAAAGGTGGTTTGACATTCCCATACTGCCGATCGTCGTTCCCAATCGGTTCGGTATCGCGCTCTTGGCACCGCGGGGAGCGATCTCGGCAAACGTCCGGGGAACGCCTCGGATCGCAGCTCCAGCCATGAGATCGGAGGGGTACGGGCTATGCCCGTTCGAATTCTCCGCGAAATGGAATGTGTCGAGGAGGACGTGGCCGATTTCGTGGGCGACCGTGTCGTTCGTCCGACCGCTGAAACCTCCATATCCGCTGACGGCAATCGCGGGGTATGGCACAACACCGGCAGTGACATTCCCGGGCGTATAAGCGCGACCGCCCAGCGTATGCCCATCCGAGAACTCGTCCATGTAGAACAGAGGGATAACGCCATCAGCCGCATCGCCGGCGGCCGAGTTGACGGGATCGTTTAAGACCGTTGTTTCGAATGCCGAAGCGGAAATACACACGCGGCTGGGGCATGTGCTCGGCGGAGGATACACTCCCGACCACGCTCTTGGACCGCGAAAAATGATATCCAGCCCGATTTGCTCGTAGACCTTGCTGGCATAGGCGAAGTCGCGCGCGATGCCCGACAGATCGGACGGGCTGATGTGAGGCTTCATGACGATTGGCTGCACGGTGATGCTGCCCTTGTAGGGCAAGGGCTTCGGCCCACCAGATGCGTGTGAATCACCGACACTTGCACCAAGTGCCGCCACCGTCAGCCACGCGATCGCCGTCTTGCAAGAATACAACTGTTTCAACCGTGCCATTTCCGCCGTTGACCTTTCATTGGAGCAAATTCATCGGGCACGGGAGTCAATGTCGCGCCTCGAGGGGAGCGGATATTATGCCTGACTCGTCGGCGAATTGTCCAATCGAATTTCGCGTTTTGTTCAGTCAAGTAGAATGGGCACAGCCGCCCTACGGATTCATGTCACAGCGCCGCGACGACGAGGTCGCCGACTTCTTTTGTTCCGTGGCCCATTTTTCCCGCCGCTTGGCTTTTCATTTTTGTGCCGGTTACTTGGTGGATGGCTTTGTAGAGTCTTTGGGCGGCTTTGGGTTGGCCGGTGAATTCTAGGAGCATGGCCATGGCGTTGATGGCGGCGATGGGGTTGATTACGTTTTGGCCGGTGTACTTGGGGGCGCTTCCGCCCATGGGTTCGAACATGCTGACGCCGCCGGGGTCCGGGTTGATGTTGCCGCCGGCTGCTACGCCGAGGCCGCCTTGGATGATGCCGCCGAGGTCGGTGATGATGTCGCCGAACATGTTCGTGGTGACGATGACGTCGTAGTAGTCGGGGTTCTTGACCATCCACATGCAGCAGGCGTCGACGTGGTTGTAGTCGGCTTTGACGTCGGGGAAGTCCTTGGCGACATCCTGGAAGGTGCGCCACCAGAGGTCGTGGCCGTAGGTGAGGACGTTCGTCTTGGCGACGAGCGTGAGCATCTTGCCCTTGGGATTGTTGCGCTTCCGCGTGAACTCGAAGGCCCAACGGATGCAGCGTTCGCAGCCCTTGCGGGTGTAGACGGCGGATTGGGTGGCGACTTCGTCGGGGGTGTGCTTCTTGAGGAACCCGCCGATGCCGCAATAGAGGTCTTCGGTGTTCTCGCGGACGACGACGAAGTCGATGTCCTCGGGCTTGCGGCCGGCGAGCGGGGTTTCGACGCCGGGGAACAGCTTCACCGGGCGGAGGTTGATGTATTGGTCGAGTTGGAAGCGGAGTTCGAGGAGCAGGCCCTTTTCGAGCACGCCGGGCGGAACGTCGGGATGGCCGACCGCGCCGAGATAGACGGCGTCGAACTTGCGAAGCTCGTCGGCGCCGCCGTCGGGCAGCGTTTCGCCGGTGCGGAGGTAACGCTCGCCGCCCCAGTCGAAATGGGTCAGCTCGTAGGTGAAGCCTTCGAGCTTCGAGATGGCGGCGAGGACTTTGATGCCTTCGGCGGCGACTTCGGGACCGGTGCCGTCGCCGCCGAGGACGGCGATATTGAGGGTGGAGGGCATGGGGGCTGGGGATTGGGGGCTAGGGGCTGGGAAATTCAGGAGACAGGAGCTATGTGCTTGGCGTTGAATGTCGAATTTGGGGCTGGCTTTGGTTGTTCTCTTGCTTAGCGGTAATCATCGCGGACGGGGTGGAAAACGTCGAGGGCCTTGACTGGGGCGTCGCCGGCCGTGGCGCTGTGGAGGACGTGGCCGGGGATGCGCCACATTTCGCCGGGGCGGAGGGTGCGCGTTTGGCCGCCGATGGTGAAGGTGAGTTCGCCTTCGAGGAGGACGCCCAACTGCTCGTGGGGATGGCTGTGCGGCTCGACCACGGCGTGCGGCTGGAACTCGACGAGCGAGAGCATGAGGTTTTCGCCAGCGGCGGTGAAGATGTCGACGCCGGGGAAGATGGTGTGTTGGGAGCAGTCGGATTTTTGGAGGAAGTAGGATTGCACGACGATGGGTAGGGGTTGGGATGGGGGATGAGGGCAGGATTCGGGATTCGGGATTCGGGATTCGGGGGGAGGAGATAGGAAACAGTATACAGGAGGGTTAGAGCCGTGGCGGTTTCTTCGATGCCAGCCTCCTGACTCCTGTCTCCTGAATACGACTGACTCCACATCGTAACGACCCCGCACGCGAAACGCTTCTCATGCGTCGGTTGGCCGACTCCGGCTCGACTCACGGATTCGACGTCGACTCGGCCGTCTTCGCGCATGGCTCACGATGCTTTGAAGAATCGTACAATGTTGCGATCATCTCCTCGTACTTCTTCTCGATGATTCCGCGGCGGAGCTTGAGCGTTGGCGTGAGTTCGCCGTCTTCGATGGAGAACGGGCGTTCGAGGACCGCGAAACGGCGTACTTGCTCGTGGTGCGAAACGCACGCGAGCCGTCGGGCGATCCGATCGGCGAGTACTGTCTCTGCGTCGCCGTTTGCGGCCCGATTCTCGGCGGTCGGTTCCTCGGCGGTCGCTCGTGCCAGCGCGTCTCCGTTGACGACCAGCAGCGCGACCAGGTAACTTCGCCCGTCGCCGACGACCATCGCCTGATCGATCAGCGGGTCTTCGGTCAACAGCGATTCCAATTGCACCGGCGCGACGTTCTTGCCCGACGCGAGGACGATGATCTCTTTCTTGCGACCGGTGATCCGCAGATATCCGTCGGCGTCGATCTCGCCCAAGTCGCCGGTGTAGAACCAGCCGTCCTTTAGCACTTCCGTGGTGGCGGCGGGACGATTCCAATAACCGCGCATGACGTGTGGTCCGCGAGTGAGAATCTCGCCGTCGTCGGCGATGCGAATTTCGACGTCGGCGATCGCGCGGCCGACCGCGCCCAGCTTGTGGGCCGTTGGCGTCGACAGCGTGATGACCGGCGACGTTTCGGTTAGGCCATAGCCTTGCATTAGCGGCAGTCCGGCGGCGAAGTAGGCCTCGGCGACGTGATTCGGAAGGGCCGCACCGCCGCTGTTGCATAGGCGAACTCGACCGCCGAACATTTCGGCCAGCGGACGCCCTAATTCTTGCGACGCCCGCAGAACTTTTTCGTAGAAGTAGGGTACGGCGTTGATGCCGGTCGGCCGCAGCGCGACGCAGTCGGCGACGGCCGTCTCGCGGCTGCGGGCGAGGGCGAACTGATAGCCGCAGCCGATCCAGCAATACAAGTCGCACGTCCGCGCGTAAATGTGGCTCAGCGGCAACAGGCCCACGCGCAGGTCGTCGGCCGCGAAGTCGAACATTGCCAGCGCGGAGAGCGCGTTGGTCGTTAGATTGCGTTGCGTGAGCATCACGCCCTTCGGTTCGCCGGTGGTGCCGGAGGTGTAGATGAGCGTGGCGATATCGTTGGGACCGACGGTCGACAGGGCCGCTCTACGCACGTCGTCGGCTTCGGCGTCGGTAACTTCGCCGGTAACATCGCCGGTCGACTCGGACAGCAGCCGAACCGTTCGACCACCGATCGCATCGCTGACCGCATCGCCGATCGGATCGTAAGACCAGATGTCGATCACGTTGCACAACGCCGCGTCGCCGCCAAGCTTTTCCGCCTGCGATGCCGTGGAGACGAGCACGAGGCGAGCGCCGCAATCGCGAACTTGCTCGACGACCTGCGGCCCGGCGAGCGTGGAATGTATCGGCACGTGGACGCCGCCGGCGAACTGAATCGCCAGATCGGCGACGATCCACTGCGGTCGGTTCTCGCTAAGCTGGACAACGCGGTCGCCGGGCATCACGCCGAGCCGCTTTAGTGCCGCGGCGGTGCGAAACACGCGATCGGCCAACGCGGCCCACGTGATGGGCCGCCAAGCGGCGTCCGGCGAATCAACGGGCGGGAGATACAGCGCCGGCGAATCGCCGCTTTCGGCTAACCGCCGCGAGAATAGTTCCACCAGCGTCGCGCCGTCGACTCGGGCCATCGGACTAGCAATCTCCGGTCGAAGCACGTGCCGCCCAAACGACGCGGACACCGCAGGCTAGAAAATTCCGCAACGCCGCCAAGCGTCCGGAGTTAGGCAGATTCTGAACGGCCAGTGCGGCCGCGTCAACCTTTGCCGCCCTCTGCCCGTCGAATTGCCTTTGCCGATTCCTGCCGTACGAGCGTCCGATTTCGCCCCGACGCGCACCGTGCCAACCGAATCGCTCTTCTACCGGCGGGCGGACACCTGATAGCATACGCAAATCGTGCATGAGGGGCACGGCTTTACGGATATCTGCCAACTGCCTACACGGCAAGAGCGGGCAATCGGCTCGGGAAGGACGGTCGCGAAATGCTTTCGATTCTCGACGTTCCGCCGTCGCTCTGCCCGTCGCCGCCGTTTCCGTACCCCGGCCATCAGCGCGGGCCGATGATCGAGGAGTTTGCGGACCAGTATCTCCGCACGTGCGCCGAACGCACCACGCAATGGCCTCTCGAGCGCGCTTGGACCTACGTTCCAGCGTATTGGACGAACCATGCCTGTTGGCTGTCGCGGCAGCGGCGCTTTGCGCGAAAGATCGCAGCGTGGCGGATGCGGCGATTTCTGCAAACGCTTCCCGCCGGACGACGCTACTTCACCGTGTCGCAACACGACGACGGTCTCGCTCAGCGGGGCGCATATCAGCCGAATCGGCCGATCTACGAATTCAGCGCCGGCGGCGTTGGCGATGTGCCGATTCCGTTGCTCTGCGACCTGCATCGGCCGATACCCAAGCGCCGCGATATTCGGGCTTCCTTCGTCGGGGCCCTGTCGACCGTCACGCATCGCTACGCCGCCCGCGACGCGATGGCCGCGGCGCTCGCCGGTCGATCCGAGTATCTCATTCGCGACGTCACGCCGGTTTGGGGCGATGTCGATTCGCGATCGCTCGCCGAGAAATCGGCCGAGTTCATCGAAACGATGTGCCGCTCGGTGTTCGCGCTGTGTCCGCGGGGTTACGGCAAGACGTCGTTTCGACTGTACGAAGCGATGCAACTCGGCTGCATTCCGGTTTACATTTACGACGAGCCGTGGCTTCCGTATGCCGACGCCATCGATTGGAACGAAATCTGCGTCCTCGTTCATATCAGCCAAGCCGATCGCCTGCACGACATCCTCAGCAGCAAGACCGACCGAGACATCGCCGCCATGCGCAACCGCATCGCCGAGCTTTGGCCCGACTACTTTACGCTCGACGGCGTGATGCGGCAGTTGCCGCGGTATCTTAACGCTGCGGCGAGTGGACGACTGGGCCGGCCAAAGGCGGTAGACCGGATGCTGGAGGTCGACGACGCTGCTTGAGAATCGGCCCAGATGAAGTTCCCAGAACCTTGGCATATATCGAGTAGGGTGGGT
>JAJDEG010000742.1 GCA_029259895.1 Planctomycetota bacterium
CTTGTATTGGCCGCTCTCGCGTAGACCGTCGAGCAAGTCGACCGTCCGTCGTTGAAATGCGTCTGGTTTCATCGCCGTCCTCCGCACCACGCTTGGAAATCGCACCAACGATGTCGTTTTGGTGTCGCCGCATCACCCCGCTCGGCCAATGTAACGCGCGGCCGGTTCGCCGTAAGGGGGCGTTTGCTAGCTTGGCGGTGGCGTATCTTGGCGAAATGTGACGGACGGCGAGCGGATGGTCGCCGCGATCTTGGCGACCGAGGACAAGCGGCTGAAGTACGAAGAGCAGATTACGGAGCCGAGCCCCCACCGTCCTCGCTAGCGAAGCATATGTTGGCTGGCTTGGCATCCATGTAGTAGATGCCGTACTGGCGAAGCGACGCAAGGACCGTAAGTACCGTTGGCCAATTATCGCCGAACAATTCAATGCCGTTTTGTCGCCAGTGCGCCATCGCGTCCGATGGGTAATCGGGTGGGTGGTCAAGGTACGCTTTGCCGAAGTCGATCAAGTACGGTGGCGACACGATGCTCATTTCGACGACAAGACATTCGTCGTCGCAGTCCACAAGTTCCGGAATCGCGAAAATGCCCATTTTAACAACACGGTTTTCGCGTAGGCGACGGTAGCACTCACGTTCCTTGGCAAAGTTTTCCACGCGATCAAAAATCTTGACGGCCGTCTTTCGGCTGCTCCGTAAGACACAGCCGTCTTGCCCGCTGCCAAGCTCGGAGTTAAAGTCGAGCTTTATGCGGCGACGTTTTCCGTATTTTCTTGCGCGAACTTCTTGAGATGGAGTAATCATGGGGATTCGTTGGCAGGATGGCTACTCGTCCGAAGTCCGATTGTTTCTAGTGATCGACGGGGAGCGCATTCCGTTATCTCACGTCAGCGACCGGAATATCATGCTGCGCAATCGCCGAGAGATCCCGTCCGGCACGGAAGCGGAAATCGTCATCGTGGTTGATGGGCAGGAAGAAACGCATCGAGTTTTTCTCCCTAACGGCGCAATCGAAAACGAAGACATGCTAAGCTATTTCTAGTGCCGAGGGTGAGGATCGAACTCGCAAGTGGCTTTCTCGCTGTCACGACGCCCCGCTGGATTCCACTTCCGGTGAATCTGCCAATTTTCGCCCCTCCGGAAAACGGCGCGGCCACGCGCGATGCGTGGCCGCGCAACAACGACCGCTTGGGACGCCGCTTCTTGCCGTGCGGCCGAAGCCCAAGCCGGTGAAGAAGAAGGTCGCCAAGAAGGCGGCCCCGAAGACGAGCCGGAAGAAGAAGTAAGCGGGAGCGGCCCCATGAACTACCGAGAAGCGCAAGAGCAATCAGTTTCCGGCGTCGCCGTATTTGGGAATCCGGCCATGCAGGACATTATTTGGCCGAAGCACTCGCCTCACCCGTTTGCCTGGGTGGGCAAAGGGTACATGCCGGTTGATCCTGCACGATTCTGCGACAGAGATGGGTGGAGTCCCTTGCATGTACGCTGCCCCGATGAGCAAAACTAGGCCGCCCCGATCAGCCCCGGCTCAGATTTGGGATTGCATTGTATAACGTTCCGAATCGAGATATCTCCAGCGTTTAGATACAGCGTCGTAGAGGCGTCCCCCGGGGAACGGATACTGGCGAGAGGCCGATAGGGATGAAGATCTAGCGAGTCATGCGTTCGTCTTTTGACACCGTCGTTCCGTGATTTCGACCGCTTTGAGAAGGCCCCTCGCCTTGTTCAACGTTTCTTGATATTCGCATTCGCTCTCGCTGTCCGCGACGATGCCAGCGCCGGCTTGGATGTAGCACTTGCCGTTTTGGATGACCATCGTTCGCAGGGCGATGCAGGTGTCCATGTTTCCGCCGAAATCGACGTAGCCAACCGCGCCGGCGTAGGGGCCGCGGCGATGGGGTTCGAGTTCGTCGATGATCTGCATGGCGCGGACTTTGGGCGCGCCGGAGACCGTGCCCGCCGGGAGGCAAGCACGGAGCGCGTCGAATGCGTCGCGGTCCGCCGTGAGCTGGCCGGTGACGTTCGACGTGATGTGCATGACGTGGCTGTAGCGCTCGATGGTCATCACGTCGGAGAGTTTGACGGAGCCGTATTGGGCGACGCGACCGACGTCGTTGCGGCCGAGATCGACGAGCATCACGTGCTCGGCCCGCTCCTTGGGATCGGCGAGTAGTTCCTCGGCCAGTCGACGGTCTTCCGCGTCGGTGCCGCCACGGCGACGCGTGCCGGCCAGGGGGCGGACGGTGACCTCGCCGTCGACGACGCGGACCATGATCTCTGGCGAACTGCCAACCAGCGTGACGCTGGGCGTCCGCAGGTAAAACATGAACGGACTCGGATTCACCACGCGCAGCGTCCGGTAGATCTCGAATGGCGGCGAGTGGATGTCGACTTCGAGACGCTGGCTCACAACGACCTGAAAAATGTCGCCGGCTCGGATGTACTCGACGCACTTCTCGACGGCCTGCCGATAGTCGGCCTGAGCGAAATTCGAGCGGAAGGGGATCGTTGGCTCGCCGGTGGTGTCGATGTCGACCGGCGGCAGGTCCGTGACCGGCTGGGAAAGTTCGGCTACGAGGACATCGACGCGGCGGCAAGCGTCGTTGTAGGCCTCTCGAGCGTCGGTCTGGCCGCGATCGGTGCGGGCCATTGCCACGGCGACGACCGTCTTAGTGACGTGATCGAAGACGACCATGCGGTCGTAAAAGGCGAAGGCAAGGTCGGGAAGCTCCCGGTCGTCGGTCGGGGCGTTGGGCAGATTCTCGGTGTAGCGAACGACGTCGTACCCGGCATAGCCGATCGCGCCGGCGGTAAAAGGCGGAAGTTCGCTAAGATGGGCGGCGCGAAGCGCAGCGACGCGGCGGCGAAGCTCCTCGATGGGGTCGGACGAGGCGAAGGTTTTTGAGTCAGACTGTCCGCTTGCGTCGTACGTCGTAACGCTAACCTGCTTGCCGCGGGCTTCGAGCTGCAAAAACGGGTGCGACGTCAGGAAGCTGTAGCGGCCGACCTTCTCGCCGCCGATTACGCTCTCGAACAGGCACGCGGCCGGCCCGGAGTCGATGCGGTGAAAAGCCGAAACCGGCGTCAGGCCGTCGCCGATCAGCCGTCTGAAGACCGGCACGAGGTCGTACTTGGCGGCCAGCGGCTGAAAACGATCAAAATCGGGTACGTGCATGAGCAGGGGCGGCAGGTTGGGGGTTAGGGGAAAGTGATCGGGAAGCCAAAACATCGGCGGCCGGCACATCTTACGGGCATTATCTTAGCAGTGCCGATTACCGCTAAGAAGCGAAAATGGGGTGCAAAGGTTCGGGGGCGGAACCGGAATCGGGGCTACCGGATGGATCGGTTGCGACGGCCGGGCGGCTATGGAATCGGGTGCCCCGAGGCCGATTGGCGTCTGTGCGGGAGCATGCGGGGCTGGTATATCTGATGTTTCTCGGGCGCGGTCGCGCTGGCGACACGCCGAGATTTGTCGCCGTCGCTGTGCCGCGGCCGGATCGCGTGCGAACCTTAGGTTAGGGCTAGCCGGTCATGCTCGACTCTCCGTCTCGTCCGACGTCCAGTGCGACATCCTCCAGCGGGCCGTCGACATCGACGCGTCGCAATCGCAAGCAAGGCGGCGATGGCCGCCGCAAGGCCGTCAATCGGTTGGTCGAGAACGACTTAATCCGGCGGGTCAGCTACGACGAATATCGCGAAAAAGTGCGCGACGTGTACGCAGGCCCGAAAGGCGCGCTGCTCGCGACGTGCAGCATGCTGTCGCTGCACTCGCCGATGGGGGAGCGGCTGTTTCGCAAACAGAAGTTTTCGCTCGACGGCACAAAGAGCATCTTGGACGTCGGCAGCGGCGCGGGCCAAATCGTTAAGCACTTGCTCAAGTACGCGCCGAGTGACGCGCGGATCGTGGGCATCGATTTGTCCCCCGAGATGCTTCGTCGAGCGCGGCAGCGATTGCGGAGCGACCGGCCGGAATTTTTTTCCGCCGACTTGACGCATCTGCCGTTTGCCGACGAATCGTTCGACTGCGTGACGTGCGGCTACGTGCTCGAACACCTGCCCGACCCGCGGACCGGTTTGCGAGAGTTGCACCGCGTGATGACGCCGGGAGCGCGGATGCTGCTGCTCACGACGGAAGACAGCTTCGGCGGGGCGTGGACGAGCCGGCTATTCTGCTGCCGAACGTACAACCGCGACGAACTCCGCGAGATGTGCCACGAGTGCGGTCTATCCTGGCATCGCGAGCTGTGGTTCAGCTCGGTGCATCGTCTGCTGCGGGCGGGCGGAATTTGCGTGGAGCTGGTGAAGCCCGAGTGAGAACGAAATCTGGCGGTTGGTTTAATCGCTGAATCGCCCGGATTCGGTGACATCAGATGTGGTTGACCTCAGCCGCGACAACGGTTTCGGAATCATTCCTTTTGACTGCCAACGGATTGGTCGAGAAGGGAATTCATTGCTCCGGCGGTCGGAAGACCAACTTGGTGCCGCGAGTATGAATTTCCAACTTGCTGCCCGAAGGCAATTTCGCTCGGGAGCCTATCACACGACAAATAATAGCTCTGCGATGGCGAGGCCTCATTGCCTGCGTAGCGAATCCACCAAGCGCCGTTACTACTAGCGGAACTTCCAGCTGAGAAAAGAACGGTACCGCTCGTGACCAGCATTGAATTCCTGCACCACGGCTTATGAAGGAACGGGTTAGGGAACAGGTAACGGGGCCGCACACCCGGACGCAAATTCGGCGGGGGTCTGGTACTTCAAGCTGCTGTGGGGACGTTCGTGGTTGCGTATCTCGCCAGCTTCGTGCGGTGTTCCGACTGCCGTCGGGACCGCGAATTTTTGTGGCGTCGGGGCAGCGTCATGCGCACCCAAGCAACTTCGACGGCGAAGGGGACGCGGACCGGGTCGACTTGGCCATCGTCACGGTGAACCTCGGCATTCTGCCGACGCTCACGCCGCCACTCATCGCCCCGGAGGCTGTCGAGACCGCCGCGACGCCCGCTTTATTTCCACTTATCTGGAGCAAGTTTTTGGAAGCGGCCGGCGAAGGGGCCAAATTCGTGGTTACCCGCTATCGAACGTCCGCTGTCAATCTGCGCACGCAATTGCAGCGCATCATCGGCAAAGCCG
>JAJDEG010000743.1 GCA_029259895.1 Planctomycetota bacterium
GGCGGCGATTCGATTTGGCCGTGATCGACGAAGCGTGTCAGGCGGTCGAGCCGTCGTGCTGGATCGCGCTGGCCCGCTCCGAGCGCGTCGTGCTGGCCGGCGATCATTGCCAATTGCCGCCGACGATCGTTTCGGCGGAAGCACAGCGGGAGGATTTTGGCGTGAGCCTGCTCGAACGGCTGGTCGATCACTACGGCGATGCGATCACCCGGCGGCTCGACGTGCAATACCGCATGCACGCGGCGATCATGGACTTCTCGTCCGACGAGTTTTACGACGGCACGCTGCTGGCCGACGAGGCCGTGCGAGGGCATGTGCTGGCCGACATGCCGGCCGTCGAGGCGAGCGATTTCACATCGCTGCCGGTGGAGTTCGTCGACACGGCGGGGGCGAGCTACGACGAGACGCAAGAGGCCGACGGCGCGAGCCGGTTCAACCGCGAAGAAGCACGGCTGGTCGTGAAGCGCGTCGCGACGCTGCGCGAGGCAGGCGTTGAACCGGGACAGATCGCCGTGATTTCGCCGTATGCCGCCCAGGTGCGGCTGATTCGCGAAATGATCGACAACGAAGCGGAGGACGACGAAGCGATCGAGGTCGATAGCGTCGACGGTTTTCAGGGCCGCGAGAAAGAGGCGATCGTCATCTCGCTCGTGCGGTCGAATACGGCCGGCGAAATCGGCTTCTTGGCCGATACGCGGCGGATGAACGTGGCACTCACCCGCGCAAGGCGAAAGCTGATCGTCATCGGCGATAGCGCGACGATCGGCGGGCACGCGTTTTACGGGCGTTTTCTCGAATACGTCGAGCGGATTGGGGCTTATCGGACGGTTTGGGAGGAGGTTGGAGGGACTTAGCGGACATGTACGTATTGGCGAGCGGCTGATTGGGGACCAAATCGACGGAACGGCAACGGAGCGACGAATGCGACTTGGCGAGTTGACTGCATACATGCTTCGACATCGTCGTTCGGCGGCCTGTACTTGCCACAAGTCAAGCCAGTTTGTGCTGTGGTCGACGTTGCGTCGGGCGATGTGACCTCCGCCAATTCGATCACGGCGAATGGCGACGTGTGCGGCTGGCCAACGTGCCCCAGGGCGGTTCGACATTGGTCGTTTTCCGGGGAGCTATTCGATGCGTCGGACGATGAAGCCGAAGCAGTTTCGGAAGGGCCGTTGGGGCGACTTCGTCGCTATTTCGACGCCTGATTTAGTGCCTCAAGCATGTCGTCAACTTCCTTGATGTAGGACGTTGGGCTTGAGAACGTAGGTTGGGCTGCGTAAGTGAGCATCCCGCTCCGGTCGATTACAAACCAGCAGGGATGGTTCTCAACAAACCCTCGCCACTGGATGCACTTTCGAGAAACACCGTAGATCGCAGCAGCACGACCAGCGGGGTCCGACAAGGCGATACTAAAAACAATACTCTTCTCTTCGGAGAAGGGACTATCCAAGGTCGAGAGAAATCGGTTCTCGGTCTTGAACACCTTGGTGCGTAGTACGTCGTGCGGCAGGACGACAAACACTGCCGCACCCAACTTGGTGACTTCATCTTTCTTCAGACTCAACTGAGCCTGTTCGTGCATGCAGCCGCCTCAGCAGTCAAATGCCGCGAAATAAATCGCGATTGGCTTTTTGCCGAGCACGTCTGACAGCTTAAAGGGTTTTCCGTCACTTGTCGTTGCTGTGAAGTTTGGCGCTGGTCGTCCGACCTTGGCAAGGTCCATTTCATCGCGTTTGATTCCCACTGCGAAAGCACGTCGCAACTCAGCGGCGTTGTCCGTTTGACTTTCAAACTCATCTGCCGCCAGACCAGCAGACCACCGGACTCCACCATCACGATCCTTCTTTGCCAACTCGATGGCCTCCCGTTGCATCTTGAGTAGGCCCAGCGACTCAACCGCCCGCGTACGAACGATAAAGTCCGGGTCTTCCTTGAGTAGCTGAGCAATCGGCCCCGCCGACGCCTTGTCTGCCAAAATCCCAAGTGCTCGCACTGCCATCGCCCGCACGAAGCGATTCTCGTCTTTCAGTGCGGACCTCAGAGACGCTAAGTCCCTTTCGTTGATAATCTCGAATTCCAACGCGACACGGTCTTTCCAGCCCTTGTCAAAGTTCTCCGCCTCGGGAGGGTATTCGAGATTGCGGTACTGATCCAGAAGTGATGAAGGCTCCTGAGCCGAAGCCGATGGCAACAGGAACAGCAGGAAAGTCAATCCAAGAAGTTGTCTCATCGGTTACGCTCCGCGAACGATTTGCAACAGTTTGCTCGACAGAATGTACAGTCGTGTCTGTGCAGTATACCAGAACAGAAGTTTGACCACCGATGCCCCAAACTTCAATGCTCAGCCCGCGTCGGAGTGAAACTTCGACGCTAGTTAGACGATTTAGTTCCCGCCTCAGGTGGGCGTGTCCTGGGCTCGTGGCGATGGCACCGAACGTATTTTGACTCCGCACGTCGGGGTATCAACTCCACGGCGGTTACGGCATGGGCAAGTGACGCGAAAATGTACCTATCCGCTCGTGCGTGGGCCGTCTGGAAGGCGTTTCACCGCGATTGGTTTAGTCGACTCGGGTGAGGGCCGGACTTTCCTTGGCGAAACTCGCGGTTTACGATGGATGGCATTGATGGACGCGAACTTCGAGAAGGTGATCCATGCGATTTTTGCTGGAAGTCGTTCTGGTTTTGACGGTTCTCGGCACGCCGCTGGCGACGCTGGCGGCGGATGACGCTGCGCCGGGGGTCGACTACAACGAGAAGATCCACCCGTTGTTTGCAAAATACTGCACGGCCTGTCACAGCGCTGACGAGCCGGAAGGGAAGCTGGTGCTGGAGAGCTACGACGGTCTGCTGCGGGGTGGCGAGAAGGGCGCGGTGATTTCGCCCGGCAAGGCCGACG
>JAJDEG010000744.1 GCA_029259895.1 Planctomycetota bacterium
GGCGGCAACAAGCGAGTGACACGCGGGGCATTCTTTAACCGGCGCTTCGCCGCCGTCGCCATCGCGTTCTCTGACCCGGATCTGATCGACCGGCCCGTGTCCGGGTCGAACTTGGGCAAGCGCTCGATCAGGTGCGTGAGCAGATCCTGCATCACGTCTTCGAGGTCCGATTCCGGGTAAAAGCCGTCCGCTACGAGTTCGCGGGCCGCGCGGCGCACGAATTGGGTTGTGAACTTGTCGGTAACGTCCGGAGCATACGTCGTCGTCATGGCTGGGTTCTCCTGGTTTGCACCCCAGTGGCCGATCCGGACGACGCCAATAAAAAAGCGGAGGCGATTGCGCGCGCTGCCGTATTGGCATCGCCCACAATCGCCTCCGCTGTGCGGCTGGGCAGACTGTCTGGCAAGATTGAATAAGTCCAACAAACGATCGGTACGGGAGCCTACCCCGCTACGTCAGGCGCCGATCGCCTCCTCCGGAATCATGAAGTGGCACGGCAGGCCGTCGCGCACTTCGATAAGTTCGATCACGCCATTGCCGATGCTCGTCAAGTGTCCAAAGAACTCGACGAGTTCGGCTTTCAACTGGAAGTCGGCAAGGCGCGATTCCTTGCGTGGGCCGTTGCGGCCCTTGATCTTCACCGCCCGCACGATGCGGGGACGTGGGTCGAGGACCGGCTGTCCGTTGCGGATGATGAGGCCTTCGATGCGGCCGAAGCCCAGGCCCTGGAACGTTTCGGTCAGCGCTCGTTGCGCGGCAGTCAAGGATCCTTTGGATGCCAAGTTCATGGTCGTCGTTTCCCTGTCGATCACTGTTCGTCTCCTCCCCACTAGTAAACTTACGCAATCGACGGCCGCCGCGCTTAAACTTGTTTCACAAAAAGTGGTCAGGTCGAAATCACGGGGCGATGGCCTGTTCTTGCGGCACGTGTGCGCACCTCTCCCGCAGGCGCAGACACGATGCGCAAAAACTGTCGGTGCGTTCTACCGAGTGAGAGAATCCTGGCGGTGAATCGACTCATGACGGAGTCGATCGGTAGAGCGAGCGGTGTCGGCCCATCGCCGGCTAGGTGTTCACTCGCCAGTGCGGCACTCGATCGTCACCGTCGAGCGCCTAAACAACTTCGCTTCACGCGGGAGGCTTGCGGCGGCGGCCGGTGGTTTTAGTCACCCGCCGCACGCCAACCACTTGTCCCACGATCCGCAGGTCCGTATCCGGGCCGATCTCGATCGGCCGGTGTTTTCGATTCTTGCTGTCCGGGCGCAACTCGACGCAGCCGTCACGGATAAACAACCGTTTGACCGTCGCATCGCCATCGACCAGCGCCACGACCACGTCGCCCGGTTCGGCGAGCGCTTGTTGGCGCACCACGATCATGTCGTTCGGACAAATGCCTGCCAGCGTCATGCTGTCGCCCTGCACTTTCAGCGCGAAACAGCGGGCTTTTTGCGTTAATTGACTATCGACCAACAACTCGCCGACGATGTTCTGCTCGGCGAAGATCGGCCGGCCGGCCGCTACGCTGCCGACGATGGGTATCGGAACCAGGTCCGACATATCGCCCTTGACCGGCCGTACGACGGTCAGGCCGCGGGCTTTGCCGGCCTCGCGCCGCAGGAAGCCTTTGCGGACGAGTTGGTTGACCTGGTCATGGGCGCTCTGCCCGGCAATTCCCAATTTCGCTGCTAATTCCTGCATCGTGGGCGGAAACCCCTGCCGCTGGACGTGCCGCTGGATCAATTCCAGCGTTCGTCGCTGTTTTGGCGTCAGCGTCGGCTCCGGCGGACGGCCGCGGCGTCGCGGTTTGGTGATCATCGAGCGCCTCCCGATTGCACGCGAAATCCGAGTCTTTATTTAGCCCTGATGGTCGTCAGGCGTTGGAGTCTGAGTGTACTCCGGCCATGCCCGGCGCACAAGTGAAAACCAGGCCACCCCGAGAAGATTTTTTATGAGGGTAGTGGACGCAGGTTTTTTCGACGACGCGGCCAATCGAAAAGGCGCGGCGCTCGCCGACTGCGTAAGTTTACTAGTGGGGGGCGGTCGTCTCGCGTGTTTCGATGCCTACGGCGTATCGCCCCGGATTTCGCAGAGTCCGCACGCCACGAGGAAAGGGCCCAGATGTCGACCACCACGATCACGCCAACGGCTCGGAAGCCTCGCATCGATGCGTTGTTGGTCACCGCCGAGCATGCCGCCGAAATGTGTTCGGTTTCGCTGCGCACGTGGCGCAGTTGGCTGTCGGGCGGCCGAGTTCCGCATCCTGTGTGCATCGGACGCACGCTCCGTTGGCGGCGCGACGAACTGAACGCCTGGATCGCCGCAGGATGCCCACCGCGGGCGAAACGCAATTCCGCCCAAACGTTGGACTGAACATTATCTGCGTGCGTAATCGCAGCTTGCCATCTTTGGCCCGTGACGGCTCAGTGTGTCACGTGCGTCCGGGCGGTTCCGGTCGCGGCCACTAACGCGAGAGAGATTCACATGGCAAGCATCTACAAGAAGCCTGTGTTCGTCCGCGATCCGGCGACGGGCGAGCGGGTCAAAGGTAAGAGCAGGAAATGGTGGGGGCGGTTTCGCGACGTCGACGACCGCGAAAAACGCGTGCCGCTGGCGGTCGACCGAGCGGCGGCGCTGGCGATGCTGAACGAGTACGTCCGTCGCGTCGAACGCGAACGCGTCGGCCTGATCGAGCCGCACGATGAGCAGGGCAAACGGCCGCTGGCGAAACATGTGGCCGACTATCGCAGGTATCTGGAATCGAAGCGAAACGCGGCGACGCACGTTAAGCTGACGGAGAGTTACATCCGCAAGGTTTTGGACGGCTGCAAGTTCAAGCTGATTCGCGACTTGTCGCCGTCGCGGGTCGGCCGCTGGCTGGCAGACCTGCGGGCCAAAGGACGGAGCGTTCGAACGAGCAATGCCTACCTGATCGCGATCAAAGGCTTCACGCGGTGGCTGGTCCGCGAGCGGCGGGCCAAAGAAGACGTGCTGTCGCATTTATCGCGGCTGAACACGGAAACCGACGTGCGGCGGAAGCGGCGCGTGCTGACGATGGATGAATTGGAGCGGCTGATGGCCGCCGCCGAGGCGAGCAACGCGAAGTTGGGTCGGATGCGTGGTGCGGACCGGGCAATTGTCTATCGCGTCGCTGCGTTCACTGGGCTGCGGGCGCAAGAAATCGCCAGCCTGACACCGCGGTCATTCGCGCTGGAGGCGAACCCGCCGACGGTGACGGTCGATGCGTGCTATTCCAAGCACCGCCGCAAGGACGTGTTGCCGTTGGCGGAGGATTTATGCGGGCGGTTGCGGGCGTATCTGGCGAAGCGCGAATGCGAACGCCGACGCGGCGGCGAAGAACGCCTGTGGCCCGGCAAATGGTATCGCAAGGCTGGCGCGATTCTGCAGCGCGACCTGGCCGTGGCGCGTGAGGCGTGGCTGAGCGACGCCAACGGTACGACGGAGCGAGCGCGCCACGAACGGAGCGACTACCTCCGCGCCGTCGACGCCGCTGGCCAGGTCGTCGACTACCATTCGCTCCGCCACGGCTTCATCACGTACCTGGTCATGGCCAACGTGCCGCCAAAGGTCGCCCAGGCGTTGGCCCGCCATTCGACGATCACGCTGACGATGGATCGGTACACGCACTTGGAAATGGGCGACTTGGTGGAGGCGGTGGGGAGGTTGCAGGTGTCCGGAGTGGCGCGAAGTCTTGAATGATCCTCTACCTAAGTTAGTGCGTTCATTCCCTGTGGAGGCCAACGCGCCGATGCGCAAAGAGCGAAACACCGTTGTCACGCAAATGAATTCTCGGCATTGAGCGTCGTTTTTCGCGGTGTCGAGCGATCGCATCATCTGTTCGACGCCGTTCCGTTCCGATTTCTTTTTCTCGGGGTGCCCGTACCGCTCCGCGAGATATCCGCGGGACTCTCGGTACACCTGGGCCACACGCGCCACGAAGCTTTTTGAAGTTTTGCTGGCCTAGCGCGGACGAACCACACGTCGCCCAAGATGCGCATGCATGTGCAGTACCAAAAGATTTTGGTTGATATTTGTCTTTCGGTCGACTACCTTCTAGATTGCTAGGTCTTGATCCATTTACGGATTGCGTCGCTTGCCATTGTTCGCGGGCGGCAGGGGGAGTCTCATGAATTCGTTCGGGCGTCGTGCGTTTTCGTTTGCGGCCGCTGCATTGGCCGCAGGCACCGTATTGCTTTCGGCCTCGGTTTCGTGGGCCGACTATGCGTCGACCGTCTTGTCCGACAACCCGCTGGGATATTGGCGCCTGGCCGAGAGTGGCGGGGCGACCGCGGGCGATGCATCCGGCAACGGTCGCGATTTGACCTACTCGCTGTTCACGCCTGCCGGCTACGGCCAGACCGGCGCGATTGTCGGTGATGCGGACACCGCGCTGCGGTTGATTCCGAATCCGCCGAACGTCGCTTTGGGCAGCCCTTCTTCGCACCCGACGATCGTCAGTCCGAACACGACCGACTTCGGATTCGCTTTGGGAGAAAGTTTTTCGCTCGAATATTGGATCAAAGTCGCGCCCGGCAATACGTCGACCGCCGGCGCCGGCATCATCACCAAGGGCTACGATTCCGCCCAGTCGACGCCGTGGTATTTGTCGCGCTATAACGACGCCGACGCGAACACCGTCGATTTCTTTCTCCGCGACGCGACCAACGGCAACCGGTCCGTCAGGGCGACGACCAACGTTACCGACGATCGGTGGCATCACGTCGTCGGCGTATACGACAGCGCCGCGGCCGAAATTCGCATCTTCGTCGACGGCGCTCAGGAGGGTGCGACCGGCGCCGTTGCCGTGAACCCCTACGGCGCCAACGCCCAACCGCTGACCATCGGCAACCACTTCAACCGCGGCCTCGACGGTCTGATCGACGAAGTCGCGATCTACGGCTCGGCATTGAACGCGGTACAGGTGGCTTCGCATTACTTCGAGGGCAGCGGCGCGACGCCGCCGGCGAAACTCGACATCGACTTCGGCAGCTCGGCGAACGCAGGCGCCGGTCCGGGCGGAATTCAAGCGGGCTTCTTCGGGTTCGAGGCGGCCGAAGGCGGTGGAAACCCCGCCGTCACGCGCAGCTTTCCCTCGTCCCTCGGCGCGTCGAATACGGTCGACGTTACGCTCGGCGGCTATACGCACTTTCGCGATTACGCGGCCGTCACCGGCGATTTCGCCGGAGCCAGTCCGCTGCTCAGCGACATGACGCTCCGCAACGCCGACGGCACGCAGACCATGACGCTCGGTGGTCTCAAGCCAGGCGTCTACGAGATCACCACATTCCATCACTCGACGCAATTTGGCGGCGGTTCGCTGAATATCAACCTCACCGACGCGAACGGCGCGGGCCAAAGCGTCGCCGCCGCGCTCGCCGTCAGCAGCGGCGCCGCGCCGACGTCCGTTTCGACCGCCACGATTAACTTCGTTTCCGACGGCTCGCCCGTGTCGCTCGACATCGTTGGCGGAACGAGCAGCCAGCACGCGGCGTTCAATGGATTTCGCCTTCGTGCCGGCGACTTGCGCGAGCGTATCCCGGTTCTGGCCATTGACATCAACGACCGCGGGGCGCCCGATCCGAATGACCCGAACGCCGAGCAGGTAACGCAAGCCGGATTCAGCGAATTCTTGCTCGGCGGAACGGAAAACGACGATCTCGCCACGCCGACGACGCGCGGTTACGGACCATATTCCGTCACGCTTAGTCCGTCGAACGCCAACGGTCTCGGCGACCGGCGACGGACCGAGCCGGTCGACGCAGGCTTCTTCACCGACGGTCAGTTGCTGCGCGACTTCGTGTTTGCCCGCGGCCCGTCGGTCGACGACGGACTGGACGTGTTGGTCAACGGTCTCAAGCCGGGTCAACTGTATGAGGTGACGATCTGGTCGTTCGACGACTTGAGCAACAGTGTGCGTATTTCCGATTGGTTCGCCAACGGCTCGCTGGTCAAGGACGATTATTCATACGACGGCTCGGCAACGCCCCCGTCGCCGGCGTTCAACGACGTCTATTCGTTCAAGTTTCTCGCGAACGCGGACGCTGTCGGAGACTTGCTCGTCTCGGCGCGGCAAGACGGCGGGATCGATCCCGGCGTGTTTCTCAACGCGATGTCGATCGCCGAAGTCGTGCCCGAGCCATCGTCCTTCGCGCTGGTGGCCATTGGATTGGTTGCATTGCTGCCGTTGCGGCGATATCGTCGTCGGCATCGTCGTCAAGACGTTACGACCTCGGATCCGTGCGATCGATAACGACAGCGTCGGACGGCCGAAAGCGGCGAAGCGCGTGGCTGCGGTCGTTTGCGCGCGCCGTGGTGCGATCTCGATTCATTCTCGCGGAGCCGAGGCAAGATGAGTTTCAACGTCCGGCGTTGGCGGCGCGCCCTGCCATTGCGTCCTGCATCGCGCCTTTTGCGACTGGAGCCGCTGGAAAGTCGGGCGCTGCTCGCTGCCCAGCCGATCATTACCGAATTCGCGGCGAGCAATAGCCGCACGCTCGTCGATGGCGATGGGAACTTTTCCGACTGGATTGAAATCTTCAACGCCGGCGATCGGTCGCTCGACCTCGACCCGTGGCATTTGACCGACGATCCGGCGAACTTGACCCGCTGGTCGTTTCCCGCCCCCACGCTGCTCGATCCGGGCGAATACCTGGTGGTCTTCGCTTCGGGCCAGCTTACCCCCGATTACGTTGATGCCGGCGGAAATCCGCACGCGAACTTCCGTCTCGACGCCGGCGGTGAATTCGTGGCGCTCGTCGCCCCCGACGGGGTAACGATCGCCAGTCAGTTCTCCGCCGACGGAAGTGATTATCCGCCGCAGCGCGAGGACATATCGTACGGCGTCGTGCAGACCATCGATCAGACCACGCTCGTCGCCGTCGGCGCGGCAGGGAAACTGCTCGTGCCGGATTCGGCGACCGACGCGCAGATCGGCCAGTCGTGGACCGGCGGCAGCGAGCCGTTTGCGGACGGCGCGTGGCTCGACGTCACGACCGGTGTCGGCTTCGACGAGAGTCCGCCGCCAACGAATACCGCGCCGCCGCTGAAGATCGACTTTGGCGATTCCACCAACGCCGGCGGCGGACCCGGCGGCACGCAAAGCGGCTTTCAGCCGTTCGAGCACACCGGTACGTCGCTGGTCACCAAGCCGTACGCAACCGGCATGGGCGTGGCGGGCACGGTCAACGTCTCCGTGTTCGGCAACACGCACTGGCGCGACTACGCTGCCGCGACGGGCATCTTCGCATCGCAAAGCGCCCTGCTTGCCGACGGACTATTGTGCAACGCCAGTTGCACGGTTTCGCTCACGTTCGACGGACTGGTCGACGGCGACTATCGCTTGACGACCTACCACCACACGACGCAGTTCGGCCCCTCCGCGCGACCGCCGGCCACGCCGTTCGACGTCTACGTGAGCGATGCCGATGGCGCGAACCGAACGGTCGTCACCGGCGCGATCATGTCGGACAACGCCAGCGCAGCGCTGGTCTCGCAAACGTTTGACTTCACGAATCGCGGCGGCGCGAGCGCGATCGTCGATTTTGTCCGAGGTCCGTCCAACGGCGGCACCGACGACCATTTCGCCTTGCCGGGTTTCATGCTGGAATTGTTGCCGCAACCCGCCGTCGGAGAACTGGTCGCCACGGATGTCGCGGCGGCGATGCACGGCGTCAATGCGTCGAGCTATTTGCGGATCCCGTTCTCCGTTCCCGCGGACGCGAACTACGACTTCCTGTCGCTCGACGTGCAGTACGACGACGGGTTCGTGGCGTATCTCGACGGTGTGGAGATCGCCCGCCGTAGCGCTCCGGGCGTTGTCGGCGCGGCTCCGGCGTTCGACGCTGCGTCGACGAGTGAGAATCCGCCCGGCAATCCGGCGATCTCCGAGCGGATCGACGTGACGCCATTTCTCGGCCAGTTGACGCCTGGCGCGACGGCAGTGCTCGCGTTTCACGGTCTCAATACATCGGCCGCGGACGACGATTTCCTGATCCGGCCGGCCCTAACGGCGACTCGCGTAACCGTCGGCGAACCGCGCTACTTGGAACCGCCGACGCCCGGCGAACACAACGGCGACGGATTCGTCGGCTTCGTGGCCGATACGCGATTCAGCGTCGACCGCGGCGTGTTCGACACGGCGGCCGACGCCTTCGACGTGGAGATCACGTCGGCCACGACCGGTGCGACGATCGTCTACACGCTCGACGCCAGCGCACCGACGGTCACCGCCGCCGGCAACGTGCTCAACGGAGCGATTTATTCGGGGCCGATTCACGTCGACCGCACGACGACGCTGCGGGCGATGGCGTTTGCGTTGGATCAACGGGCCTCGAACGTCGATACGCAGACGTACCTGTTTCTCGACGACGTGCTCGACCAGGGCAGCACGCCGCCGCCGGGATATCCGGCCACGTGGGGCGGTACGTTTACCGAATGGGGACTCGACCAGAACGCCGATGACTTGAAGCTGATCGCCGGCGACGCCGGACTAACGCTCGACGAAGCGAGGCAGGTCATCAAGGGCTCGCTGCGATCGCTGCCGACGCTGTCGCTGGTGCTCGACGTCGACGACGTGTTCGGCGCGGCCAGCGGCATCTACGCCAATTCGCAGGCCGACGGCAAGGCCTGGGAACGCGCGGCATCGGTCGAACTGTTCGATCCGGGCGACGCCGGCATAGGCTTTCAAATCGACGCCGGCCTACGGATTCAGGGTTTCACGTCGCGCGATCCGAATCGCAATCCCAAGCATTCGCTTCGGCTGGTGTTTCGCAAGGAATACGGCGCGGCGAAGCTTAACTATCCCTTCTTTGGCGACGACGCGGCGCAGGAATTCGACACGATCGTGCTCCGCTCGAATTCACAGGACGCTTGGGTCTACAACACAGAGTATAACCGGCAGGGCCAATTCATCCGCGATCAATGGGCACGCGCGACGCAGCTGGCGATGGGCCACGCCAGTCCGCACGGCGAGTGGGTCCACCTGTATATCAACGGCTTGTATTGGGGCGTCTACAACCCGACCGAACGCCCCGACGCGTCGTTCGATGCGTCGTACTTCGGCGGCGACAAGGACGATTACGACTCGCTCAAAAATCACGAAGAAGTCGTCGACGGCACGATCGACGCATACCGGCAGTTGCTCGCGCTCATTCAGAACGATCCGAACAATTTTGGCGCGGGTTACCGCGATATTTCGTCTGCGGCCGACTACCAGCAATTGCAGGGCAATAATCCCGACGGTACGCGCAATCCGGCATTTCCCGTGCTGCTCGACGTGCCGAATCTGATCGACTACATGATTCACAACATGTACGCCGCGGCGCAGGATTGGCCCGGCAACTTCTACATCGGCCGCGACCGAACGGAGAACAGCGAGGGTTTTCACTTCTTCGATTGGGATAACGAGCACGGCATGAAGCAGTCGGTGACGGAGAATCGCGTCGTCGCCCATTCGCGCGACGCCGATTCGCCGACCAAGTTTCATCAAGCGCTGCTATCCAACGCGGACTATCGCCTGCTGTTCGCCGATCACGTCCACAGGGCGTTTTCGCCTGGCGGCGTGCTCTACGTCGATCCGCAGAACCCGGCTTGGGATCCTGCCCATCCAGAGCGGAACGTGCCGGCCGCGCGGTGGATGGAGCTTTCCGGAGAAATCGAACAGGCCCTGATCGCCGAAGCCGCTCGCTGGGGCGACGTCCGCGGCATCCAGTACACGTCGCACGATCAATTCCAAGCCGTGCGAAACGACCTATTGCTGAATTGGTTTCCGCAGCGTTCGCAGATCGTCCTCAATCAATTCAAGGCCCAAGGACTGTATCCCGATCTCGCCGCGCCGACGTTCAGCCAAGACGGCGGCGAGATTGTTCCCGGCTTCGAGCTAGGCATGTCCGCGCCGCTGTCGAACCTGATCGTCGATACGTCGCTGGTTGCGCCCGGTCATACCGCCAGCGTGCTCGTTCCATCGTCGAGCGATAATTCGCTGATCGGCGCGTCGTGGATTCAACCGGGTTTCGTTCCCGGCGCGGCCGGCGAAACCGCCTGGACCGCCGGCGCGACCGGCGTCGGCTACGAAGCATCGCCTCTCGACGCGATCAACTTCGCGGCGCTGCTCGGAACCGATATCACGGCGAACCTCGCCACCGTGCCGAACCAAACTTCGGTGTACGCGCGGATGACGTTCGGCGTCAACGCCGAATTCGATCCGGCCGATTACGATCGATTGCTGCTGAACATGAAGTTCGACGACGGGTTTGTGGCCTATCTCAACGGCGTGGAAGTGGCCCGCGCTTTCGCGCCAGCGGTTGTGGCATGGAATTCGGCGTCGCAAGGCGGCAACGGCGACGTCAACGCCGTCGTCTACCAGCCGTTCGACATCACGCAGCATCTCAGTCTGCTTCAGCCGGGCACGAACGTGCTGGCCATACACGGCCTCAACGGCACGGCCACCAGTTCCGACATGCTCGTACTGCCGGAGTTGCTGCTCGGCCAGCAGGTGACGGCGACCGACGCTCCGATCTATTTCACGCTCGACGGCAGCGATCCGCGCCTGCCCGGCGGGGCGATCAATCCCATCGCCATGCTCTACGGCGGACCGGTCCCGATTCCGGCGACGACACAGGTACGCGCGAGATCGCTCGTCGGCGGTGTCTGGAGCGCGCTGAGCGAATCGCTGTTCACCGTCGTCTCGCCGCTACGAATTACGGAGTTGATGTACCACCCGCGCGAGGCCAGCGGCCCGGAGACGTTCGCCGATCGCGACGAATACGAGTTCATCGAAATCCAAAACGTCGGCGCGACGGCGACGGTCGATTTGGCGGAGTATCGGTTCGCGGCCGGCGTGTCGTTCACGTTTCCCTCCGTGCTGCTCGGGCCTGGACAGTTTGCGGTCATCGCGTCGAACCCGATTGCGTTTGCCCAGCGCTACGGCGACACGGTCGCGGTCGTCGGCCAGTATGCGGGCAAGCTGAACAACGGCGGCGAATCGTTGGTATTGCTCGGCCCGCTGGGCGAGACGATTCAATCGTTTGCGTTTGACGACGATTGGCTTCCGGAGACCGATGGCGACGGATTCTCGCTCGTCGCGGTGGATACCGGCGGCGAATACGACGATCCGATCAACTGGCGAAGCAGCGCCCGGCTCGACGGTTCGCCGGTCCTTCTCGATCCGATCCCCGTGCTCGGCGACCTCAATGGCGACGGGCTGGTCAGTCGCCTCGACGCGGCGGTTTTGGCCGGCGGTTTCGGTCTGGCTGGCGGATCGTATCGCACTCGGGGCGACGTGGATGGCGATGGCCGCACGTCGCTGGCCGACGCGGCGCTACTTCAGAATTACCTCGGCGCAGTAGCGGCGTCGTCGCCGGCGATGGCAGTTGCGCAACGCGCCCGTGCTCCGCAGGCCTTGGTCGTTCGCGCGGCGAAGGCCCACAGCTTGGGACGTTCAGACGTGGACGCCAGTTTTCGCGAAGTCGACTCTATGCGACTTGATGACGTGTCCCTTTACGCTCGCGAAAATCATCGACGTATCAGACTATTTGCAATTCATCCGCGGCGCACGACGCAGGTCGCGGCAGACGAGATCGCATTGGTCCGGCGATTGCGTTCGCAGTGACGTTCTCAGTCGACACATCACGCGCTGCGCCTGAGAGAAATGAGAATGCGGACGACAACCGGGTTTCCAACATCGCGTTGCGACGCATATTGTTGGCCGTCCGATGCCGCGCTTGCCGTCAATAGATGGTGGCTCTGGTTGGGGATCGCGGTTCCTTTGAGTTGCTTCGCGGTGTAAGCCTCTTGCGTCAGCCGATGTGGCAGTGCCCGCCAACTGTGGAAGTCGAAAGCAGGGTGGCGTTGCTGGTCGCACAACGACGCGGCATCACGGGTGCCCACTATGGTGCCGACCTTCTCGAAAAGGTGCCCACAATGGTGCCATCAAACTCGCCGCCCAGCGGCACAGTTTGCACCAATTTGCACGCCCGAAACCCCACAACCAAACGCAACGGGGTCGCCGTAACTGGCGCCCCCGTTTGACGTTAGATAGGCTGCGACAAGGACTTACAGAAGCGGAGGGCACGAGATTCGAACTCGCAACTCCTTACGGGGCACCACATTTCCAGTGTGCTTGGCGAATGGCGTAAACGTTTGCGCGGTTTGGCGTTGCGGCGCGCGGGTTTCGCGGGGTGCCGATAATGGTGCCGTCGAGTTTGCAGCAATTTGCACTGAACCAACCGGTGCCCGTCGCCCAGACTTCGCCGCGATACAATTTTATCTCCCGCCCTTCCGCCGTGTCGGGCCGTCAATTCCATCGGCGGCGACGCGGCCCTTACCAACCGTATCCGTGTCGCCCTCGGCGAGAGATTCATGCGCGCAAAACCCGCTGTCCCGGCCGTGCGAATGTGTGGCGCCGACCGGGCGATCGTGTACCGACTGGCGGCGTTTACGGGGCTGCGGGCCCAAGAGATCGCCAGCCTAACCCCCCAGTCGTTCGACCTGGACGCGAATCCACCGACCGTGACCGTCGACGCCTGCTATTCCAAGCACCGCCGCAAGGACGTTCTGCCGCTGGCCGAAGACCTGTGCCGGCGGCTGCGGACCTATCTGGCGAAGCGCGAAACGGACCGCCGGGCCGGAGAAGAACGCCTGTGGCCCGGAAAATGGTATCGCAAGGCCGGCGCGATTCTGCAGCGCGACCTGGCCGTGGCGCGTGAGGCGTGGCTGGAGGAGACGAAAGGCGCCGAACGCAAACGCCGCGATCGTAGCGACCACCTCCGCAACGTCGACGCCGCCGGCCAGGTCGTCGACTTCCATTCGCTCCGGCACGGGTTCATCACGCACCTGGTCATGGCGAACGTGCCGCCCAAGGTCGCCCAGGCGTTGGCCAGGCATTCGACGATCACGCTGACGATGGATCGGTACACGCACCTGGAGATGGGCGATTTGGTGGAGGCAGTGGGGAAGTTGGCTGGGACGGCGGGTGACGCGGCTACGCACTCTACGTGACGATGAACTCCGGTCGCTGGGGAATTATTCGCGCTGGCATCACCTCCGAGGGATAGGTGCTTCTTCCGACCTCAAAACGCGTCTGAAGGATCCGGAGCAGGAGTCGTCCGGCGCGGAGCCAGCCGTCATGAGTCGACGCACGGTTGGGCAACCAATAACATGAGCGTGGCTCGTTGCCCAACGGACTCATCGTTGCGTTACGGTCCGCTGCGCCAGAGGCGGATTGTATTGTCGTCGCCGGCCGTGGCGACGGTCTTGCCGTCCGGGCTGACCGCGACGGCCGTGACCCTGGATTTGTGACCACGGAGCGTTAGGAGTTCTTCACCGGTGCGGGCATTCCAAACCTTGACGGTTTGGTCCTGGCCGCCCGTGAACAGCCGATCGCCCTGGGGATTGAACGCGACCGCCGTGACCGGTCCCACGTGTCCGATCAAAGCCACGTAGTCGCCGGCGTTCACGTCCACGACATACACCGTTCCATCCAGCGTGCCCGCCGCGATTCGCCGACCGGGCGCATCGAAGACAACGCACGTGGGAAGCACATCCGGCCGATCGATCAACGTGCGTAGCATCGTGGGAGGGTTCGTTTTCGCATCCACCAGCGCAACTCCCGGCTGTATCAAGCCGCAGACCGCCAAATACGCACCGTCGGACGAAAACGCCACGTTCGTGATTTCCGTGTGGTAGTCTATTCTACATGTTGCGATCGGCTTTCTTGAACTCACGTCCCAAATCTGGATCGTCCGAAACTGGTGTGTGGCCAACTTCGCTCCGCTGTCGCCGAACGCCACGCTCTCGATGTGCGTGGGTTGCTGGGGAATGCTGATGGAATCGAAAAAGCCGTTGGACTCCGGGGCCGCTTCTTTCGGCCAATCCAAGTTGAGCCGCCACAGTGTGGCACGTTTGATCCCTCGTTCATTTTCGCTCTTGTTCTTATAGGACACCGAAGCAAGGTGTTCGCCGTCGGCGCTGAAATCGACGTCTAATACGACGCCGTCGTGACGCCAGGACTTGATCTGTCTTGCCGAAACCGTATCCCACAACCGGACCGTTGTATCGTTGCTCGCCGAAACGAGCCGTTTTCCGTCGGGGCTAAATGCGATCGCCGCGACCTCGGATTCGTGACCGTCGAGTGTCACGACGTCGGGTTGGGGTGTGCTGTCCCAGACTCGGATGCCGTCATCGCCAGCCGAAAAAATCCGTTTTCCGGCGGGACTTCGAAAAGCGGCGATTTTCACGTCGCCGTCGTGACCGCGGAATATGCCGAGTAATTCGCCGTTTTTCGCATCCCAAAGGCGGAGCGTATTATCGGTGCCAGCAGAGACGATTCGATTTCCATCCGGACTGAACGTGGCGGAGGAAGTGGTTCCACGATGGCCACTGAAGCGTTGTCGCAGTTCGCCGGTCTTGGCGTTCCACAGTTCCATCTTTTCGTGCCTGAACAGTGAGCTGGTTCCCCACACGACGCTTTCGCCGTCGGGGCTGAAGGCAGCCTGTCCCACAACCTGCGTTTGCGCTTGTCGCACCGGAAAAATCTCACGATTCGAGTCGATGTCCCAGATCCCGAGCCAACTGTCGAAAGCCGCGAGAACATTGGCGCTATCCGGACTGAAGCAGATCGTATGCACATTCGTGAACGCAATGTGATTCACGACGTGAGAGGCAAACCCGGCATTGGCGTCCCACAGTTTTGCCGTGCCGCCGATGCCGCCCGACGCGATCCATCGACCGTCGGCACTCCAGGCGATCGAGAGCAAGGGGTTTTCGTCATTGGCAATCTCTTGCACGTCGTCACTCTGCGTGTCCCAAATTCTAATGGCGCTGCGCCCGTCCCACCGACTGCGTTGAGCGGCTCCCAAATCGCCCACGACGATTCGTAGCCCATCGGGGCTGAAAGCCAGCGAATTCACGACATTTCCGCCGGGAGTTCCCAACGTGCGAACCAGCGCGAGCGCGTTCGCGTCCCAAAGCCGCACGACGCCGTCGTAACCGGCGGATGCCATCCAACGCCCGTCGGCGCTTAGCGCCATCGCCTGGACTGGCTTTTCATCCAGCCTGCGGCGACTGCGATCGACCAACGACCGCAAGTAGTGCCATTCCCAGCCGCGCAACTTCGAATTCGCGCAGGAGTCGAGCATCCGCTTCATGATCGCGGCATTGTTGTCGCCCAACGCAGCCGCCGCGCGCGCGATGTAGCCGTTGTAGGCGCGGCGTTCTTGTTCTGCCGCTAAAGCTTCCGCTTTGGCGCGGGCCTCGTCGGCCGACGCGCGGAGCGTAGCTTCCCGCTTGCGAGCATCGCGCAGGTCATCGCGGTCGCTCGCGGCGCGTTGCCAAAACGCCAACGAGACCACCAGCGAAACGCACACGACGAGGGCGAAAACGGCCGCAATCGTGACCGGAACGCGATAGCGGCGAACGAGTCGTTTTACGAGATAGACCACACTTTCCCGCTTGGCTTCGATTGGATCGCCGTCGAGAAAGCGCTGCATGTCCGCACCGAGCGATCCCGCCGTCGGATAGCGTCGAGCGCGGTCCTTCGAGAGGGCCTTCATTACGATGGTGTCGACATCGTCGCTGATCTGCCGACGGACCGTGCGGAGCCGCTTCGGCTCGGTGTGCTGGATCGCGGCCAGCGCGTCGCTCATTTGCCCGCCCACGTCGTGCGGCGGCTCTCCGGTCAGCAGTTCGTAGGCGATCACACCCAGGGAATACACGTCGCTGCGCATGTCGACGTGATCGAGTCGGCCCGCCGCCTGCTCGGGACTCATGTACGCGAGCGTCCCCACCACTTGCCCCGTGACGGAAACGAACTGCGACTGTCCGGCGTCGAGGTCGGAACCGCCAGCCTTGGCCAACCCGAAGTCGACTACCCGCGGATCCCCTCGCTCGTCGACGAGGATATTGCCGGGCTTGAGGTCGCGGTGCGTGACGCCCTTTTGATGGGCGTAGTCCACCGCGTCGCAAACGCGGATCAAGAGCCGCAACGTGTCGTCGATACTCGGTTTTTGCGACTTCACGAAGTCGTCCAGCGGCTGGCCGCGAACATACTCCATGACGAAGAAGAACTTGCCGTCGGCCGCGCCGCTGTCGAAGATCGGCACGATGCCCGGATGACGCAGGCTGCCGACCAACTCGATCTCGCGCTCGAAGCGACGCCGGCTCCTGTCGCCCGCGAACGGTCCTTCGAGCATGACTTTAATCGCCACTTTCCGCCGCGTCGACTCCTGGATCGCCTGGTACACCACGCCTTGACCGCCGCGGTGAAGTTCCTTGAGGATGCGATAACCGGGAATCGCGTCCGACGGCAGGCCGGGCGCGCCGAAGCGGAATCCGGAACTTTCTCCATCCGGCTCCACGAACACGTTGGTCGGCGGCGACTCCAAAAAGTCCGGCGCTTCGACGTAGGATTTCAGCAGCGTCTCAACTTCCCGACGCACGTCGGGATCGTCCGGGCAGCCGGCGTCGACCAACGCCGCGTGCTGTTCGCGAGGCCGGTCGCGCAGGCTACGGAACAGCTCTTCCGCCCGTTTGCGTTGCGATTCCGTCATGTGATTGCTTCTTGCGCAAGTTCCCGATGCAGCCAGGCCTTGGCGTATGCCCAATCGTCGGCGACCGTGCGCTCGGAAATCTGCAGCACTTCGGCCACTTCCTTGACTTTCATTCCGCCGAAGAACCGCATTTCGACGACCTTGGCTTTGCGTGCGTCCAGCCCGGCCAACCGCGTCAGCGCCGAGTCGAGCAATCCAATATCCTCGTCGACCCGCTTGCCCACCAACAGCGCCCGGTCGAGCGAAACTCGTTCGCCCGGCGTCCTCCGCTTACGTCGGCCGCGACGTCGTGCGTGGTCGACCAAGATCTGCCGCATCACGCGCGCGGCCACGCCGCAGAAATGCGCGCGGTTTTGCCAACTCACCTGCGTCTGGTCGACGAGCCGCACGTACGCTTCATGCACGAGGGCCGTGGCCTGGAGCGTGTGATCGGCGCGCTCCCGGGCGAGATAACCGGCCGCCAACCGCCGCAATTCGTCGTACACCAAGGGCAGCAACCGAGCGGCGGCATCCGGGTCGCTGCGGGACGCCGCTTTGACTATTGCGGTTGCATTCGCCTGAGCCGTCATTCGTTTTTCTTGGCGTTTTTTCCGCGAATCGTTGCAGGTTTGCGCTGCGGACGGCGCATTTCCTGGTGCGATGGGTCAATTCGACCGGCACCCGAAGCGAATTCATTCTAGCCTCGGCCCTCGGCGTCGCACAATGTTCCCGCTTACCGTTTCAGGAGACCTAACGATGTTGCACAGCCCGCTTTTCTCGAAGCTTTTTCGATCCGGCGGCGATTCCCGCGGCCGACGATCTGCCCAGCGTCGCGGCGCCGCCGCCCTCCGCCTGGAGGCATTGGAAGATCGGTCCGTCTTGAGCGCCATGGCCGTCGTCAATCTCGCCGACGGCGGACCAGGGTCGCTTCGCCAAGCCATCGACGATGCGAACAATGCGCCGGGCGCCGACGTGATCGAGTTCGCCCCCGAGTTGACCGGCGTGATCGGCCTGACGAGCGGTGAGTTGAACATCACCGACGATCTCACCATCGACGGACCGGGAGAGGACTATTTGACGATCAGCGGCAACGGGCAAAGCCGCGTCTTCGACATCAGCGACGCCACCGTCGCCATCGACGGTTTGACGATCGCCGACGGGCGAGCCGTCTACGACGGCACGGACGACGGCGGCGGCGGAATTCTGGCGAACAACAGCGTCCTTAACCTCGACCACGTGGTCCTGGAGAACAACCGGTTCGAAGGCGGCGCCGATTTCGTCCGCACTGGCGGCGGAGCGATCAAGGCGAATTCCAGCAATCTAACCCTCGATCACGTGACGGCCCGTAACAACGAGGCGGTCGACCTCGTGTTCACGGGCATGGGGGGCGCGGTCTATGCGTTCCTAAGTACGTTAAACGTTGACCATAGTACGTTCGAAGGCAATCGGTCGGCGAATCATCCCGACAGCGGCAACGCCGGCGGCGGCGGCGCGATCGGTAGCTTCGGCGGGCAAACCGTGATCGGCCACAGCCAATTCCGCGGCAATCAAGCCGACGGTGGCAACGACCGCGGCTTCGGCGGCGCCGTCATGGGAATCAACGGCAATCAGTTGGTCGTCGACAAGAGTTCCTTCATCGGCAATGCGGCCGTTGGCGAATATGCCGCCGGCGGAGCGATTGCCGCCTATCAGGGGACATCAGCGGCCATCTCCAACAGCCGGTTCGCCCAGAATTCCGCGGTAGGGGGCGTCGCCCAAGGCGGCGCGATATGGTTCTATCGCGGCTTCGGTGCAACGGTCACCATCGACAACAGTTCGATCGTCAACAACTGGGTCAGCGGCGAGCAGGCCGAGGGCGGCGGCATCTACAATGGCACGGACGTTGGCCCGCCAATGGTGATGACGATCACCAAGACCAACATCACCGCCAATCGGGCGATGGGCAGCGGCGATGGCGGAAGCGGAGTTGGCGGTGGAGTTTTCAATACTCGAACCATCAACATCGACAAGTCATCCAATATCAACGGCAACAAGGCCTCCACCAGCCACGACAACGTGTTCGGAAACCTGACGCTGCTGGACGATCTGCTGGCTGTCTAAGCCAGTTCGTTATCGACTTGATTGGATGACCGATAACGCCTGTTCGCGCACACCCTCTTACCGATGGGCAACCGCGAGCAGGCGTTTTTCTTGGGAACCAGGATTTCGCCCGGACGCTAGTCAGGACATTCTCCAGCGCCATTTTTGCTCCAGAGCATGCACTCAATATGGTAAGTCTACGGGCACGGCATCGAAAATTGCCTGCTGGCACCGGTAAAACGGGAATTCCCGCCGACGAACGAAGCCCACTAATGGTGCCCACCACGGTGCCGAGCCTCTCAAAAAGGTGCCCACAATGGTGCCATCAAACTTGCCGCCCAGCGGCACAGTTCGCGCCAGTTTGCACGCAGGAAACCCCACCACCAAACGCAAAGGGGTCGCCGTAACTGGCGACCCCGTTTGGCGTTAGATAGCCTGTGGCAAGGACTTACAGAAGCGGAGGGCAAGGGATTCGAACCCTCAACCGGTTGCCCGGCACCTGATTTCGAGTCAGGCCGCTAACCATTCGCTTACCCTCCTGAAGCACGTGCAGTCTAGGGAGAATTGCGGGCGAAATCAAGGCGGCGATTCCCGCCGATCGTTGCGACCGGCGCAGTACGGTTTGTGGCCGAAGCTTGGCGCACTTCACGCTGTTTTCGACGAGCGCAACGCACGCGGAAAGAGGACGGAGCATGTCTCACCGGCTGGTTGGACGCCGAGCGATTCGAGGAACGCGGAGGGCACACTTATCGTGGCACGCGATTGCGATGGGCGTTCGATGGCGAGTGGCGGTTGCGAATGATCGTCGGCTCGCCCGCTTTTCTACCGAGTCCTGGTTTGCGCCGCCTTGAATTGGCGCTCGACAGCCGACTGAAATCGGCTTCGTATCGCGAGAGCGCATGCTTGCTTCGATTGCGCCGTCGCGCGGCGAGCAGTCAGGCGGCGCGATCTTGACGCTGCGAGCCGAGCAGCTCGCGATAGAGATTTAGATATTGCTCGGCTTGGCGTTGTTGGCTGAAGTGGGCCAGTACGTACTCTCGGCCGCGCTCGCCCATGCGGGCGGCGGCTTGTGGGTCGTCGACGAGGATGCCGATTTTTTCGGCCAAGTCGGCGGCATCGCCGACGCGGGCAAGAAGCCCTGTTTCGCCGTGGACGACGAAGTCGGGAATTCCACCGGTGTCGAAGCCGACGACCGGCGTTCCGCAGGACAACGCTTCCAACCCGGTCAGGCCGAATCCTTCTTGCAGTGATGGAATGACGAACAGGTCGGCCGCGGAATAGACCATCGCCTGGCGGCGCGGATCGCTGACGTAACCGACGGCGAGCATCGCCGGCAGCGGCAAATCGGTCGGCGGCGTTTCGCCGGAGCCGAAAAGCAGGCCCAGCACGCGGGATTGATCGGGCAATCGCGAAAGGGCTTCGAGCAGTTGCCGCAGGCCCTTGCGTAAGTTGTCGAGATCGACGGCGCCGAAGGCTACGACGATGGCGCCGTCGGGGACGCCCAGCGTCCGACGGGCAAGTCGACGATCGACCGGCGCGAACAGGTCGGTATCGATGCCGTAGGGGATCGTGTGGAACGAGCGGGCGTTTTCGAGAATCGGGCTTCGGCGAGCTTCTCGCGAGAGCCAGCGGCTCGGAGCAACGACGTGTAAGTTCTTGCCGACGAGCGCCTGGCGTTTGACGTCGAAAGAGCGTTTCGACAGATCGTGCTCGCCGTTGCGTCCCAACAACGGGCAATGGCCGCACCCGCTGACGAATCCTTCGCAGCCGGCGGTGTAGTGGCACCCGCCGGTCATGGGATTCATGTCGTGAAGCGTCCAGACGATGGGCAATTCGTCGGGGATGTTGGCGAAGAACGTTGGGTAATCAATGAGCTTGGCCGTCCAGTGCAAATGGACGATGTCGGTGCCGCGGGCGGCGTGGTCGAAGCGAGTCGGCCGGTGCGTGACGGGAATGCTGAAGTATTCCAACTCCGGCGGATGCCCCGCGAGATGGCGGCGAAGGTCGTGTTTGAGCTGTATTTTGCGGCCAACTTCGATGCAACGGGCGACGACACGGCGGACGGTGGCCATGTCTCCGCGTCCCCAATCGATTCGGTCGACGGATTCGTCGGCCAGCGTGGTCCGC